>NZ_CP059675.1:1800000-2100000 GCF_014069575.1 Schaalia sp. JY-X169
GCCCTGGCCCGACGCGCCCGCATGTCCGCGGCTCAGGAGGCCGGGGACCGCAAGAAGCAGAAGAAGATGGCGAAGAAGGGCGCCTCCCCTAAGAAGCAGGGGGAACTGTCCTGGACCAAAGCGACTTTCGAGCGCCTCACCGCTGCCCAACCCGAGATCCTCCGCCCTCGTTTTCACACCAGCCACGCAGCCTTCCTCAACGTCTTGGAGGGTCCGGGTGACCCGGAGGAACGCATCCTTCGCTTGGCGCGTGAGGCCTCCGATTCCCAGCGCCTCCCCGCAGGCGAGGCCGAGTCGAACCGTTTCCTTCGCGAGTTCGGCGACATTTACAAGTCGCTGCTCCAGGCCGGTTTGATCGAGCGCGTCCCCCTGAAGGAGCGGGCGGGCACGGCGATCCGGGTTGTTGGCGACCTCCCGGACGACTTCGCCCTCAACCAGCCGCTGGCCCCGTTTGCACTGGCGGCGCTAGATCTGCTTGATGAAGAATCGCCCTCATTCGCCATGGACGTCATTTCTGTCATTGAGGCCGTCATGGAGGATCCCCGGCAGATCCTCTACGCCCAACAACGCATGGCGAAGGACCGTGCTTTCCAGACCATGAAGGCCGAAGGGATGGAGTACGAGGAGCGGCGCGACGCTCTAGCGCTGATCTCCTGGCCCAAGCCCCTGGAAGAGCTGCTGGTCCCCATGTTCGCGACTTTCGCGCAGACCAACCCGTGGGTGAAGGGGTACGAACCGTCGCCGAAACGCGTGGTTCGGGAGATGGTCGAGGACGGGTTGACGTTCTCGCTACTGGTGCAACGCTACGACCTCAACAATGCTGAGGGCGTGGTGCTGCGCTACCTGTCCGACGTCTACAAAGCCCTGCGCCAGGTGTTGCCCGCCCACTATCAGATCGACGAGGTCGAGGCCGTCATCGAGTGGATGGGTGACATGCTCGGGTCAGTTGATACGTCGCTGCTTGCTGAATGGCAGCAGATGATGGAAGCCCGCGCCTCCGGCGGGGAACTTACGTCACTGACCCGCCAGGATGCCGAGGCCGAAGGTGCTGAACGTGCTTTTGGAGCCGACGAGGACGGACGGATCCTCTTTGGCTCCAACCGTCACGCCCTGCGCGTTGCGGTCCGCAACGAGATGTTCAAGCGCGTCGAGCTTCTGTCTCGTGACAACTGCATGCGCCTTGCTGCGCTTGAACCAGAAGGGTCGCCGTGGGACCAGCAGCGCTGGGAGGCAGCACTGGACCCCTACTGGGATGAGTTTGAGTGGATGCGCATCGACCAGGTGGCGCGCGCCTCCGAGTTTTTCGACCTCACCGAAGCACCCGAGGGCGCCGAGGTCCTCGAAGCCTTCGGTGTCGACAACATCGAGGACGTGCCAGTGACATCTGCCGGAGATCGCAACTGGTGGGTGTCCCGACAAATCATTGCTGATCCCGATGACACGGGGGCATGGCGACTGACCTGCGTGCTCGATGTCCCAGCAACTCTCGACTCTAACCAAGTGGTCCTGAGGACGGCCGCCTTCGGGGCCCTCAACTAGGGGCCCCGGGCCTATCGGAGTGCGGGGAGGACATCGGTGTGTGAGAAGTCGTCCCCAACAAACAAAAGTTCCTGCCCCGTGATCCACGCAAGCGCATATGAATAAGTGTCCCCCAAGTTGAGCCCTGCTCGATGCCCGCTTCCCCGCCCGTATTGCACGTATGCGGATGATGCGATCTTCGCTTGAGCATGGTCAAAGGGCTCCACGGTAGCACCCAGATCGTCAAGGAGCCGCCTGGCAGCAATCGTGTGATCCCGCGAACGACTTAGGACTGCGAACAGCTCTACGTACGTTGCAGCAGAGATCCTCAAGTCTGAGGTGCTTGCCAACGCTTCAGCGATTCGCTCAGATTCATCTTCAGAGCGAAGTACCGCGATGATGGCTGAGGTATCGATGATCACACTGGCAACCCTTCAGAATCGTAGAGGGCCTCTTGAGCCTCCTGAAGGGCATGAGCTTCCTCATCCGAGAATGCAGCTGCGAACCTTGCGAGCGCAGCTCTGACTTCAGCTCGACGGTCAAGATTGGGATCTGCGCCCAGCTCCCTGAGGCGTCGTTCCACAGCGTCATCGACCGCAGCAGTTTGGCTTGCCCCTGTGAGTTCAGCGAGGCGGCGAACCTTCGCATGCGTCTCCTGATTCTTGATGTTCAGACTCATGAACATATTCTACCCTCCACAAGAACACCTTTCTACCATTCCTGCATCAGGGCACCCGGTGCACCCACTCTTCAGTCGCAAACTTGGTGCGTACCCGCTCTTCCGCCTTCTCTAGGTCTGCCTCAGTGATCCGCCCCGGCACCGCCCCGTAGGTTTTAGCGAACTCATCGATGAAAACCTCAATGATCTCCCCGCGCGGCAACCCGGTCTGGCTGGCCATGGGGTCGACCCGCTTGATCGCGGACCGCAACCCCTTATCCCGCACCTTCTCTTTACCGATCCGCAGGCATTCCAGCATCTTCACAGCATCTATGTCGTAGGCCATAGTGACGTGGTGCAGCATGTATCCGTTGGCATACCGCTTCTGCGCTGCCCCACCGATCTTCCCGTAGGCGGACGCGATGTCGTTGAGCGGCACGTAGTACGCTTCCACCCCCACCCGCTCCAGAGCCTTCAACACCCACTGGTCCAAGAACTTGTAGGAATCCTCAAATGACATTCCGTCCACCAGGGACGTGGGAATCACCAGTGAGTAGGTGATGCAGTTCCCCGGCTCCATGAACATGGCACCGCCCCCCGACACCCGCCGCGACACGGTGATGCCGTGCTTGGCGACACCCTGTGGGTCAATCTCATTCTCATAGCTCTGGAATGAGCCAATGACGATCTGCGGCGCATCCCATTCCCAAATCCGCATGAATGGTTTCCGCCTTCCAGCGGCCACATCTTCCACCAGCGTCTCATCCATCGCAACATTTACAACAGGGTTCACAGATGGCCCGTGAATCACCTCAAAGTCCAGGTCATCCCAGTCCACGGCTGCCCCCAGCGCACGCCTAATCGCAACCCCGATGCCATGCGGGCTGACCCCGAACAAGACGTCGTCTGGCCGCAACTGCGCTTCAATGCGCGCGGCGATACTGCTTGCCGAAGACGAAGTCGGCACACCTTCAACCACGTCCTGGAGGCGAAAGATGACGTCTTCAGGTTCAGCAAAGAAGTCACCCGAGATCTTCACATCCACCGCGCGCTTCACACCATCATCATCAACCCCCTCTTCAAGGTCGACGACTACCAGCTTCCCACCGGGCTCTTTGTATTCTCCGTGCATGCCCCCAGTCTAAAAGGGGGTTCCGACATCTCGCGCTCCTAAAGAGTTGGCCGCGTGATGAACGGATCAGTTTCTCTTCACCCAGGCCGCCTAAGCTGGTGCAACACCAGTTGCGGTCAACAGCGTTGGATAAGAGGAACAGGTAGGCCGCTCGGACTCCCAGGAGGAACTCATGCCACGGCCTCTCCGTTCTGCAACTTCCACAGCCGGCCGCAACATGGCTGGCGCTCGCGCCCTGTGGCGTGCAACGGGTATGGGTGATGATGACTTTGGTAAGCCGATCATCGCTGTCGTCAACTCCTTCACCGAGTTCGTTCCAGGTCACGTTCACCTGCGCAACATGGGCAAACTTGTTGCGGATTCGATTGTCGAGGCCGGGGGCGTTGCCAAAGAGTTCAACACGATTGCTGTTGATGACGGTATCGCTATGGGTCATGAGGGGATGCTTTATTCCCTCCCTTCCCGCGAACTAATTGCCGACTCTGTGGAGTACATGGTGCAGGCTCATTGCGCGGACGCCATGGTGTGTATTTCCAACTGTGACAAGATCACCCCGGGGATGCTGCTTGCAGCCATGCGCCTCAACATTCCCGTGGTCTTTGTTTCGGGCGGCCCCATGGAGGCGGGCAAGAATATCCCCGCCGATTCCATCATCGGCGATTCCACCATGGGTCACGGCAACCTCATCACCGTCATGAACGCGACTGCCGACGACTCGATCAGTGACGACGAACTACTGCGCCTAGAGAAGCTGGCCTGCCCGACCTGCGGGTCCTGCTCCGGCATGTTCACCGCTAACTCGATGAACTGCCTTACCGAAGCCTTGGGCCTGTCCCTACCCGGTAACGGTTCGACTCTTGCCACCCACGTTGCACGCAAAGCCCTGTTTGAAGAGGCCGGGCAAATCATCGTCAACCTGTGCCAGCGCTACTACAACGAGGACGATGACTCCGTTCTGCCCCGCAACATCGCCACAAAGGAGGCCTTCGAGAACGCGATGGCCCTGGACATGGCGATGGGTGGCTCCACCAACACCGTCCTTCACATCCTGGCGGTGGCGCGCGAGGGCGGGATCGACTTCGACCTCGCTGACATCGGCCGCATCGGTGCCAAGGTCCCAACCCTGTCGAAGGTGGCGCCGAACCACAACGACTACCACATGGAGGACGTGCACCGCGCCGGTGGCATTCCAGCCCTCCTCGGGGAACTTGACCGTGGCGGTATGTTGAACCACGACGTCCATTCCATACATTCGCCCGACCTTGAGTCTTGGCTGGAAGCCTGGGATATTCGCGGTGGGAAGACCAGCCAGAAGGCCATCGACCTTTTCAGCGCCGCACCCGGCAACAAGCGCACGACCGAGGCGTTCTCAACCAACAACCGCTGGGCCGAACTTGATCGGGATGCCGCGGGTGGGTGTATTCACGACGTTGAGAACGCATACGTCAAGTCGGGCGGTCTCACCGTCCTTTACGGCAACCTCGCTCCCGAGGGCGCGATCGTGAAGTCAGCCGGCATTGACCCCTCACTGTTCCGGTTCGAAGGAAACGCCCTCGTCGTTGAATCTCAGGACGAAGCAATTGAAAAGATCCTCGACAAGACAGTCAAGGAAGGCGATGTCGTGGTGATCCGCTACGAGGGCCCTTCGGGTGGTCCCGGCATGCAGGAAATGCTCTACCCCACCTCGTTCATCAAGGGTCGCGGTTTGGGCACCAAGTGCGCCCTCATCACAGACGGACGTTTCTCCGGCGGCACTTCCGGAATCTCAGTTGGCCACGTCTCGCCCGAGGCCGCGGCGGGCGGCCTCATCGGCCTCGTCGAAACCGGGGACCGCATCCTCATTGATGTCAATGAGGCGAAGCTGGAGTTGCTTGTTGACCCGGCCGAACTGGAAGAACGGCGCATCCACCAGGAAGAGAGGGAACACCCCTGGACACCCGAGGACCGCGAACGTCACATCTCCCCGGCCCTGAAGCTGTACGGCATGACAGCGCTGTCAGCATCTCAGGGCGCCGCGCGTGATGTCTCACTAGTTGCGCGAATCCACTGACAGCTCCCCACAGTGCGTTGGTAGAGTCCTAGAGGGCGTGAATAACACCCTGGTTAAACCTGTCCGATTAGCATTGCAGGAAGCGAAACATGAGCCAGCAAACCCCGAGGATCCGGACGCGCAAACCCGCCCCCACCGCCAGAACAAAAATGACCACGGGCGGCAAAATCGGGTTGACCCTCCTTGCTGTTCTGGTCGCAGCGGCTGTGGCTGTGGCCGCAGTACTCGGCTGGTTCGTGACTCGCGTTTCGACCTCTTACGAAGGAAATACTGAGACACTGACGGAGGCCTTCCCCGAGGAAGAAACCCGTCCCGCAGAGCGCCAGGACAACGCTCAGAACATCCTGCTTCTCGGGTCAGATACACGAGGCGCTATCGACGAGGGCACGTTGGACGGACCACAGGATAGCCGCTCTGACACCATGATGGTCATGCACCTGCCCGCGGATCGTGACGGCATCTACTTCACATCCATCATGCGCGACTCTTGGGTTGATATCCCAGGGTTTGGGGAGGCAAAGATCAACGCAGCCATGGCATACGGGGGCCTTCCTCTTACCGTTCAGGTCGTTGAAGGTCTGATTGGTACGCGTATCGATGAGGTCGTTGTCATTGATTTTGAGGGTTTCAAGGATCTCACCAACGCCCTCGGCGGCGTTACTGTAACGAACACGGTTGCTTTCGAAGCAAACGGTCACAACTTCCCAGCAGGCGACATCAAACTGAACGGCGAAGAGGCTCTTGACTTCGTTCGCGCGCGCAAGAACTTCGCCGACGGGGACTACCAGCGTGTTCGCAACCAGCAGGCCTACATGAAGGCTGTCGTCAAGCAGATGATCTCGAGCGAGACTCTCACGAACCCAACCCGTCTGATCGCAATGGTTGACGCGATTTCCCCCTACCTGGCTGTTACCGAGGGCGTCACAACCGAGTACATTGTGCAGACGGCCGCCAGCCTGCGGAACGTGCGCACGTCCGACCTCTACTTCATGACTGCACCGACCACCGGGGTTGGCACCTCGGCCGACGGTCAGTCCATCATTCTGCTGGACCCGGAGGGCATGGCACAGTTGCGTGAGGCATTTGAGACGGATACTCTCGCCGAGTACTACGCAGCCCACAATTAGAGCGGCCCCACCCAAAACAACCTACAGGGAACCAGTGGACAGACTGAGCGGTGTCACCAAGAACCACGACTGGGGTTCACCAAGCCTGATTCCCAGTTTTTTGGGGAAGGACGAGGACGGTCTACCCTGGGCGGAACAGTGGTTTGGCGCGCACCAGTTGGGCCCGGGATTACTTGATTCCGGCACCGACCTGCGCTCTGCCATAGACAGTGACCCAACGGCTTTCCTTGGGCCCTCCACCCAGTACATGTTTGGCGATCAGCTCCCCTACCTGGTGAAACTGATAGCTCCGGCCCGAGCTCTTTCTCTGCAGGTTCATCCCGGACGTAGCCTGGCAGTGCAGGGCTTTGAACAGGACAACGCTGCAGGTATCCCCATTGGGGCGACGAGCAGGGTTTTCCAGGACACCACTCACAAGCCTGAAATGATTTACGCGCTCACTGATTTTGTTGCGCTGGTGGGATTTTGTGTGCGACGCCAAGCCCGGGCCCGCCTTGAGGGGTTGGACTGCCACTTGGCGTCCAGGCTTTCCCGTCGCCTGCGCCTGGCAGCGGGCCGGGGTGTCAAACCTGTTGTGTCGTGGATTCTAGATTCTGAGGATGGCCCCACCCCCACCCAGGTGAAGGATTTTGCGGCAGCATGCTCTGAACGTCTTCGTGACGGCAGTTCCCCTGAACCAGAGATTGATTCGATCATCGCAAGACTGCAGGTTGACTTCCCCGGCGAACCGGGGATCGTCATGTGCTTCCTGATGAACTACCTGCATTTGCTTCCTGGTACAGCAGCCTTTGTCCCAACGGGCACCGTGCATTCCTACCAGAGTGGGCTGGGTTTGGAGGTGATGGCAAACTCTGACAATGTCATCCGTGCGGGCCTCACCTCAAAACACATTGACCCCCAACTGTTTTTGGACAGCGCAAACTTTGATGGTATCCCGCCGACCCGTATTGCCCCGGAGCACCCTATTCCGGGCATTGACCTCTTCCGCTCCCCCGTTGAAGACTTTGAACTAACTGTCGCTTCCCCAAACGCCGGCAACCCGAACCTTCCGAACCCCCTGCGCCTTCCCGGCACAGGCCCCCGCATCCTGGTTGGCCTTAATCGCCAAGTGGGCATCGAAACCCTGGCTGGCACCACCACCATTTCCCGCGGCCAAGCCCTGTTCATCTCCGACTTCGATGGCCCGATCCTTCTCTCTGGAGTGGGCAAAGTGGCACAGGTGTCGGTCCCGTAAACCGGACGTCACTCCCCCACCTCAAACAGCCCGTGGGCGCCGCGTTCCGCAAGCGACATGATGTGGTTGACGAAGGGGTAGGTTCCGGCCTCGACCGGCACGAACTCAACGAAGCCACCCTGCGCGGCGAGGAGCGGTAGGACTTGGGCGCCGGTGTCACCCTTGGTGAGGCCGTCTGTGGAGGTGGAGTGGTGGACGGAGTAGGCGCCCTCGGACCACACGGTGTCGAACTGGGTGCCGACGACGTGGAATGACAGGGCAGAGTTGGGTCCGACGTCAAGCACCCACACCCGGACCCTCTCCCCCACGTTCGCTGTCAGGGGGTGTGCGTCGTACTGGAAGGGGCGACCGTTGAACGCAGTCAGGTCGGGGACTAGGTCACCGGCCGCGAAGTCATCATCCAGGTAGATGTCGGATTGGACGAGGACGTACTGGCGGTCCACTTCTTCTAGGTCGTCCGGTTCGATGACGACGGCGCCGAACATGCCGGCTTGGATGTGGGTGGCCATGGGCATTGTGGAGCAGTGGTACATCCAGATCCCGGAGCGGGGGGCGACGAACTCGTAGACCAGGGACTCTCCCGGCTCGATCGTCCTCATCGGCTCATCGGGGGCAACGATGCCGGCGTGGAAATCGATGGAGTGGCCCATTGTCCCCTGGTTGACCAGGGTGATTTTGAAGGTGTCACCGACGCGGCCGTGCAGGGTTGGGCCCGGGGAGGTGCCGTTGTAGGTCCATACCGGACGCACAACTCCCTCGGCCAGGGACTGTTCATCCTCGGTTACGGTGAAGGTGTACTCGTGGGTGGTTTCGTCGCTCAGGAGTGGTAGTTCGGCGGGGTAAGGGTCGGTGGCGGCGGCCTCGGCGATGAGGGCATCCATGCCGGGGGCTGTGGAGGAAGACATGGAGTGACCCATTGTGTGGGTGCCCGTGTTTGTGTTCGTGTCTGAATCGGCTGACTCACTAGTTGAGGCCGCGGCTCCAACAGCGATGACATCCAGTGTCATGCCCATCTGGCGGTGACCGGGAAGTGTGCACCAGCCCTCCATGTCTGCGGTGATGACGCCGACCTCGACGGTGGCGGAGGCCCCCGGGGCGACAGGTTCGATGGTGACGCCGTTGGCGAAGGTGAGGTCGTGACGCTGATCCCCGGTGTTGTTGAGGGTGACGACAAGGGTGTTGCCGACCGGGACCTCGATGGTGCCGGGGATGAAGGACATGCCCTGGACGGTGACTTCAACCTCTGTGATCTCCCCGGTCGCGGTGACGGACGAGGGCGGCGCAGTGGTTGCGCCCTCGGCCCCACCCGCCGAGGTGACCGCCAGGTTGGGCGCGACCATAAGCGCAGCGACTGCCACGACGATGATGGCGACGATGGCTGCCACGGCAGAGGATGCCCTGCGGTTGGTCTGGTCTGTCGTCATTTCTGGGCTCCTGATTCATCTGCCAGGGGTGTGGGTTCCGTGGTTGCTCTGTTTTGGGCGGACCGTTTGGCGCGGCCCTGCTCAATGCCGTCGGCGCCAAACATCACCAGGTCGATGGTGAAAGAGAGGACAACCAGAAGCCAGAAAAGAGGCGCTGCGGCGGCGGTGGTGAGCGCTAGGGCAAGGCCTGCGTTGCGGAGGATGAGGCGGAAGGGGCCCATGCGCTCCAAGACAGCGATGCCGAGGCGGACCACCGCGGGGCCGCCACCGATAACAACCGGCATCAGGTAGGTGAGGGCGCCGACCAGGATCTGCAGGACGCCGCCAACGCCGAGTATGACGATCAAGGTCGGGGAAACCAGTCGGAATTGGTCGGGGCACGAAGAGGTTGCCAGGGTGATGGTAGTTGCGAGGAGACTGAGTAATCCCCAGGTCACGCCAGAGAGGGCCGACCAGGTGGCGTAACCGTGTGGGTGTTTCTTGCGGGCCTCAGCCACCAGCGGCATGCCGATCCCCCAGGCAGCGGCGCAGGTGTAGATGGCGATGCCTGCGGCGGTGAAGAGCATCTGTCCCAGGGTTGCGCCGACAAGGGCGATGAGGAGTCCGCCAACCAGGGCGGGGAGGGCGCGGGTCGAGTAGGCGACAGCGTCCTCGTCGATACGTGTGCGCAACATGGTGGGCCACAGGGTCACCAGGGTGCCGAGGATCGTCAAGCCCAGCCACCCCAGGGCATTGACTAGGGAGTGCGCTAGCGTCAGGCCGCTGCGTGCCGCGACCACCCAGGTTGGCGCGTCGATTTGGAACATGGCGGAAGCGATGATGGCGCCATACACGCAGCCAATCACCAGGAAGGCTGCCGCGGCCATGTAGTAGCGGATGACGACGGCAAAACGGGAGCCCAGTTTCGCCCTCGCACTAACAACCAGGGCGATGCCGTGCCAGGCGATGATGGCGCCGACGCCGGCTGCGGCGATGGTGACGGTCAGTAGGTTGGCGGCGAGCATGCCGACGATGAGGGCGACTAGGGCGACGTTGAAGAGGACTTGGCGGAGGTGCTGGTGGGTGGTGGCGGCCGGGTCATCGCGGCGCAGGCGCAACAGGGAGCGGGAGAAGTACCACGACCACTGCAGGATGGCGTTGCTCAGGACCCCCAGGGTAAGGATGTGGATCGACAGCCACCACGACTGGGGGATGGCGGTGCGGCCGACGATGGTGGCGGAGAAGAGGAGTAGGGCTGCCGCCATCCACGCGGTGGTCATGCGATCGCCGCGGTTGCGTTTGGCGGTGGTGGGCTGGGGGTTCACTTGGCGGCCTCGGGGGATGGCTCTGGGGCCTGCTCGGCGGCAGGTGCCGGCGGCGTTGTAGCGCGGGGGCGGCCCGCGATGACGATGGTCGTCACGGTGACCACGACGAAAGCGAGGACGCCGGCGATGTCGAGGGCGCCGCCGAACTGCCAGGCACCCTCGGCCATGCGGGCCCCAGCGAGGGCGCGGATCACTAGACCCAGTTGTAGCGAGCCCCACACAGCCCACATTGCCCTGTTGTAGGGCAGGTCGCGGCGGGCGATAGCGGGGATGATGACGGGGGCGTGGGCCAGGACCATGGAAAGCGCGAACCCGATGGTGAGGGCGTGAACGACGGTGTCGTAGCCGTAGCCGGAGAAGACCGGACCGCGGATCACCCAGATGCTGCCAGCCACGATCATCCAGGCGTACCCGGCTAGCATGCAGGCTGCCATGAACCTGGGGGCGCCGGGTAGACGGATGGTGCGTAGGGCGATGTCGTGGCGGGCGGTATCGAGGGCGACAATGACAAGGGCGAGGCCGAGGAGCGGGTAGCCCAGTGCGGGGGCGAACAGGGTCATCACTAGGCCGACGCAGGTGAGGATCACTTCGCCGAGGACGCGCGCCTCTGTCGAGCCGCGGGCGAAGGTGATGCGGGCAAGTTCGAGGCGTTCGCCGATGATGGTGAAGATCAAGAACGCACACCACCAGGGGACGATCTGGGCGATCTCAAATCCGCGCCCCCACAGCAGGATTCCGGCAAGGCCCGCGACGGCGCCGAGGGCTTGGACGAGGACTGCAATCATGGGCTGCTTGCGCCACACCACGACGTAGATGCCGACCAGCAGTGCCATGGAGGCGGACCAGGCGAGTGTGGGAAGGAGTCGTGTGGCTTCGGCGCCGTGCAGCGCAATTTGTGTCAGGGCAAGGGCGGTGCCTGCCACGGCTGCGACGGGCGAGAGGTATGCCCACAGGGAGATGCGGCGGCGGTCGGACTGGAGGGCGACGGCTCGTTCAAGGGTGATGGCGGCTCCAAGGAAGCCGAAAATCATGAGGACGCCGTGCAGGCTGGCTAGATCCATGGAGGCGACGGGGGCTTTGAGGCCCAGACGCAGCAGGGCGGCGTCGAGCCCGCTCAGTAGCGCAACCATCGCTCCCGAGAGGATGAGGAGGCGGCCTTTGGGCAGCGGGGGCTTCACGAGGGCTTTAGACGACACCTGTCTATTATCGCAGGTTAGGTGAGCCTAACAAGGGCGACCTCGACCACATGGGCCTCGTTGCACCGCGGCCCCGCCCTCATACGCGCCGGCACCGCCCTCGTACGTGTCCGCACCGCCCTCGTACGTGCCCGCTCCCATGCCCGCTCCCGCTCCCATGCCCGCTCCCGCCCCCATGCCCGCACCGCCCTCGTACGTGCCCGCTCCCGCGACACCCGCGGTAGCCCGGCCCCCAGCCTAAGGTCGCCGCTGTCACCAAAGGTCGCTTATGTTCTTGCGAATTACCGGCGACCTTAGGTGACAGCGGCGACATTAGGATCGGGCTTGCTCAAGTGGGCGGCGTCTACAGTTCTGTTGGTCCCGGGCGAACACACGAGCTTTCGAACGTCATCCCGAACAGCCTAAATGTTCACTAATGTTTACATTCGCAGCAATGTTGTTTATAGTAAACATCCATATAAAGAAGACTATAAGCGACATTGGGGGTACCGTGGAACTACGTAACGCCTCAACTTTTGCCCGCGTTCTCCGCGACGCAAGAATCCGCGAGGGCATCACCCAAGAAGAGTTGGCCAAACGGGTTGGCAAGAGCCGATCCTGGGTGATCAGCGTTGAATCAGGTCGGCAGCAGCCGACCATCGGGGCAGCAATCGCGGCGATGAGGGCGCTGAACCGATACCTCGACGTCAAGGTCGTGAGCGAGGAAAGCCAGGCAAAGACCAATCTTCTCCTAGAACACCTGGGGCGCAAGTGATGCACACGCTCGACTTGTGGCTGGAGGGGTCCCTCGCCGGCCAGCTTCACCAAGGAGAGACGGGACTAGTCGAGTTCATCTACAACTCAGACTATATTTCTGCCGCGCAGGCAACTCCCCTGTCAATAAGCATGCCAATTGACCGTCTGGCTCATGGCCCGTCGGTGGTCATGCCATGGCTTGAGAACCTCCTTCCTGATGATCCGACAACGCGGAGAAGTTGGGCCACCCACTTCGGAATCACGCAGACAAGTGCATTTGCACTGCTGCACCACATGGGGGTCGATGCGCCAGGCGCGGTGCAGATTCTTCCTAACGGCGAGGCGCCAGGCCAGGACGGACACCTCGCCGGAATAGGTGAGGCTGGGATGGCCGCGAAGATTGAGTCGCTCGTCAGGTCCCCCAAGGTGTGGGACCATGGCGACTCATTTGATAGGTGGTCACTTGCCGGAGGGCAACCAAAGTTCGCAGTTGTCAAAACAGGCGGTGACTGGTTTGAGCCGCAAGGCAACATGCCGAGTACACACATCGTCAAGCCCGGCATGGCAGTCGCTTCGATGAGCAACCTAGAGACACAGGCACTTGAGTACGTCACGATGCGAGCCGCAAATCTTACGGGCCTAGATGTAGCAGCTGTGGAGATGCTCGATCTTGACGGTCTGCCGACCTTGGTCGTGGAGAGGTTTGACCGGTTGGTCACCCCTGAAAGCACGGTAGCCAGAGTTCACCAGGAAGACTTCTGCCAAGTTCTGGCGACGCCACCTGAATTGAAGTATGAAGAACACGGCGGCCCGGGAATTGCGCAAGTATCCGCTGCGATTCGATCCCACTCCATGCGGGTTGAAGATGACTTGAGGAAATTTGCAGAGGCAGTGATCTTCAATCTCCTCACTGCTGGAACGGACGCTCACGCGAAAAACTACAGCGTGCTGCACTCAGGTGCTAGTACTCTCTTCGCGCCGCTGTACGACCTCATCTCAACCCAGGGAATCTACTACCCGCGATCGGCGCGACTTCGGGAGAGTTCGGCCATGAGCTACGGGAATGCGTTCCATTACAACTATATAAATGGGGAGAGCCTCGCCCTCACAGCCGACGATCTAGGCATCTCCCGCACTCATTTTTCAGGGATATTCGAGGCGATTGGGGCGCGTCTCCCCCAGGCAACGCAGGAGGCGGTCAACGAGCTGCCACCTGCACTCCAGACGGAAAGGATGATGTCACTACCTACCGCCTTTGAGTCTTCTGCGACCCACTACTCGATGCTTGCCGCGCAGTCAGCGAAGTTAGACCTTCCAACACGAAAGACGACGGGTGACAACAGGAGGCATGCAGGCGCCGAGACATGGGTAGCGGGCCATGAGCGCAACGGCGTGTGGATCTCTGGGCACGCACTGAAGAGGGCCCGCCCTCGTACGTGATGCGACATCCGAGAACACAGATGCCCACCCCCCTAAGGTCGCCGCTATCACCCGACCCACCCCCTAAGGTCGCCGCTATCACCAAAGGTCGCTTATGTTCTTGCGAATTACCGGCGACCTTAGGTGACAGCGGCGACATTAGGATCGGGCTTACTCAAGTGGGCGGCGTCTGCAGTTCTATTGGTCCCGGGCGACCTAGATAAGCCGCACTCCCGGGCCATACTCCGAAACCTTGGCGTCGCAGGTCCACAGGGGGACCCCAAGAACGCGGGCTTGCGCCACTAACATGCGGTCAAATGGATCTCCATGAATGGCCGGAAGTGACTGGACGACCTCAGCAGCCCCACCCTCGATTGGGACCTCCGCGTACCCGTTCCTCAAGAGACCCCTCCGCCGTCGCCCAAGACCGCCGTCGCAGAATAGCTACCTCTCGAGCCCGCAAACGGAGATAATCGGTCGAAATCTGCCTCCATAGGTAGTAATTCTGCAGGGGCACTCCAGAACCTAGGCAGAGGCGGGCGGCGCGCAGGGCCGGGGCGGGCGTCGGGCCGACAGCGTGCTGGGCCGGGGCGGCGCGCAGGGCCGGGGCGGGCGTCGGGCCGACAGCGTGCTGGGCCGGGGCGGCGCGCAGGGCCTGCGCCCCGCCCGCCGGGGCGCAGGTCATGCTTGGCGCAAGCTAGACCGCGCGTGCAGCGGGGTGGGCCGGTGCCTTCGTGAAGTGTTTACGTGGGGAACCGATGTGGCCTTGGGGTACCTACCCCAGACGCACATTTCGCCCCAACATATACATTTCGCGAGATCGCTTAACTCAGCCAATTTTCCGCTGTTTTTGGGTGTTTTTTGGCTGAGTTAAGCGATCTCGCGAAGTCTGGGAGGTTTGGGAGGTCTGGGCGGTTTGGGAGGTTGGGGCGGGTCGGGCTAGACCAACTGGTACATCCAGCCGTGACGATCCGGGATCGTGCCGCGCTGGATACCGCCGAGCTCCTCAAGGATCTGCCCCGTCACCTCATCACGATCAAGGGTGACGTCAAACCCGTCGCCCGCAAGGCGCGCGATCGGAGTGACGATAGCGGCGGTGCCGCAAGCGAACATCTCTACAACTTCCCCGTCCTCGATCGCCTTCACCAACCAGGCGAGCGGGATGGTTGCCTGGTCAACCTCAATGCCACGGTCGGCAAGCAGCTGGATGATGGCGCTACGTGTCCCGCCCTCAAGGAGGGTGCCGGTCAGGCGCGGGGTGAGGACACTGCCGTCCTTCTTGACGACAAAGACATTCATGCCGCCCAGTTCCTCAAGGTTGGTGTTTGTTTCCGCATCCAGGTAGCAGACCTGCTCAAACCCCTTCTCGGCTGCAAGGCGCTGCGGGAGCAGCGACGACGCGTAGTTGCCACCCGTCTTTGCGTCGCCCGTACCACCGGGAGCGGCCCGGTTGAAGTCTGTGCTCACCCAAATCGACACACCACTCATACCGCCCTTAAAGTAAGGGCCGACAGGGGACGCGATCGCAACGTACTTGTAGTGGTGGGCGGGACGGACGCCAACGAACTCCTCATCAGCAATCATGAAGGGGCGCAGATACAGGGAAGAGTTGGGAGCGCCCGGCACCCAACGCTCATCCATCCGCACCATCTGCACCAAAGACCCAATGAAGTCATCCAGCGGGATCTCCGGCATCGCCATGCGCCGAGCAGAATGGTTCAAACGTGCCGCATTGAAACCGGGACGGAACGTCCAAATGCTCCCATCCGCCCACCGAAACGCCTTCAACCCCTCAAAGATCTCTTGTGAATAGTGCAAGACAGCTGCCGCCGGGGACAGCTGCAATGGCCCGAAGGGGACGACTCGCCTGTCGTGCCACCCGTCCTCGACCGACCAGTCAGCAACAGCCATGTAGTCGCCAAATCGGACCCCAAAAGCCAGCTCTTCCATCGCCGCAGCGTGATCCTCTTCGCTGGCAGGATTAACGTTGGGGATGACGGGGAAACGAGACGCCGCAACATCTGCGTCGGGAAGCCGCTGGGCGCGGAACTCCGCCTCAAGAGAGTTCCACTTACTGTCGGAGTTCGTTTCGGTCATGGCGACCCATTCCTCTCAAAATCCACGTGATTTTGGTCGAGGGCGACGCAACCACTTCCAGTCGCGCCCGGCCCATCCTTAGCTTAGTTTTGCAAGGACCGCTGCGCCGACGTCCTTGGTCCCACGTTCGCGCGCCAGGTCGGGATGCTCCGCCCGCCACGCCATATCCGCATCGATTGCCCGCTGCACACGGTCCGCCTGTGCCTGCAAGCCCGCGTTCTCCAGCAGCAGGACCACTGAAGCAATCGCGGCGATCGGATCCGCTATCCCCTGCCCCGCGATGTCAGGCGCTGAGCCGTGGACCGGCTCAAACATGGAAGGGAACGTGCCGCCCGGATTAATATTGCCCGAGGCCGCAAGACCAATCCCACCGGTGATCGCCCCGGCCTCGTCCGTAATGATGTCCCCGAACAGGTTGTCGGTTGCGATGACATCAAAACTCTGCGGCTTATTGAGCAGGTGGATTGTGATGGCGTCAATGTGCTGGTAATCCACGCTGACCTGCGGGAACTCCAGCGCAATCGCGTCCGCCTGCCGCTTCCACAGGGAACCGGCATGGACGAGGACGTTCATCTTGTGCACCAGAGTCAGGTGCTTCGCCGGGCGCGAGTCAGCGAGGGCGAACGCGTAGCGCAGCAGACGGTCGGCTGCGAACGCAGTATTAACCGACACCTCGGTGGCGATCTCCTGTGGAGTTCCAACCCGCACCGCCCCGCCGTTGCCGACGTAGAGCCCCTCGGTCCCCTCACGCACCACGACAAAATCGATGCCCTCAGGGTCCCTTAGCGGCGACGCCACACCCGGGTAGTGCTTGGAAGGGCGCAGGTTGACGTAGTGATCAAAAGCGAACCGCAACTTGAGCAGCAAACCGCGTTCGAGGACGCCCGGCGTGACCCGAGGATCCCCCACCGCACCGAGCAGAATCGAGTCAAACTCGGCCAGTTGAGCCAGATCGTCCTCGTCCAAAATGTGCCCATCCGCCAGGTAGCGGTTGGCGCCCAAATCAAAGTCGGCCAGCACCAGGGTGCGGTCGCTATCAACCAACGCGGCCTGAAGAACACGGACCGCCTCCGCAGTCACCTCTTGCCCGATACCATCCCCGGCAATGACGGCGACGCGGAGGGCGGAACGATCCTTACTCACCTGGCAGCAGATCCATCTTTGTAGTCGGAATCTTCCTGCGTCCAACCGAAGGAGGCGCGCAACTTCTTGCCGGTGGCTTCGATGGGGTGCGACTCGCCCTCGGCGCGCAGGGCCTTGAATTCCTGACCACCGTTGTCCTGGTCGGCGATGAAACGCCTAGCGAAAGTGCCGTCCTGGATGTCGGCGAGGACGTCCTGCATTGCCTCTTTGACCTGCGGGCCAATGACGCGGGGGCCGGACACGTAGTCGCCGTACTCGGCGGTGTCAGAGATCGACCAGCGCTGCTTGGTGATGCCGCCCTCCCAAATGAGGTCGACAATCAGCTTCATTTCGTGAAGGACCTCAAAGTAGGCGATCTCGGGCTGGTAGCCGGCCTCGGTCAACGTCTCAAAGCCGTACTGGATCAGCTTCGACACGCCACCACAAAGGACGGCCTGCTCACCGAAGAGGTCGGTTTCAGTCTCTTCCGTGAAGGTGGTCTGGATGGCGCCGGCGCGCGTCGCGCCAATTGCTTTGGCGTACGACAGGGCCAGCGGCCAAGCCTGGCCGTCAGCATCTTGCTCAACGGCAACAATGGCGGGAATGCCCTGGCCGTCAACGTAGGATTCGCGAACCTTGTGACCCGGGCCCTTCGGGGCAACCATGCAGATGTCGTGGGCGGCATCGGCCTCGATGTAGCCGTAGCGAATGTTGAAACCGTGAGCAAAGAACAGGGCGCCATCCGGCTTCAGGTTCGGGGCAATCTGCTCGGCGTAAACAGTGCGCTGGTACTGGTCTGGCACCAGGATCATGACGACATCACCCTGGGCGACAGCGTCGGCGACCTCTGCAACCTGCAGGCCAGCGGCCTCGGCCTTCGCCCACGACGCGGAGCCCGCGCGCAGCCCGACCACAACGTCAACACCCGAATCACGCAGGTTCAGTGCGTGTGCGTGTCCCTGTGAGCCGTAGCCAATAATCGCAACCTTCTTGGCACGAATCAGGTCCAGGTCGGCGTCGTTTTCGTAGTAAACCTTTGCCACTATTTCTCCTTAATTTGGTCGGTCAAAGACCGTGGGCTGCGGCTGAGCGCCACCGCACCTGATTGAACAATTTCTTTCACGCCGTAGGGCTCGAGGCTCTCCAGCAGCGCTTCCAACTTGCCGCGCGTGCCCACGGACTCAATGATGACGGTCTTGGGGGCAACGTGGATGACGTGAGCGCGGAACAGGTCAACGATCTGCAAGACGGCCGTGCGGGTCTCATCATCCGCGCGAACTTTGAGCAGAAGCATGCGCCGCTCCACGCTTTCGTCCTCGGGCAACTCAACCACTTTGAGGACGTTGACGAGTTTGTTGAGCTGCTTGATGACCTGCTCAAGGGGCTGGTCTTGCGCGTCAACGATGATTGTCATGCGGGAAATACCGGACTTCTCCGTCTCCCCCACCGTCAGAGACTTGATGTTGAACGCCCGGCGAGCAAACAGGCCGGCGACGCGTGTCAGAACGCCAGGCTTGTTCTCTACCAGAACTGTCAGGGTGTGCAAATGTTCAGCCATGGTCACTCGTCCTCATCCCAGATTGGCGCCATTCCCCGCGCGAAGCGAATGTCATCATTGGAAACGCCGGCTGCGACCATCGGCCACACCATCGCATCCTTAGAGACACGGAAATCAAGAAGTACGGGGCGATCATTGATGGACAGGGCCCAGTTGATCGCTTCATCTACGTCCTCGGCCACCTCAACGCGGCGGGCAGGCATTGAGTATGCCTCCGCCAGCGCGACAAAGTCAGGCACCTGACGTTCCACCCCGACGTTGAGGTCGGTGTTTGAGTAGCGTTCCCCATAGAACAGGTTCTGCCACTGGCGCACCATGCCGAGGACGGTGTTGTTGATGAGGGCGACCTTGACTGGAATGTTGTTGGTGACCGCCGTTGCGAACTCTTGCAGTGTCATCTGCAGGGATCCGTCGCCGTCAACGATCCACACCACGTTGTCGGGGTTGGCAACCTTCGCGCCGATGCCCGCTGGTAGACCGTAACCCATGGTGCCAAGCCCCGCGGAAGTCACGAAATGGCGCGGCTTCTCAATCTTCAAGAACTGCGCCGCCCACATCTGGTGCTGACCCACGCCGGTCGCGTAAATGGCGTCCGGTCCTGACAGTTCAGAAAGCCGTTCGAGGACGTACTGCGGCGCCATCAGGCCGTCTGCCGTATCGATCCATCCCAGCGGGTAGGAGTCACGGAGGCGATCCAGGTAGCGCCACCAACCGGAGAGGTCATCCTTGTAGGTCGGGGACAGCACGCTGGGGAGGGTCTCATTGAGTGCCTCAATGACGGCCTTCAAGTCGCCAACGATCGGCACGTCTGCTTCACGATTCTTGCCGATCTCAGCGGCGTCAATGTCGACGTGGATCACTTTGGCACGGGGTGCGAATGTGTCCAGACGTCCTGTCACGCGATCGTCAAACCTGGCACCGAGTGCAATCACCAGATCGGCACGCTGCAGCGCACCAACGGCGGCAACCGTGCCGTGCATGCCGGGCATTCCTAGGTTGTGGGGGTCGCTGTCTGGAATGGCGCCGCGAGCAGGAAGGGTTGTGACAACCGGAGCGTCGGTGAGGTTGACCAGCTCCATCAAGTCAGCGGATGCGCCACTGCGAATCACGCCGCCACCGACATAGAGCACGGGGGCGTTTGAGTCGTTGATTGCCGCCGCCGCTGCCCTAATCTGCTTCTGGGAGGGCTTCCCGGGCACTCTGTAGCCAGGAATGTCGAATGCAGGCGGCCAGGAGAACTGCATCTGTGCTGCCTGGGCATCCTTGGTGATGTCAACGAGGACGGGACCGGGGCGACCCGTTGAAGCAATGTGGAACGCTTCGGCGATCCGCGAGGGAATGTCCTGAGGGTTTGTCACAAGGAATGAGTGCTTGGAGATCGGCATCGAAGCCCCAACCACGTCGGCCTCCTGGAAGGCGTCAGTGCCAATCAGTGCGGAACCAACCTGTCCGGTGATGATGACGATTGGAACCGAGTCAAGGTTGGCATCGGCCAGGGCCGTCATCACGTTCATAGCCGCCGGGCCCGAGGTGACGATTGCGCACCCAACCCGTCCACTAGTGATAGCGAAACCCTCGGCCGCGTGCCCCGCCCCCTGTTCATGTCGAATCAGGATGTGGCGGATGCTTGAATCCATGAGCGGGTCGTAGGTGGGAAGAATGGCGCCTCCTGGCATGCCGAATACTTCCTTCACCCCCAGCTCCTCGAGGGAGCGGATGATGGCTTCCGCTCCGGTCATTGTTTGGTCTGTGGTCACTTGTCTGTTCTCCGTCCTAGCCCGTCCGTGGCAACAAAAAACCCCCGCACTTGTGAGCGTGGGGTGTAAGGCGTACGGACCATCTGTCAGACAGCAGGCACCGTACGCCCGGGTACAACGACCACGAGCGCAAACGCCAGGACTGCCGCCAAGATCTTCACCTGGCCCATATTAGGCGTTGCGGCCGCGGGAAGCTTTACGTCTCACAGTTTGGTTCAGTGTCGCGATACCCCAACGTTTACCTCCAGGAAGCCGCTGCTCAACTCTGGAACCGAGAGGGCTTTAGGCCTGTCGGTCTGTGAGGTTCGTCCGGGCAGGACCTTGTGCTAGAGGTGAGGCGCCCCAGGTGAAGTACCATGAGCCTGTTTGTCCCCCTGCCGTAAAGGTGAACTGAGTTGACTGGCGTCTTTGAATATCTTGCGGAACAGCCTGTGCTGGTCCTCTTCCTTCTAATTGGTGTTGGCATGGCATTCGGTCATATCAAGATCAAAGGCATCGGGCTTGGGCCCGCAGCCGTCCTTTTCAGCGCAATCATCCTGGCTGCCTGGGCTGGCGAGCTAGGCGTTGAACTGGTTCTCCCCCCAGCTATTGGCACGCTTGGACTAGTTCTATTTGCCTTTGCTATAGGTATCAACTCTGGCAACTCCTTCTTCCATAACCTGAAGACTGCAGTTGGGCCGCTCCTGACCATGGTGGTTCTGTTTATCATCGCGGCCGGCGTTGGCTACGGGGTTGGTATTTATGTCTTCGACCTCGACCCGGCCGTTGTTGCAGGAACCTTCGCAGGCGCCCTCACGAACACCCCGGCGTTGGCTGCGGCGGGTGATGCTTCAGGTAACCCCGGGCAGGCAACAGTTGGCTACTCGATTGCCTACATCTTTGGTGTCATTGGCATGATCGGTGCGAGCCTTGCCGCACTGGCCTACTCCAAAACGGACAAGGATGCCCCCACCCCCATCGCGAACCGTACCGTGCGCGTGGAACGCACGGATCACCCCTTCATCGGTGACCTTTACGAAAAGATGGGTGGCAAGGTCACCTTCTCACGCCTGCGCCGCGGCGAAGTCGGACCTATTACTCGTCCTTCAATGTCTGACACCCTGGATCCCGGCGACTTGATCACCGTTGTTGGACCTACCGAACTGGTGGCAAAAACCGCCAAAGAACTGGGACATGGCTCAAGCCATTCACTGATGCGTGACCGTTCCTACCTGGACTTCCGCCGCATCACCGTCTCGGACCCCAAGGTTGCGGGTCGCACAATTGGCAGCCTCGACCTGGCTCAGCAGTACTCAGCCACCGTCTCTCGCGTTCGCCGTGGTGACGTTGACCTGATCGGTGAGCCCGGCCTCGTCCTCCAACAGGGTGACCGCGTTCGTGTCGTTGCCCCGACCTCCAAAATGGTACAGATCACCAAGTTCTTTGGTGACTCGGCGCGCGGTCTTTCAGACATCAACCCAATCGCCATGGGCCTTGGTATGGCACTCGGCATCTTCATCGGACACATTGCGATTCCAGTCGGCGGATCAAGCTTTAGCATTGGTGCCGCGGCTGGCACGCTGATTATCGGCCTGATCTTTGGCAAGCTTGGGCGCATCGGCCCATTTGTTACGGCTGTGCCCTTCACCGCGTGCCAGGTGCTGATTGAACTGGGCCTGCTGATCTTCCTAGCGCAGGCAGGAACGGTCGCAGGTGGGCAGATCATGGAGGCGTTCCGCGGTGGGTCGTGGGTCAAGATCCTCGCCCTCGGCATCATCATCACGCTGATCATGGCGATTGGCCTTTACGTCACGATGCGATGGATCTTCCGCATGGGCGGGACCCGGCTGTCCGGCCTGCTTGGCGGGGCGCAGACCCAACCAGCAGTGCTCGCGTTCGCGAACACGCGTACCGGGGATGACCCCCGGGTCGCCCTCGGATATGCCCTTGTTTACCCGGTGGCGATGGTGGCGAAGATCCTCATCGCGCAGGTGTTGGGCGGGTTGTAGCCCCAGCCCCGCTGGGCTGGTCCGCCTCCATGGGGCTGGTCCACCAAACCCCGTTTCCGGTTGCGCTGGCCATCGCCAGCTCCGACCCGACCCCGGGTGAAGCGGCGGCCAGGCGGCGGCGAAGCAACAACAGACGCAGGGTGAGCCAGCGGGTGAGTGAAACCACCCATATCGGCCAAGGGGTGACAACGAATCCTCCTCCCAAGAGCACATTTGCCTGCATAATGAAAGGAGGCACCCAAGAAAGCGCCTTTGTGGGGTCCGACTCAGGAGGCAAGTGCAGTGAACCAAACGGTGGCAGTCGAGCGCCGAAATACTGTGATCGGTTGGGTGTGGATCATGCTGAGCATCTGCTCAGCCGTCCTCGCGCTTTATGCCCAACGTGCAGTTCTAGAAGGCTACGTCGCTGAGATCGCCGTCATTGTTCTGCTCGGTCTTCTGGTTGGCTCACTGCGATTCTCCGTCGGAACCGTACCGATGACCCTGACAATGAGCCTGTCCCCCATGGTGTTGAGTGTTCTCTACCCGGGACAACCCGGAGGGTGGGCACTGTTTGGCGTGTGGGTGCTCGCCATCCTGATCTCCTGTCTTTGGAGCCTGCGTAGCATCCCGGAAACTGCCGCCGTCGCCGTGCTCACCACCGTGTCCTCCGCCGTCGTCATCTGCCTGCGAGGTGCAGTTCCAACGGAAACCATAAGGCTGATTGGAACAGACAGCGGCGGCCAGTTTCTCAGCGTCGCACTCTCCATCATCGGCGCGTTCATCGCCGCCCTTGCAGTCGCCTACTTTGCCATATCGCTGCAAGTGGGAGCCTCATTCTCCCAGCTGGCAACCAGCATTTCCTGGTCTCGGATTGTCGGGAGTGCCCTCGGCCAATCGTTCGCAGGCGTCTGCATCTATGGGCTGTCACAATGGCTGGCACAGACCTTCTCCCATGCCGGATCCCCAACCCTTTTCGCAATAACTGCGGGCTTGAGCTTGGCGGTCGTCGCAACGATTGGGTTCTTCGCTTCGGCTCGGCGCCAACACCACAGGGTCAAAAGGGAGAAGTCCCTACTCTCAGCACTGGAGGACATTCCTTGGGCCGCTGGCGTTCCCGTAGCAGAACAGATGGTGCAACGTCTCCAACAGGGCCTGCCCTACTTTGATGTCAGCCTCCGCCCTGGGGGCCCAACTAGCCATAAGGGCAGCTACGACGGCCGCTTCGTCACCACGAAGCCCTTGGACCTGGATCAGCCCAACACCACGGCAACCGTTCGGCGCCGCGCATTCGGCAGGCCTTTCACCCTCTCAGACCGGCGCTACATTGAAGCCATCAACCTTCTGGCCCAAGAGTCTCTGCGCTCTGAGCGAGAAGTCTCCAACATGCGCTCGATCGCCAACACTGACGTGCTGACCCACCTCCCCAACTACCGGGCGCTGCGTGCCGAACTAACAGACATTGACACGGACGAGGACGGCCCGGGTTTGACTGGCCTCCTCTACCTGCAGCTGGGCGACCTGCACCTGATCAACCAGAATTACAGTCCTGAAACCGGTGACCACGTCCTGCAGAGTATTGGTCGGCGTCTGGGCGAAATCACCAGGGAGGTCGAGGGCGCAACGGCGTACCGCATCGCAGGGGACGAGTTCGCAGTCTTAATGGTTGGGCTTGCCACCAGCAGGGAAGCCGAGCAGGCAGCCTGGAAGATACACCGCATGGTTGAAAGCCCCGTAGAGACCAGCCGCGGACTTGTGGCTGTCACATTCGGGCAGACCCTGGTCATTGCCAACAATGACAATCCCCAGGAGCGTGCACGCCTAGTGTCTCTTGCTGACAAGCAGCTCTTGGAGGCACGCCGCAAGTACGTAAACATGGCGGTCGATGGCACGGGATATACGGATGGGTCCAGCATGGACGAACTGGTGAATTCGGGAGGGCCAACAGCCGCCCTCGTCCAAGCGATCCGCGACGACCAACTCCGCCAGGTCTACCAGCCAATAGTTGACCGTGAAACCGGGAAAATCGTGGCCCTCGAGGCGATTGTGCGTTTCACTGACGCGGGTTTCGGCGCACTCCCCGTCGCGTTCCTTTACGGTGAATCCGCACGGTTGGGGCTACGCGCCACACTCTCCCGGCAAATCCTGGAACACTCAGTTGCGGACATGTCGCGTTTCCGCGCGCTCAGCCCCGATCTGCGCCGCATCCAAGTCAACATCACCCCAACCGAACTCGTGGATCACGAGTTCACGGTGACATATGAGAGGCTGCGAGCAGAAAACCCCGACCTGGAAATAGTGCTTGAACTGGAAGCGTCCGACCTGATGGTTTCTCCAGTCGAGACACGCGACAAGGCGTCGGCCTACGCAAGACAGAACGATGTCCACATCGCCCTCGACGACACCGGCACCAACTACTCTGAGCTGTCAGCCCTTCTTCACTACCCCGTCAGGTCAATGAAGCTGGCGGCAAACCTCCTGCCCACTTTGAGTGCCTTATCTGAAGAGTCGCCGACATGGACATTCCTTGATGGCCTCCGCACCAGCGGGCTTGAGATCATCGCCGGTGACGTTACAGCACCCGAAGAAGTCCCCTACCTTGATCGCCTTCACGTCAACATTGTCCAGGGCCCACTGTTTGGCAACCCAGTCTCCGCAACCGAGTTCCTCACCCGGTTGGACACCATAGGCGCAACCCTCGGCTAGGGGCGATCTGCGCCCAGTATCTCTTGGATCTCAGCCTCCGTCAGAGGTCGCCAAGGCGAGCTGTCACTTCCCGCCGAGGCCGCTGGACTGTCAGCCTGCGTCCACCATTTCGCCTCGTAGATTACGCCCTCGTACTCAACCCGGTCAGGCGTGTCATAGATGGCCTGCGCGTCCCACGCGGGGAATGTCCCGGCGGGGACAGTCGGCAGTTCCCGAGGAGTTTCCCCCGGGAGAACAGGGCCAACTAGACGCCAGGCAGTCTGCCCCTGGGCGTCCACAGCATCAGGCATGTAGTCGCGGTTCGCCCACAGCGCCACGTAGACGTTGTGGCGCCACACAACCCGTTCGCCCTCCACGTAGTTGTGCTGCGCACTCCACACCGGGTAGGGACTTGTTGCTGGATCATCCGCGCCACTCAACGTCCCGCTTGACTGCGGCAGCGCGGGCACCTGATCTGCGAGGACCTGGTCCGCGCCTCCATCCCTCATTGAGCTCAGTATCGCGTCGAACTCCAGGGTGTCTTGAGCAATCCCCGAGCAGAAGTTCACGGCAGTCTGCCAGTCCGCATAGTTTGAGTCACACTGCTGGTCTCTGTTCAGCGACCAGAAGGAGAGCCGACCAAGGTTGTTCGCCTGGGCAAACGAGTGCAGCGCGATCGCGTCCTCGATCGTGAACACTTCGTCCACTTCGTCATTCTGGCCCACCATCGGGGTTGCGCCTAGCATCCCCCACACCTGAGGCGCGGTAGCGATCCGCCCTGACATGAGGAGAGTGCGGGTAATCTGCCCGTGCGCAGCCTGCAGAGCCTGAGTACTCAAATCCGCAAGCGAAACCTGGTTGGAGGGGACACCAAAGTTCATCGTCATCAAGTTGACGCCGGTCAGGTTCACGCCCGACTGCAGCGCCTGTTGCACAACCCCAACACCCCGGTTGGTCAGGCCGGCTCGGTCTGCTGGCAGTGTCAGCCAAACCGCCAGGGTTTCGCCACGGTCACTCATGCGCTCCTGAAGGATCCGCACCGCGTCGCTACGCAGCTTCTGACTGGCAACATCGTCGAGGGCGTCCCCTTCAATGTCGAGGTCGATCGCCCTCGCACCGTACCTGTCGATGACGCTCCCCATCGCGTCCGCCAACTCCGGAGCGCTTGAGCAGGCACGCGCCAAATCTGTGTTGTGCGCTCCGCCGAAAGACAGCATTAGTGTGCGTCCTGACTTGTGGAACTGCGCGATGCGGCGGTCGAGGTCGAGGTCGGTGTTCGCCTCATCCGGAGTGTAGTAGTTTCCCCACGACGGGCTGCACGTCCCATCATCGGCGACAATGAACGCCAAAACGAGGTTCTTCTGCCCAGACCCGGTGCGCGACTCCAACTGGAACGTCGGGGTCTCCGTGACATCAACGTAGCCACCCGTCCACGGTGTCCGCAACGGTTTGAACGCCTGCACCTGGTAGGCCACGGCTAGGACGGTTCCGCAGACGAGGGCGATGACGACGGCAACGAAGATGAAAAGCCTCCGAACAGAGAAGCGTCGTCCGGGAAATCGCGTGCTCATTGGAAGCCCAATCTGCAAGTCAACCCTGCTTGACGGTGTGCCCCGCTCACAGCCATGAAGTAGAATCGGGGCGGGCAAAACATCGGTGTCAGTATACGCGGTGCTGATCCGCTTTCAGCGCTCTGGTGTTGGCCTCTTTGGAAGGATCCCCATGGCACGTCACCCAGCCACACCTGAGACTGTGGAAGTTCTCAATGATGAAGCCCGGGCTGACGCAACTGAAGCTCGGACGGCTGATACCCGCAGGCGTGAATGGGGAGCTGAGCGTTCCCAAAAATCCTTACCGATCCTTCATAGGAAGCCCGGCACGGCGCAGCTTTCGTGGGCGCGCATCGCGATCATCATTACGGTGGCGTGCTGGTTCATGTATGCGGTGACCACGGTTGTCCGCATGTGGATTGAGCGCGACTTCAACACGCTGCGGGTCGTGGTCGAGGCCGGGGTCTACTTGGCGGTTGTTACGGCACTGAGCTTTTCCGCCACCATGTATCTGGTTTCAAGGCGGGGGGCGCTGGTTCGATTCCGCGACCATAAACGGGTGCCACGCGCCGTCCTCGACCGTCATTTTTCATCCGCAAACTACGACCGCAACATCACTTTCTTGGTGCCTTCCTATGTTGAAGAGCTCCCGGTTGTTGAGAAAACACTGTGGTCTGCTGCTTTGCAGGAGTTCCCGGATGTACGCGTCATGCTCCTCATTGATGACCCACCCTTCCCGAAGGATCCAGACCGCCGCGCAGAGCTGCTGGCCACACGCCGTTTGGGGGAGCAGATCACCCAGGAACTCGCAGAACCGTCAACACGTTTCATGGAGGCGAGGGCGAGGGCGCTGGATGAGAATGGGGGGCGCGCCGCAATCGGGGGTAGTGAGCTGGGTCGGCTGGCCACGGAGTACAGGTGGGCGGTCGAATGGTTGCTTGCCAAGGCCGATGCTTGGGAAATCCATGACCATACCGACCTGTTTTTCCGGGAGGACGTCCTCGGCGGTCTAGCGCAGGATCTGCGGCAGAATGCCGCTGCGGTTGCGGAGGCGGTCAGGGACCGTGCGACCCTTCCGGCTGAACGCGTTGAGCAAATGTACACACGCTTGGTGCGGATCTTCACCGCTTCGGTGGGGTGCTTCGAAAGGAAGAGATACTCTACGCTTTCGCACGAAGCCAACAAGGCAATGAACCTAAACTCCTACATTTCCCTCATGGGCAACCGTTGGAGACGCGTGGAGACACCGGAGGGTGTGCAGTTGCTTCCTGCAGCGGATGGGCAGTATGCGGATCTGATGATTCCCGACTCTGAGTATCTGCTGACGCTTGACGCCGATTCCATGCTGTTGCGCGACTACTGCCTGCGTTTGGTCTACTTCTTGGAGCAACCCACAAATGAGAAGGTGGCGGTCATTCAAACCCCCTATTCTTCATACCGTGGTGCTCCCACACGGATGGAACGGATTTCGGGTGCCACTACTGACATTCAGCACATCCTTCATCAGGGCCTGACTTTTCACGATGCCACCTTCTGGGTTGGGGCAAATGCTGTGATTAGGAAGAGGGCTCTGGAAGACATCGCTGTTGTCAACAATGAAGGACCGCATAGCGTCACTGTTTACATTCAGGATCGCACCGTCATTGAAGACACTGAGTCCTCCATCGACTTGGGGCTTTACGGGTGGACT
Organism: Schaalia sp. JY-X169; assembly: GCF_014069575.1. NCBI lineage: Bacteria > Bacillati > Actinomycetota > Actinomycetes > Actinomycetales > Actinomycetaceae > Schaalia > Schaalia sp. JY-X169. The sequence goes on from NZ_CP059675.1 coordinate 1,828,224, forward strand.
CTTGAGAACTATCCGGAACGGCTCTCCTATTCGGCGACACCACCCGACTTTGGCTCCATTGTTATCCAACGGCGACGCTGGGCAAATGGTGGGTTGCTGATCCTGCCCAAATTTTGGCGCGAGCGGCGGTTGCGGAAAGAGACGCGCAACCCTGTCCGCATGCCTGAAACCGCGTTGCGCGTCAACTACATGGCATCGATTGCTTGGGCGTCACTAGGTTTGATTTTGTTGTTGGGGTACCCGTTCGACTCCCGACTGCTGAGTCCGTGGGTGCTGGCCGCCGCGCTGCCGTATTTCATCTCCATGGCAATGGATCTGAAGTCGTGCCGTTACAAGTATCTGGACGTGTTCAGAATTTACGCGTTCAACCTGGTGCTGCTTGCTGTCAACACGTCGGGGACAATCAAGTCTGTAGAGCAGGGCATCACGAATGAGAAGATCCCGTTTGCGAGGACACCGAAGGTTGAGGGCCGCACTGCTGCACCTTGGCCTTTCGCACTGGCGCCCTACGTGATCATCACTTACTCGTTTTACGTGTTTGTGCTCTACGTGATTGCGCAGAACTGGGGCAATGCTGCGTTTGCTGCGTTCAACGGGGTTTTGTGCACGGTGGGATTGGTGTCGTTCATAGGTGTGAGGAACTCGCTCCAAGACATTTTCTTAGGTTTGCAAAGCTGGTTTTATGTGCCCGACAAGCGCGCCACGTTGGCGATGGCTGACAATGGCCAAAAGGGGGCGCCGGAGCTCGCCACACCCATAGACCGCCAGGACTGGAGGGCTGCGCTGTACTTTGGGCAGACAGACCCGGACACGGGGGCGGTGCCGACGGGGCTGGGCCGCTAGAGGCGGGGCTTTGCCCGCCTCGGCCAGGGGCCCCTAGGCCAGGCTCGCCCTCTGGCTAGCAGACCCCAGGTCCTCCTGCGGAGTGATCTTCACGTGATGCGCGCCCACAAGCGCCTTCTTCGTCGCGTGCGCCACGGCGGGCCCCACACGATCGTCAAAGACACCGGGGATGATGTAGTTCTCGCTGAGCTCGTCCTCGCTGATCACACCGGCAATCGCCTCTGCACTAGCATGTAGGACCTCATCCGTGATCTCCGTTGCCCGAGCATCCAATACGCCGCGGAACAACCCCGGGAACGCCAAGACATTGTTGATCTGGTTCGGGTAGTCAGACCGCCCCGTCGCCACCACCGCTGCGTGCTGGTTGGCCTCCCACGGGTCCACCTCAGGTGTCGGATTCGCCAAAGCGAAAACAATCGCCTTGTCATTCATAGTGGCAATATCGTCGCCGGTGAGAATGCCCCCGCGGGACACGCCAATAAAGACATCCGCACCCTTGAGCCCAGCCTTCAAATCCCCCTTCACCAGGTGGGGATTTGTGTTCTCAGCCAGCCAGCGCCGCGACTCGTGTGCGTCGCCAATCGTGTCACGCGACAGCGCACCATCGCGGCCGTAACCGATGATGTCAACAGCCCCGGCAGTCAACAGCAGTTTGATGATGGCCGAGCCCGCCGCCCCCACACCGGAGACGACTATCCGCACGTCCTCGATCGTCTTCCCCGTCACCTTCAACGCATTCAGCAGGGCCGCCAAAACCACGATTGCCGTGCCGTGCTGGTCATCGTGGAAGACAGGAATGTCTAGTTCGTCGCGCAGCCGCGCCTCAATCTCAAAGCAGCGGGGCGCCGAAATATCCTCAAGGTTGATGCCCCCGTACGCCGGAGCAATCGCCTTGACGATCGAGATAATCTCTTCCGTATCCTTAGTGTCGAGGACGACCGGCCACGCGTCCACCCCACCGAAATGCTTGAACAACACAGCCTTCCCCTCCATGACGGGCAGGGCTGCTTCGGGACCAATATCCCCGAGGCCGAGGACGGCCGTCCCATCCGTAACCACCGCCACCGTGTTGGCTTTCATGGTGAGGAGGCGCGCCTTCGAAGGCTCGTCGTGAATGGCCGTGCACACACGCGCCACGCCGGGAGTGTAAACCCGGGACAGGTCGTCCCGGTTACGAAGCGGACTGCGCGGCGAAACCGCTATCTTCCCGCCAATGTGGTCCAGGAATGTCTGGTCAGCAATGGACTTGACAGTGACCCCTGGCATCGCCTCCAGGGCACCGCGCACCTCGTGGCGGTGCTGCGAATCCCGCAGGTCAAACGTGGCATCAATGACCATCGCCCCGCCCTCGGACTCTGCCACATCAAGACCCTTGATGCTTGCCCCACTCTTGGTGGCGACGTCAACTATGGCTGCCACACGTGTCTTGGATTCATCAACCAACAGACGGTATGAAGCGGTGTACGACGGTGAAACAGCCACGGAAACTCCTCAGGAAACGGCCTTTACTACGGGTAAGAACGGTGCGAGACCCGCACCTTAGTCGACCTCTAGGGCCTCTGCGATCAAGCCGCGAACTTTAGCTGCATCAGCCTTGCCTCGGGTTGCCTTCATGACGCCCCCAACCAGGGCGCCAATCGCTGCAACCTTGCCCGCCTTGATCTTTGCGACCACATCCGGGTTTGCAGCGATCGCGGCATCAATGGCTTCGCCAAGTGCACCGTCGTCAGAGACAACCTCGAGGCCACGGGAAGCGACAACCTCGTGTGGTTCGCCCTCGCCCGCCATAACGCCCTCCAGTGCCTGACGCGCCAGTGAGTCCGTCAGACGCCCCTCATCAACCAGGGTTTGCAGGGCAGCAACCTGCGCCGGTGTGACGGGAAGATCTGCCAGGGCAATGCCGTCGATACGAGCCGTCTTAGCCAGTTCACCATTCCACCACTTGCGAGCAGCAGCAGGGCTCGCACCCTCGGCAACCGTGGCCTCAACCAGCTCCAACGCGCCCGACGACACGATGTCACGCATCTCCAGGTCGGCCAAACCCCACTCCTTCTGCAAGCGGCGCCGCTTCACGGCAGGCATTTCGGGGAGGCCCGCCCGCAACTGCTCAACCCACACCGGGTCAGGGGTCAGTGGCGGCAGGTCGGGGTCGGGGAAGTAACGGTAGTCGTCAGCGTCCGACTTGGGACGCCCGGACGAGGTCGAACCGTCCTCCTCATGGAAGTGGCGTGTCTCTTGGAAGACCTTCTCACCAGCATCAAGAATCTCAGCCTGTCGCGCCACCTCAAACCGCACCGCACGCTCAATGGAGCGGAAAGAGTTGACGTTCTTTGTTTCAGTGCGGGTTCCCAGCGGATCGTCCTCGGACTTACGCAGGGAGACATTCACGTCGGCCCGGACGTTACCGCGCTCCATCCGCGCCTCAGAAATGTCCAGCGTGCGGAAAATATCGCGCAGCGTCTGCACGTAGGCGGCAGCGATTTCGTCGGCACGCTCCCCGCCCCCGGTGAATGGCTTCGTGACGATTTCTACCAGCGGAACAGACGAACGGTTGTAGTCAACCAGCGAGTAGGTGGCACCATGAATGCGCGCCCCGTCGCCACCCACGTGGTTGAGTTTGCCGGCGTCCTCTTCCATGTGAGCACGCTCGATCTCAATGCGGTACATGGAGCCGTCAGCCAACTCCACGTCAACGTAACCGTCGTACGCGATTGGATCGGAAGCCTGCGAGATCTGGTAGGCCTTCGGCAGATCCGGGTAGAAGTAGTGCTTGCGCGCAAACGTCGTGTTCTCAGCGATCTTGCAGTTCAGGGCAAGTCCCAGGCGGATCGCTGACTCCAGCATCTGCTCATTGAAAACCGGAAGGGTACCCGGCAGCCCCACAGAGACCTCGTTCACGGAACGGTTTGGCTCTGCATCAAACTCCTGCGGGGAGTCATCGAAAGCCTTCGTCGCCGTGTTCAGTTCCACGTGAACTTCGAGGCCGAGCGTCGGCTGGTACTTCTTCACTGCCGCTTCATACGTCATCTTTGCCACGACGCCCTCACTTACCTTCCCGATCGGCGCGCGCGGGGGCGGGCACCGAGTAATCATCGAGGTAGCGGCATTCCACCACGTCCTCTGCAACAAGTTCTTCAATGGCAGACGCGACGCTGTAAAGGCGCGCATCTTCACGCTGGTTCGCCACCACCTGGATTGCGGTGGGCAGGCCCGCGGCGTCGACCCCGTTGGGAATCGACAGGGCGGGCAGTCCCGCAAGGTTTGCGGGAATGGTTGCAACATCGTTGAGGTAGGCCTCAACCGGGCTCTTCACTTCACGTTCAAAGGGGAACGAGGTCGAAAGAGCGGTCGGTGAAACGTACACGTCAGCCTGCTCGAACAGCTTCTCAAGGTCCTCACGAACCAGGGTGCGCATGCGCAGTGCGGCACCGAAGTAGTCGTCATAGTTTTCGGCGCGCAGGACGCGTGTGCCCATGATGATGCGGCGCTTCGCTTCGACGCCGAAGCCTTGGTCGCGGGTGTACGCCATAACCTCATTGACCGTCGGGGTGGGGTTGTCGGTTGGGATCCAGCGGGTTCCGTACCTGATTCCGTCAAAGCGGGCCAGGTTCGAGGACGCCTCCGCGGGGAGGATCATGTAGTACGTCGCGAACGCGTACTGGATAGATGGAAGCGAGAAGTGGATGATCTCCGCGCCCGCGTCCTCAAGCTCTTTGAGAGTGCGTTCGAAGTTCGCCCGCACGTCCTCGTCGTAATCTTCGGCAAGGATTTCGTCGATGACGGCGACGCGCAGACCCTTGACGACGTTTTCGACGGATTCGCCGAGGGCGTCCGTCATCGAACCGGCATCCTCACGCAGCGATGTCGCATCACGATGGTCGGGGCCTGCGATGATGTCCTGGAGGGCGGCAGCGTCGGCCAGGTTGCGGGCGGCTGGACCAACCTGATCAAGCGAGGACGCAAGAGCAATCGCACCGTAGCGGGAAACCCGCCCGTACGTCGGCTTCACGCCGACGGTGCCCGTGAACATGGCTGGCTGGCGGATCGACCCGCCCGTGTCGGATCCGAGGGCGAAGGGCACCATGTAGGAGGCGACCGCCGCGGCGGAACCCCCGCCGGACCCACCCGGGACGCGGGACAGGTCCCACGGGTTCTTGGAAGGACCGAAGGCAGAGAACTCCGTCGAGGAGCCCATTGCGAACTCATCCAGGTTCGTCTTCCCAACGATCGGTAGGCGCGCTTCCTTGATGCGGGCCACAACCGTGGCGTCGTAGGGCGGGATCCACCCCTCCAGGAGACGCGAGGCAGCCGTTGTTTCCAGGCCTTCCGTGACAATGTTGTCCTTGATCGCAACGGGAACACCAGCCAGCGGATGCAGGTCGGCCCCCGCAGCGCGCAGTTCGTCAACTTCCTTGGCGGTGGCGCGAGCGCCCTCGGCATCAACTGCGAGGAAGGCGTGTATTGAGGGATTCAGAGCCTCAATGCGGGCCAGAGAGGCCTCCACCAGCTCGGCAGAGGTCACCTTGCCACTACGTAGCGCCTCACCCATCTCAAGGGCGGACAGCTTCATCCAGTCACTCATCAGTCTTCCTCCAGAATCCGCGGCACTTCAAACATTCCCTCAGAAGCGGCCGGTGCCTGCGAAAGCAGCACCTCGCGATCCAAAGTGTGCCCCACAACGTCGGGGCGCATCACGTTGGATAGGGGAATCGGGTGACCAGTCTGCGGTGTATTGCCTGGAACGGCTGCCGCAACCGAGTCGATCACCTGGGTGATCGCGGTTAGGTCGAGTGCTAGTTGTGCAATTTCTTCATCGGAAAGAGCGATGCAGGCGAGGTCGGCGAGCTCCGCCACCTCGTCTCTTGTGACTGTCTTTTCTGCCATGGGTGCCAGCTTAGCGCGCAGATTGCGTAGTCTTAGTCCATGTCCCAGGATGCAATGCCCCCGACACCCCCTTCCAGAAGCGCACGCAGAGCACGGTTGTTGCGCATTGCCCGCACCGGCGCCCTCGTGGCTGGTGCCGCCCAGTTCACGGCCGTCGGTGCCGTATACGCCATCGATAAGGTGCGCAAAATGCGTATCCCAGGTGGTCAACACGGGTTTCCAACCATGCCACCGCAAGAGGTTTTGGTTGGCGATAACGCGATCCAGGCTTACACCGAGGGGACAACTCTCTACGCAGACATGATCAAAGCCATAGATTCTGCGAAGACCACGGTGTTCTTTGAGACTTATGTGTGGCGTTCAGATGCGGTGGGTTTCGCCTTCAAAGAAGCATTGGTGCGGGCGGCGCAGCGCGGCGTGGAAGTCTTCGTTATTTATGACGGTTTTGGCTCTTTCAAGTCGGCTCCTGCCCTGAAGTTCTTCCCAAATCTGCCGACCCTGCACGTCCACCGAGTCAAAGAACTACGCATCGGACTCTTCCTGGGAGATATGCGCCGAACCGGGCGCAACCACCGCAAGATCCTCGTGGTCGATGACGCCGTTGGTTTCGTCGGCGGGTTCAACATCGGTAAAGACTTCGGCATGGAATGGCGCGACACCCATATCCGCCTTGTTGGGCCGGCGGTGAGAATACTCTCCGTAGGTGCCCAAGAGTTCTGGAACACATTCCGCGACAGGGACCAACCCATGTTGCCCGAGGGCGAGGAGCTGCCCTGGGATGACCAGATCACCGCTGCCTTCAACCTGCCTTCTCACCTGCTGTTCCCAGTGCGCTTGCAGTACATTGACGCTTTCCGCCGCGCTACCCAATCCCTTGAGATCACCACCGCGTACTTCATCCCCGACCGGGAAATTCTGCGTGAACTGGTTTTGGCGGCGCGGCGCGGTGTCAAGGTTCGCGTCCTCATTCCCGAGTACTCCAACCACATCCTGGCTGACTGGGTGGCGCGCCCCTACTTTGGGGAGCTCCTTGGCGCGGGCGTGGAAATCTGGCTCTACCAGCACGCCATGATTCACTCCAAGACGGTGGTTTCCGATGGGTTCCGCTCCATCGTTGGTACGGCCAACATTGACCGCCTCTCCATGATGGGCAACTTCGAAGTCACCATGCAGATTGATGATCCCGGGTTCGCGGAACGCATGGAGGCTATCTTCGAGAATGACCTCACGACGGCCCGGCCCCTCACTATTGAAGAGTGGATGGGACGCCCCATAGTCACGCGCGTGTTGGAGCGACTGGTGAGGGCATTCAACCTGGTGGTTTAGGCACGCTCGGGCTCCTAGTGGCTTGCGACAACCGCCTCTAGACCGCCTTCCAACAGGGCATCGAAAGCCATCTGGTCCACGACCGGGACCCCCAGCCCCTCTGCCTTCGCCACCTTCGATCCGGCGCCCGGGCCCGCCACGACGAGGTCGGTCTTCTTCGATACGGACGAGGACGCCTTCCCACCCCGCGCAATCACGGCCGCCTTCGCACCCTCCCGGTCGTAGCCGGGCATCGCCCCCGAAATGACGATGGTTGCACCCTCCAGAGTCTGTTGAATTTCCTCTGTCTCCTGCGTGGCTTCCAAGACGGCCCCCGCGTCCTTCCACGCCGCAACAATGTCGCGGTGCCAGTCGACCTCGAACCACTGGTGGACGGAGTCAGCGATGACCTGGCCGACACCCTCGGTATCGGCAAGGTCGTCAACACCGGCTGCCGCGATCGCGTCGAGCGAGCCGTACTTGGCGCCCAACGCCTGCGCGGCCGTGGGGCCGACGTGGCGGATCGACAACGCCACCAAGAAACGCCAGATCGGCTGGGTTTTCGCCCCCTCAAGTTGCCCCAGCATTTCCAGCAGACTCTTGCGCGGCACTGACTCCACGGGACCCCAGTGGGCTGTCTTCACGCCCGCCCTCGACCGCACCGTTTTCTTCCACGCGGTCGTCCAGAAGAAACGGACCTGGCTGTAGTCCCCCGTTGCAACGCCCCGCACCCGCACCGGCCGCCATACGAAAATGTCGGCGACGTCGTCCGCCTGCAAACTGAAGATGTCTTTCGAGGACGTCAACGTCGCGGTTTGCGGCTTGGGCAACAGTTCTTCAGCGTCCGCGAAAAGCTCCCCGTGTGTTCGCTGGGAGTCGGCGGGGAGTTCCAGCTGCTCCCCATTCTCCAAGGCCACCTTCGCGCCGGACACCAGGGCAGCCACAACTCGCTCCCGACCCAGTTCCGGTTGTGTCAGGGCGGCCGCCGCCTCAGCACCGAGCCCCTGAACGTCGAGGGCGCCACGGGATCCCAAGTGGATGAGCCGCTCCGTGATTTGCGCGGGGCAACCCGCCGCATTGGGGCAACGCAGATCAACATCCCCCTCCTTTGCTGGCGCGAGCCTCGTCTTGCAAGAAGGGCACAGCTCCGGCATCTCAAAGGCACGTTCCGTGCCGTCACGGTCCGCCATGACCGGCCCCACGACCTCGGGAATCACGTCCCCGGCCTTGCGGACCACGATGAGGTCGCCAATGAGGATGCCCTTGCGCTTGACCTCGCGAGCATTGTGCAGTGTCGCGTGGCGCAGGTGGGAGCCCGCAACAAGAATCTTCTCAAACACGGCGAACGGGGTGACGCGACCGGTGCGTCCCACCTGAACCTGAATATCAAGAAGCCGGGTAAATGCCTCCTCAGGGGGGTACTTGTACGCGACAGCCCACCGCGGAGTCCTCGACGTAGCCCCCATCTCTGCTTGGCGGTTCAGGGCATTGACCTTGAAAACCACACCGTCAATCTCATGTTCGAAACTGCCACGGCGGCGCCCAAAGTCTTCAATGGTGGCGGTGGCCTCCGCAAGCGACGTCACCACCTTTGTATGAGCTCCGATCGGCAAACCCCAGGCTGCAATGGTGTCGTACCAGTCGGATTGGGTGCTCGGCCGGCGGCTGGCGGCGTCCTCGTCCTCGTCCTCGCCCTCATTCCACACCACTTCGCCGACACCGTGGACCACGAACGACAATGGTAACTTCGCTGTCTCCGCAGAGTCCTTACGCCGCAGCGAGCCCGCTGCCGCGTTGCGGGGATTGACAAAAGTCCTTTCACCGGCAGCTAGGCGCGCCTCATTCACCGCCTCGAAGTCATCAAGCCGAAAATAGACCTCCCCGCGGACATCAACAATGGCGGGGATGTTGGCGCCGCGCAGTCGTACAGGAATGGTCTTGATGGTGCGGACATTCGCCGTCACGTCCTCGCCAACAAACCCGTCCCCACGGGTCGCTGCCTGCACGAGGACGCCCGCCTCATAGCGCAGATTCACCGCCAACCCATCAACCTTCACCTCGGCTGTCATGGGGATCTCCTCATCGGGCCACCGCCCTTCCACGCGCTTGAACCACGCGCCAAGCTCCTCAAATGAGAAGACGTCCTCCAGGCTGGTCATCTGCCGCGCGTGAGCCACGGGGGCAAACGCGCCACTGGGCGAACCGCCAACTGAAGCCGTCGGAGAATCGGGGGTGGCCAGTTCGGGGAAACGCGCCTCCAGCTCCTCTAGCTCCCTATAGAGGGCGTCGTAATCGGCGTCTGAGATCGTCGGTTCGTCGAGGTCGTAGTAGCGGCCCCGCGCCTCATTTATCGCCTCAACAAGTTCGACCCAGCGCGCTTCACCGCGAGCGATGTCCGCGTCCGTTTCCATGGGGCCATTCTTGTTCATGGGGCCATTGTTCCAAACATCTGGCCGATTGCACCCACCCTGATCGGCTTACGCTTGCGGCAGTATCCCCAGTGCGTCGAATCTGGCGTTTTCCACAGAATGCTAAGGACGCGGGTGCGGGCTGCTGCTAGGTCCGTAAGGGTTGGGGGATGACAACCACCGTGGAGCAATGCCTGCAAACCGAGCTGCACCTTGCGTGTGCCAAGGGGCCTGATACGGGTTGCGTGATTCCAGTTGTCGATGGCTTGGTGATGGGTCGGGGACGTCTGGGCCTGACAGATCCATATCTGTCACGAAGCCACATTCAGATCACTACTGCGGGACGGGGGCGAGCACCCGACGGGGGTCTATATCTGAGCGATCTTTCTGCAACCAACCCCATCCGACCAGCCGTAGCCCGCAAGCGACTTCGACCCGGGCGACGCGTCACGTTGGGCTCGGGGTCCTGGATTGTTCGAGGGCGCCCCCGGGAGAACACGTGGCCCGGAGGGAGCGAGACCCGTGGTGGCAGGGCCCTGGTCGCGGGTCGGGTCATGCTGCCGATCATGCTGGTCCTCCTGGTCTTGCGGCTCGCGTCCTCGACCACCGTGGCCCTGGGGGTTGTTGGCACACTTGTGGTGGCAGGCATGTTGGTGGTGGTGGTGATTCGCAGACGCTGGCGCCAGTGGGATGAGGCCAGACTGTTGCTGACTAGTGCCGCCCGGGAGACTCACGGTGAACAGGACCGCGGGCGGGACACCGGCGTGGCGGACACGGCGAGCGAGCGGTTGACAGTGCTCCGTGTGCCGGGTCGGCAAAGCAAAATCAAACTACCGATGGGCAAGCGCAGCCAGGGTGTCATCGCGGTGGTGGGGAAAGGCGCGCAACGCTATGCGCAGTGGATTGGGGGGCAAATCCGCGCCCACGGATACGACACTGTGGTGCGTGGCTCCCCTGCCTCCGGCCCGGAGTCGATGACGCAGCATCCCGTCATCGCGTCACCTCAACCCGGGGCGGCATCAGCACCTGCGGAGGCACCCCAGGTGGTTTGCTGGTCAGGCACGCTTCGCAACGTGCCGCCAACCGCACGGATCATTCTTCAATCACACGAGGTTGGCTCCAGGGGCTGGCTTGAACAGCTCTGTTCCGCCGAGGACCATGGCAATGCTTTACAGGACCGGCTTGCATTTGAGGATCTGGGTTTTCCGGGTTCTCCCCAAGGCGTCAAGGTCCCGGTGGGGAGATCCACGTCGGGTCTGGTCAGCGCAGACCTGACAGAGGTTGGACCCCATGCGCTGATCGTTGGGGGTACAGGGGCGGGCAAGTCAGAGTTCCTCACGACATTCGCGCTCTCTCACGCGCTTAGTTACTCGCCTGAGCAGTTGCGAATGATCCTCATTGACTTCAAAGGTGGCGCGGGCCTTGAACACCTAGCGGGACTGCCCCACGTGGAACATTCTTTGAGTGACCTCGAAGCGACCCAAGTCCCCTGGCTCCTCCGCTCCCTGGGAGCCGCTCTGCGAACGCGCAAGCGGCAGATGCAAGCCGCGGATGTGCGGACCTGGGCGCAGTGGGAGGGGGCCCCGCCGCGGTTGCTGGTGGTGGTTGACGAGTTTCACGTCCTCGCTCAGACCCACCCCACGCTGATGGAGGAACTGGTTTCCGTGGCTGCCCAAGGAAGGTCCCTAGGCATTCACCTGATACTTGCGACGCAACGCCCTTCCGGGTCTGTCAACGCGCAGTTGCGCGCCACCTTGGATTACCGCGTTGCACTGCGGTGCAGTGAGCCCAGCGACTCGACGGCGGCCCTGGGCATCCCCGACGCTGCATATCTACCTCGAGTCCCGGGGCGCGCCCTCGTCGGTGGAATGGAGTTTCAGACGGCTTACGTCGACGATCCCGAACGGTGGGTTGCGCTTGCGACGGAGCTGTGGGGCGGGCGTTACGCAACCAGTTCATGGAAAACCATTCCTGACCCACTGCCCCACTCCGTCTCTCTGACGCGCGGACAAATCGGCATATGCGAGGTCGCGGGCTCCGGGTGTCAACCGCTCCAGGACATTCATGGGAGCGTCGCTGTGATTGGTCCGGAGAATGTTAGAGGAGAGTTGGCTCGGATCGCCTACTGGGTGGCGCGAAGCAGAGGTGCATTCGCAAACACGACGCTTAACAACACAGACACGTCCTCGGGCACTACCCCGCACAACACAGACACGTCCTCGGGCACGATGCCGCCGGGGCAGCCAGGGCGGGCGTGTATCTGGATAGATTCCAAGGCGCCAGGTGGGCCTTCGGTGCGGCGCCTTGCCAGCCTGCTGCGGGCCGTTGACCGGCCACCCTCGCCCGCCCGATTCGTACCCGCCGCCCCGCCGACCTCGCCAACAAACCCCATCCTTACCGCCCCGCCGACCTCGCCAGCACACCCCATCCTGGTTCTCGACGGGGCGACGGACTTCTTCAGCAAACTGGAGGGCAGCGCCCCACCAGACGAAGTTCGGGTCCTATGGGAACGGGTGCTCGCCGCTGCGGACAATGGGCAGATATCTCTGATCGCGACGGACACGAAGGCACGATACGACCTCTCAGGTCTGCCAGGGCGGATTGTCCGTTTGCCTGATCAACGCTCGCTACTGAATGCACACTTGGCCCCGTACCTGCCGACAGTGCTCCCTGATTCTGATGGGCTCCCGGTCTCGCGCCCCGGTGAACTGGCTCGCTACGTATCGCCGACCGCGGGTCGAGTCCTCGCACAAGGGTTCGTGTCTTCTGCCCCCGTCTGGGCGCAGGTACCAGCAGATGGTCACGAGGAACGGCCCGTAGACCTGTTCTCTGCCGCAGCGGTATCGGCAAACACCGCGGAACACAATGCGCATCGGTGGGCGGATGAGATGCGGGCTGCGCTAGCTGCTGGCAGGGCCGTCTGGGTCGTGGGTGCCAGCGAGGATATGCTGAAGGAACACAGGGCCACCAAGACGGATGCTGCTTCTAACCGTCTGCATCTGCTCCCTCCGGAGCAATGGCTGTCCGTGGTCCCCCATATTTCTGATGTCATTCTCGCAATCGAGCCCACCCGCGAACTCTGCCGCCTCCTCAGTCAGCGCTATCCGGAGGAAGCCGCGTGGGTGATGGCGTCCCAGCCGTACCGGGACAAGCAGGCGCTGTTCGCCACCGGCTCTGCTCTTCACTTCGTCGATGATTCGGGGGTTTTGGTCCGCGAGTTTCTACCCGGTCAGAAGTGACGCATTCCTAACCGTGACCGTTCACACAGTGTTCATTTGTTTATATTCAACACAAAACGGTTGCCGAGGACGCCCCTCTCGCCCAAACTAGACGTACTTACTGCAAGCAAAGGCGCCGTGAGCGTCTTGGCGCGCGCGGCTCTAATCAAGGAGCCCCTCCATGGACTGGCGAAGTCGTGCCGCGTGTTTGAGTGTTGACCCAGAACTCTTCTTCCCTATCGGGAACACTGGACCCGCAGTGGTGCAGGTTACAGAGGCGAAGAGGGTTTGCAACTCGTGCACTGTTCGCGAGACATGTTTGCAGTGGGCAATTGAGAACCACCAGGACTCTGGGGTTTGGGGCGGGCTGAGCGAAGAGGAACGCCGTTCCTTGAAGCGCCGCGCTGCACGCGCACGCCGCGCCTCCTAAGCAGCGCCCCCAGAGCCGCCCCTCATCTGGGCGCGGCCACCTCATAGCTCCCCGCCCGGCCTTAGCTAGCGACTCCGGCGTTAGGGAGCCAACCCGGCCTTAGCGAGCAACTCCGGCCTTAGCGAGCCGCGCCGGCGAGCTCGCCCCATCCAGAAGCCTGGTCAGCAGACCACACGTTCACCCGCGGACCCTGCTGGGCGCCTCGGTCCCCCGCAGGTCGATTCTGCAGCCGAATTCATCCCTCAATTCGACCTGCGGGGGACCAACCAACCTCCGGGGGACCTACCACCGCTCGCTCGCGCGATGCATAACAGGGAGAAGCGACGTAACCCTGGCGCGGATGTCGCAGGGGCCCCCGCCACTACGGCGGTCTGGGCAGGGCTCCCCGCCACTGCCACCGGGGCCACCGTCGCGTGCCGTGAAATGTATACGTGGGGACGTGATTGCGCTCTGGGGTACTGCCCCCAGACGCACATTTGGCCCCCACGTATACATTTCACGAGTTTGCGGGGTGTGGGACTGCAGAGCCCAGCGCTTTACGCAGGTTGGGCCAGGAGCCGCCCAGGCCGCAGGCTAGGAGCCTTGCCTCCGGGGGTGGCGCCGACCGAACTATCTGCCGCCCGCACACTCCGCCCGCATCCGCAGCGTGGCAACCGTGCCCCCTTCGGGACGCGGCGCCCACTCAATGGTTCCCCCAAGCTCTCCCTGAACCATGGACTTCGCAATGCGAGTACCGAGGCCACGGTTTAGAACTGACACGTCGATGCCCTCCCCCGCATCCTCGACGCGAACTTCCAAATCGTCACCCTCACGGTGCGCTTTAACCCAGACTGTTCCTGCCTGCTCCGGGTAACCATGCTCCACCGAGTTGGCAATCAGTTCGGTGAGCACCGTGGCCAAAGCAGATGCCTGGTCAGCAGACAGGCGGCCGAACTTCCCCACAATCTCCAAGCCGACCTCGTGCCCAATCGTCGCAACCTTGACAGCCATGGTGAGGATCTTCTGCGATATTTCATCAAAGTCAACGACCTCGTCCACATTGTGTGACAGCGCCTCGTGGACGACAGCGATCGATTCGACGCGCCTCCCAGCTTCGCGGAGTGCATCCTGGACGTCCTCGGAATCTGAACGCCTCTCCTGAATCCTCAACAGTGCTGAAACGGTTTGCAGATTGTTCTTCACGCGGTGGTGAATCTCGCGGATTGTCGCGTCCTTCGTCATCAGTTGCTGCTCGTGGCGGTGCTGCTCTGTAACATCCCGCGTCAGCAAGACTGCGCCCCGCCGCTTGCCGTCAACCTGAAGGGGGATCGCACGAACCGAGATTATGGTGCCGCCCGCCTCAATGTTGACATTCCAGTTAGCTCGCCCCATCAGCACTAGAGCCAAAGCCTCATCAACCCGGTGTTCGTGGCGAATCACCTTGGTGACTTCTTCAATGAGGCTGCGCCCCTCAAGCGGAGTGTCCAATCCCAGACGCCTCATCGCAGAGTTCGCATTCGGAGTTATGTCAACGACAATGCCCTCGGGGTCAATCAGAATGGGACCGTCAACAACACGCGGGACGCCGTGGCCCCCGCGGCTCGGGGTCTCCTCAGACGGGTAGTGCCCCGTGACAATCATCCCGAGAATGATCTCGGCAGCTGACTGCATCCACACCTGCTCGTCAACCTGTCCCATCGGAGCAGAAGTGTTTCGTTCCACCGACATCAACGCAATGCACCGGCCGTTGCACATGACAGGAACGCAGGACCGCTGGATTGAGTAGAGCCCCGACCACTGAACTGAGTCGTCATTGACGATCTCGCGCGTGTCCATTGCTTCGCGCAACAATGCAGCTCGAGTCGCAGAAGCGAACAAGCCAACCACATCATCGACGTGGACCGTCATAGACGTCGCAGGGCGGCACATCGCCGCGGCATAGAATCTGCCATCTGTCGTTGGCAGCCAAAGAATCAGATCCGCCGAAGCAAGGTCGGCTAGCACCTGCCAGTCACTCTTCAATCGCTCCAGCCAAGAATCCTCCTCTGGCTGAAGTGCTACCAGTTGTGCTTTTCCCGTCAAATCATGAGTGTTGGGCATAGTCCAAGACTAACGCGCGTTGCGTGCCTGGTTCGAACTAGGATCGAGGGTGAATCAATCAGAATCGGAAGGCAAAACGATGAAGTTTACGGAAAGCTACGAGTACGAAGCGCCGGTGGCGAAGGTCTGGCAAATGCTCTCTGACCCCGCATTTGTCACCAGCCGCGATGAGAACCTCGAAATCCCTGACCCAACTGTGGAGACCAATGCGCAAGCAAACCAGATTGTGTCAACGACCTCGGGTGAAGTTCCTCCAAGCATGATCCCTGCGGCGGCACAGAGGTTCCTGAAGGGTGGCGCGGAGTTCCTAATCCGTGAAGAATGGCGCCTCGTTGACGCGACAACGATCCACGGTGCTTTGCGGGCCGAAGGTAAGGGAGTTCCCGCATACCTTCAAGCGCAGGTCGAACTCAAGCAGACCCCCGCGGGCAATACGAAAGCCACAATGAATGGGGAGATTAAGGTGAACATCCCCTTCCTTGGCGCCAAACTTGAGAAGCAAGCCCTTTCCTTCGCGCCGAAACTGATCGCTGCGGACAAGAAGGCCGCAACAGACTGGCTCGCTAACAACTAGTTGCACGCGTTGTGCTCCCCCAAGAACGGGAGCGCAACGCCAATAATCCTCTACTCACAAACAGCCGACGGAGGCCCCCAATGACCGAGACACCAACAACCAAGCCTGAAGGATTCACTGTTGAGCGCACAGGTGAACGCCAGTACTCAGCAAAAAATGAACGGGGCAGCGAACTCGTCATCGGCTACGGTCTAGGCGAGTTCAGCCCCGGTGACCTCCTGAAACTCGCGATACTCGGGTGCAACGCACTGTCTTCTGAGGCTCGATTCGCACGCGTCCTCGGCGAAGACTTCGAGATCACGGGCAGTATCACTGCCGACTACCTCAAAGAAGAAGACCGCTTCGCCTCATTCAAAGTTGAGTTAGCTCCAGATTTGAGCGGCCTCTACCCTGAAGATCGCGCGCAACTGCTAGAGCGGGCCGCCCGTGCCGTTCAGCACTACTGCACCATCAGCCACACGGTTGAAAAGTCGGCGGCAACCACCCTAGAAATCGACGGCACGCAGGTTTAGTTGTGGGTGCAGTGATTGACCGCCAGTACGAAGATTTGCTCGAGGACGTCCTCGCGACCGGCACACCGAAGGGCGACCGGACAGGCACGGGAACGCTGAGCGTTTTTGGGCGACAACTGCGCTATGACCTCTCCAAAGGCTTCCCCGTCATCACGACGAAGCGGGTTCATCTCAAGTCGGTGATTGGCGAGCTGCTGTGGTTCCTCTCCGGTTCGTCGAACGTGCGGTGGCTGCAGGACAATGGCGTGCGGATTTGGAATGAGTGGGCGGACGAGGACGGGGAGTTGGGGCCCGTCTACGGCGTACAGTGGCGCAGTTGGCCAGACGCCAACGGTGAGCCAATAGACCAGATTTCCGACCTCGTCGAAACGATCAAGAACGACCCCGATTCGCGGAGAATGCTGGTTTCAGCCTGGAACGTCGGCGCACTGCCCGACATGGCGTTACAGCCGTGCCATGCCTTCTTCCAGGTTTATGTGGCGGATGGAAAGCTGAGTTTGCAGCTGTACCAGCGCAGTGCTGACCTGTTCCTTGGGGTACCGTTCAACATCACGTCATATGCACTGCTCACCCACATGTTGGCTCAGCAAACGGGCCTCGACGTTGGCGATTTCATTTGGACTGGCGGCGACGTGCACCTTTACACAAACCATTTGGAGCAGGTACGGGAACAGTTGTCGCGCGAGCCCTACGCTTTTCCGGCACTGAAGCTGGTTCCCGTGGCCGACATGTTCTCTTACGACTTCACGAATGTGGATGTGGTCGGCTACCGCCACCACCCACCGATCGCCGCAAAAGTCGCGGTGTGAGGGCGGTACGGTGATGATGAGGGCCTCCATTTGGGCGCAAGACATCCACGGAGTTATCGGGGATGGGGCTGCGATGCTGTGGAGGGTGCCTGCCGACTTCGCCTTTTTCAAGGAGCAGACGACGGGTTGCCCGATCATCATGGGAAGGTCTTCGTTTGAGGCCCTTGGGCGACCTCTTCCCAATCGCGCAAACATTGTGCTGACCCGGGATGTTCGGTACAGCAGCCCTGGCATCGTCGTGGTTCACTCTCTGGATGAGGCCTTTGCGGTGGCTGAAGCCGCGGCTGAAGAGATGGGTGCGTCAACGGTTTGGGTGACCGGTGGTGGGCATGTTTATGCGGAGACCATGGATATGGTCGACCGCCTGGTCGTGACGTACCTCGACATCGCCGCAAGCGCCCCGGCTGCCGACAATCTCGTCTTCGCTCCCGTCATCGACCGTCAAAAGTGGGCGATCGTGACTAGTGAGTCGGATGAGGACTGGCGGGAGCACTCGGGCGACGCGCGCTGGATGGTACGTGTATACGACCGCAGGGAGCCGCGCTCGTAGCACTTCGGTGGGACACGCCAGTATTTTCGGCGGGCAACACCGGCATCGTCAATTGGCAGCCGCCTACTCCACGTCAGCCAGCACACTCGCCGCCGCCGCACTCCACCGCTCCTCCCACGGCCCAATCGGCTCAACCCCGGCCGCCGCCAGAGCACCGTGAGCAAGCAGTGACCACTCCGGCCGCGGAGCCGGACGCGGGAAATCCTCCGTTGACACCGGGTGAACATCCTCTTGCGCCACTCCGACCTCGGCTGCGATCGCCTGGGTGAACGTAAACCATGTTGCACCGCCCTGGCTGGTCGCATGGTAAACACCGAACGGTGCGGCCTTTGTCACCAGGTCAACCACGATTCGGGCGACGTCAACGGTCCATGTTGGTTGCCCATGCTGATCGTCAACCACATTCGCCGAGCCATTCTTCTTGAGCACACGCGCCAACGTCTTCGGGAAGCACGGCCCGCCCGCACCGTACAGCCACGCCGTGCGGACAATGTACGACGCCGGGTTGTTTGCCCGCACCGCCCATTCGCCGCCGGCCTTGGTCCGCCCGTAAGCGCCCAGCGGGTGAAGTGGCGCATCCTCCGCGTAAGGGGTCGAGGACGTCCCCGAGAAGACATAGTCCGTTGAGATCTGCACCAGAGGGATTCCTCGCTCTGCGGTCGCTTGCGCCAGGTATTGCGGAGCAGTCGCATTAAGCGTGAAGGCAACGCCCTCGTTCTCTTCAGCTGCATCCACGGCGGTGTAAGCAGCGCAGTTGACTACCGCTTCTGGCTCCATCTCATCCAGGAAGGCAGCAATTTCCTTGGGTGAGCAAATGTCCAGCCGATCCCTATCCGGCGCGTCGTACTCGATCCCCCGCGACGCCAGCTCCGCGCAAACATCTTGCGCCAGCATTCCGTAGCCTCCAGTTACCAACCAAGCCATCACGTACCCCCGGTTTATTGTGGCCCACTTCGGTTCTGTGCTGACCACGTCGAAAAATCAAGTAGATTTGCAGTTGCCCAATGATCATATCGACCTCAGGGACGTCAGAAGGAGAATCGCATGCAGTGGGAAGAACTTGGAATCGAAGGTGCTTGGCTGATCACACCTAAGAAGTTCGAGGACGATCGTGGCTACTTTGTGGAGACCTTCCGCTCCGAAGAGTTTGAAGCCAACATCGGCCACCCGTTCAACCTGCGCCAAGCCAACATGTCCGTGTCGAACGCGGGCGTTGTGAGGGGGATCCACTACGCGGATGTCCCCCCATCGCAAGCCAAGTACGTCTCTTGCACCAAGGGTGCGATTGTCGACTACATCGTGGACATCCGCGTGGGTTCGCCAACTTTCGGCAAGTCTGTCTCTGTCCTACTGGATTCCCGGGCACCCCGCTTCGTCTACCTTTCCGAGGGGCTGGGCCACGCCCTCTGCGCATTGGAGGACGGGTCGACTGTGAACTACCTGGTCTCCGAGTCTTTCAACCCGGGGCGAGAGCACGGCGTCCAACCCCTGGATCCCGCCCTCGGAATCGAGTGGCCCAAGGAAGACCTGGATGGCAATCCCCTCGAGCTGCTTCTCTCCCCCAAAGACACCGCCGCCCCTCTTCTGACCGAGGCGGTCGAGGCCGGTCTGCTTCCCACCTACGAGGAGTGCCTCGCCTACCGGCGCTCACTCTAGGGACCTTGGCCCCTAGCAAAGATGTTTGCGCTCACTCAGGGGCGCGCAAATCCTCTCGCGGCGCGTTGCAAACGTGAAAATTCTCCCAGACCGCACCCCTTGAAGCCCTACTATTAAATGGGCTTCAAGGGCTTTCAATCGGACTCTAGGGGCTCCCAAAACGGATAAACGGCCAAGAATGGCCTTCCAAATCGGGACTTTTTCACTGGGGAAAAAATGCAACCTGCACTGCCACATTCCGGCAAACGACCACGAACAACGGCACGCTTGGGAGTGGGGGTGATCGGGACTCTGCTGGGCGCAGGACTTCTTGTGGGCTGCTCAGCGACAAGTAGCGGCGCTGGCGGCGAAAATACAGCCCACGGCGGGGAAGCCGCCCTCGCACTGCCCGACCTCAGTCAGGCAACAGTGTGGATGGGCACCAGCGGCACCGCGCTCCTATGGATTTCACTAGTCATTTGTCTCCTCGGGTTCGGTTTCGGCATTCGCTCCTACGCAATGCTGCGCGGCCTGCCTGTCCACAAGTCGATGCTGGAAATCTCCGAGCTGATCTACGAGACATGCAAGGCCTACCTCTTCAAGCAGGGCCGCTTCTTGATGATTCTGTGGATCTTCATCACGACGGTGATCGTCATCTACTACAAGTTCCTCACCCATTTCACCTGGGGTCGAACACTCATCATCGTCTTCTTCTCACTGCTGGGCATGGCCGGCTCCTATGCCGTTGCCTGGTTCGGCATCCGCGTCAACACCTTCGCCAACTCCCGCATGGCGTTCGCATCAGTGCGCGGTAAGCCGCTGCCCCTCCACAAGATTCCCATGCAGGCTGGCATGTCGATCGGCATGGTGCTGATTTCGCTTGAGCTGTTCATGATGCTCATCATCCTGCTGATCCTCCCGCCTGCCATCGGCGGCGCCTGCTTCATCGGCTTCGCAATCGGCGAGTCTCTGGGCGCGTCCGCCCTCCGTATCGCGGGCGGCATCTTCACAAAGATCGCCGACATCGGGTCCGACCTCATGAAGATCGTCTTCAAGATCGACGAGGACGATCCCCGCAACCCCGGCGTCATCGCCGACTGTGTGGGCGACAACGCCGGTGACTCCGTCGGCCCCTCGGCTGACGGCTTCGAAACCTACGGCGTCACGGGTGTCGCCCTCGTAACCTTCATCATTCTGGCTGTAGAAGATCCCCAGATGCAGGCCACGCTCCTAGTGTGGATTTTCGTTGTCCGCGCAGCGATGCTGGTGGCGTCCGGTATCGCCTACGCCATCAATGCAGCAATCACCAACGCGAAGTACAAAAACGCTTCCCGCATGGACTTTGAGGCTCCCCTGTCTTCATTGGTGTGGATTACCTCCATCGTCTGCATCGCCGTCACCTTCGGCATCACTGCCCTGGTCTTGGGCGGGGCCCACGACGGCCTCGGCTGGAAACTGGCCGCAATCATCACCTGTGGAACGCTTGCGGGCGCCCTCATCCCCGAGTTGGTGAAGGCATTCACCTCCACCTCTTCACGACACGTCCGTGAAACTGTGAAGAGTTCGAAAGAGGGCGGACCGTCGCTGAACATCCTTTCTGGCCTGGTTGCGGGTAACTTCTCCGCATACTGGCTTGGAATTGCGATTGTTGGTCTTATGTCGGTTGCGTTCCTTGTCTCTGGGTTGGGCCTAGGCGAGTTCATGCAGGCTCCCGCAGTGTTCGCGTTTGGTTTGGTGGCCTTCGGATTCCTCGGTATGGGCCCGGTTACCATCGCGGTTGATTCATACGGGCCCGTTACGGACAACGCCCAGTCTGTGTTCGAACTGTCGCAGATTGAACAGATCCCCGGGATCGATGAGCAGATTGAGAAGGACTACGGTTACAAGCCCGAATGGTCCAAGGCCAAACTAATGCTGGAAGAGAACGACGGGGCTGGCAACACCTTCAAGGCAACGGCGAAGCCCGTCCTCATCGGCACCGCTGTTGTCGGCGCGACCACGATGATCTTCTCCATCATCATTGGCCTCACAAACGGCCTCATCGACAACCTCGACAAGCTGTCAATCATGCACGCGCCGTTCATGCTGGGCTTTATCCTGGGTGGCGCGGTGATCTACTGGTTCTCGGGTGCCTCCATCCAGGCGGTCACCACCGGCGCCTACCGAGCCGTCGAGTTCATCAAGGGCCACATCAAGCTGGACAGCAAGTCAAAGAAGGCTTCTGAAGAAGATTCGAAGAAGGTCGTGGAGATCTGCACGGAGTACGCGCAACAGGGCATGCTCAACATCTTCTTAGCAGTCTTCTTCATTACGTTGTCATTTGCCTTCGTCGAACCGTTCTTATTCATCGGCTACCTGATGTCGATCGCTATTTTCGGGCTCTACCAGGCGATTTTCATGGCGAATGCCGGCGGCGCGTGGGACAACGCGAAGAAGGTGGTCGAGGTCGATCTGCATGCCAAAGGCACCGCCCTCCACGATGCAACGATCGTTGGTGACACGGTTGGCGACCCCTACAAGGACACGTCCTCGGTCGCCCTCAACCCCGTCATCAAGTTCACCACCCTGTTCGGTCTGCTGGCAGTTGAGTTAGCTGTCAGCCTCACGAACCAGGGGCTAGGAACAATGGTCCATGTCTTGGCTGCGGTATTCTTCGTGGTTGCAAACTTCTTCATTTACCGTTCCTTCTACGGAATGCGCATCCCGGGCGACTCTCTAGACGATACTGAAGATGCGAAGAACGATGAGGTTGGCGAAACGCCGCTGCCTGAGGCCCGCAATCGCGCGGCAACCCCGGGAACAGCGTCCGCCGCCGTGAGTGGGAAGGGAGTTTAGGCCATGAGAATCGCGATCAAGCGCAATCAGACGGAAATTACCGAGGACGGTCGGGTCGCCGGATTCGATGCGGGGGCAACGTTGGTACGACGTTTCCTCAGGCTCTTCCCAGGGGCTCAGGTTATCGGGCCAGAGTTCAGCCAGTGTGACGGCTTCGACGTCGTCCCCCTAGAGTTCATCGACCCCACAGACACGGTGATTATCAACATGGACGTCGTTGATTCCCCGGCCATGTGGAACCAGATTTACAGTGAATCTGGAGGGATCCCGCCACAGATCATGAACTTTGTGTGGTGGCCCGTTGCTCACCTTGAACACGTTGAACAGTCGGCTGCGGTCGCCCTCTCGAGCGCCCTCTTTCCCACTTTCGCGAACTCTGAGCGCACCGCTTCTGAAGTCCGCGAGCTGGTCCATAAGCAAACCATTCAGCCGTTTGCCCGGAAGCTGAATCTGGGGTGGGTGAACTTGGGCTTCCGCCTGGACCACGTCAAACCCAGGGTGGCGACTGAGGTTCCGGTCGTCCGTTACCCAGCCATCTATCTGACGCCTGTCAAACGTCCCGACCTTTTCCTGGAGATTGTGGACCGCGTCCACAAGCGCACTCCACTTGAGGTTGAGATGCGTTTGGAAGAGACCAGCCTGGTCAGTGAGAAAGCAATGCGCGCATCGCAGATCCCTTGGGTTTGGGTGGGGCCGCTGACTTCAACACGTTCCTCGTACTGGGATTCACTGTCGCACACGACCGCGTTCCTGGCGACGGCCTCGGAGGAATCCTATGGTCTGTCCTACGTTGAGGAACTCGGCGCGGGTGTCATTGGGGTTTTCCCGGATGAAGAGTGGGCGAGGTCGCTCCTTCCGGAGGGCTACCCGTTCCTGTACGGCAGCAAAGCTGAGGCCGAGGAGATGCTGTACCGCGTTGTCACCGACCCTGATTTGTGTCGCGCGGAGTTGGACGACGTGGTTGGGGGCTCATTCACGCAGTGGGTGAACCAGCACCACTCAGACGACACCTTCGACCGTGAGGTTATCGAGTTCGTCCGCTCGCAGTTCGAGTAGGTCAGGGCGATGGCGGACCCGGTGGTGTTGCGTGGGGTGGGGTCCGCCCCTCGTCCTCGTCTTCTCTATGTTGAGGACGAGGACGCCATCGCACAGATGGTGGTCGAAGTTCTTTCTGAGCACTACCGGATTGACCATTTTGACAACGCCGAAGACGCGCTGCAATCCGCACTGAAACGCCCCTACGATGTCATGGTCATTGACCGGCGACTGCCTGGAATGGACGGCACTGAACTGGTGAGCCGGCTTCGCACCGCTCACATCAACACTCCGATCCTGCTGCTCACTGCGTTGGGGGCTGTTGCGGACCGAGTTGACGGGTTGGATGGTGGCGCCAACGACTACCTGGTGAAGCCGTTTGATTTTGATGAGCTGCAGGCGCGGCTGCGGGCACTGCGCCGAGCCTTCCGCACTGAGGGGAAGCGCCGTTACATTGGGGAGTGGCTCTACACCCCGGAGACGCGGAGCCTTTTTTCACCAACGGGTTTCAGGGTGGTCTTGACGGACCAGGAGAACCGCTTGCTGGAGCTGCTGTCGGCAAGTCCCAACCACATATTTACGCGTGAGGAACTGTTGGACGGGGCGTTCTCTCGCGGCGAGTCAAACTCAGCCGTTGAGACCTACGTTCACTACATCCGCTCGAAGACGACGCGCAGCCTGATTGAGACGGTGCGGGGGAAGGGCTATCGTCTGGGGGACGGCGAGTAGGAAGGGGGACACATGCGGGATCATGGTGTTGAGGCCGGGCAGTCGGGCACACGCGACAAGGCGGGTCCCCCGAACTCGGGCCCTTCAGCAACGCGCGAGAGCGCGGGTCCCTCGGCTACGGATGACCGCCAGGTGCGCCGCGCCGCGCTACGTGTCGGGGCTGCCGTCGGTGTCACCGCCACCCTGGTTATTGCGGCGATCGCCCTCGTCACACTGCTGCTCCTGGTTGCAGTTTCCCGCGAAGCTCCCGGCGGCTCACGCCCTCCCAGGCGAGGTGGGGGACGCGGGGAATGGGCCGAGCGTGTTGTCAACGTCGGAGAGGTCGTCCCCCTGATCATTGCCCTGGCGCTAGTCGGGATTATCCTCCTGGCTCTTGTTGCCTGGTTTGCATCCCGAAGCGCGACCCAGCCCCTCGCCGAAGCGTTGCGGGTGCAGAGAAATTTCATTGCTGACGCCAGTCACGAGCTGCGCACGCCACTAACCACCCTCGACAGCCGCATTCAACTGGCGCAACACCGACTGGATCGTGGTGGTGACGTCGAGGGCGTGCTCAAGGAGCTGCGTCGCGATGCGGGAGCACTAGAGCAGATTCTCAGTGACCTGCTTCTTGCTGCAGAAGCAACGAGCGTTGGACCTGAGAAGGCCGTTGCGGTCGACGTTTCCGCTGCGGCGTCGGAAGCGGCCCGTCTCACCGCGGGGGTCAGCCAGGTGGACAATGTGAGCGTTGCGGTCCATGTGGACGAGGGCGTTTTTGTCTTGGCCACGCCCACCGCTATGGTTCGTGCCCTCGTCATTCTTCTGGATAATGCGCTTGGGCACTCCCCGGCCAACTCGACTGTCAACGTCACAGCGCGACAGGTGGGGCCGCACGTGGAGATCCGGGTCAGTGACCAAGGAAGCGGCATCGTTGGTACCGCGACCGATCAGATCTTTGAGCGTTTCTCAAGGGGGGACGCGAGCCGCCGCGGCTTTGGGTTGGGTCTCTCCCTGGTGCGCGACATTGCTGAGAGGTTGGGAGGGCGTGTGCTGGTTGAACGCACCGATGCAGCCGGCACGACATTCCTGCTGGTCGTGCCAGCCGCGTCACCGCGCTAGAGCGGCCAACGGGTCCGACCAACAGGGCCGGGTCGGCCATAGCGAGCCCGCTAGGCCCAGCTCGCCTGGAATCACACCGTTATGCAAGCCGGGCTGGCTCGCCAAGGCGTACCCGGCCCCCTAAAGGCACGGGCGGGTGCGGTGGTGAAGATGGCGCGCCCGGAGGTGAGGACGGCGAAGCTCGCTACCGGGCAATCCGTTCCTTAGGACTGGGCTCCCTCTTCAACAACGGACTCCTCGAGCAAGCGCTCGCTGCGCATGCCCCGATCGCCGCGACCGCCTTCGCGAGTGAAGGTTTCTTCACTCATCTCAATGCGTTCCCGACCACCGCGGGCTCCCCCGGTTTCGCGCTCCTTAAACTGGCTGATCGTTGTATCGCTTGACCAGTCTGCGCGCCCGCCGCGACCATCACGACCATCGTGACCACCGCTGACTAGTCCCGCTATGGCAAGGATCAGAGCAAGGAACGCGACCGATGCCCCGGCGATTGCGATCACGAAGGAGGCAATCCCCATCTTGCGGCTCACGGGCTGCTCCGGACGGACCTGCGCCGACACGGGCGATTCGAGGGCAGCCGCCTGAGGGTCGGCTACCCCGGGGGTCGACTGTGAGGCTGGTGCATGAGGGTCTGGCGCACCCGGGGTTATGGGCGCCGCAAACGTCTCGGTCGGAGTGTCCCCACCGAGTACCGCTGTGTCGTCGTTTGGATTGCTTACCTGGTTCTTCTCGGAGTCATTCATGTCTTAGAAACTACGAGGCCGATTCCAAGACAACTCCAAGAAAACCCCGGAGTGAGTCAGCTCACCCGACAGAGAAGTCGAACAAGTCCGTGTCAACCAGCGCATCAGACTGGTTACCGAGTTGCGCCTCCGACCCGTCCAACTTCAAGCACTTGACGGGCGCCCCCACCGAGACGTCCAACTTTGAGAAGTCCAACCACACCGGGTACGGGCTGGTACTCGCCTGGAAGTAGTAGCGCAGATCGGTGTGGTCGCGAATCGTCGTCCAAATTGTTGGCGCAACATTGGGACGCTCCGGATCCACCGTGCCGTATGGCTGTGCAGCATTGCGAACTACAGAGAGAATCTCGGCGGCAGCCTTATCCGCGCTCTCCGTCGTTGGCAAAGCACCCACGTAGTAGGACGCCCGCACAAACCTGTCCACCGGCGCTGTCGTTCCCGGCAGTGGAAGGTCACCCCCGAACCCTTTGTACTTCTTGAGGTTCTCCAGCTGCTGGTCATAGGTCGGAGAGTTTGTCAGCACCGTGAACTCCGTTCCGTGGTGGATGGTGAAAGCCCCATCTATCACCTCGAGTACCGCCACATCCCCCGTTGCATCACTGAGCTGCAAGTGAATCGTCGTTGAGCGACCCGGCGTGATCTCCGCCGTCTGCAGCTGGTAAGGATTGGTCTCAAAATCAGCCACGGCCTCAGCCACAGTCGCGAAGTTATCCAAGTAGTACTGACACCAGAACGAAATCACCATTAGCGGCAGCGACTCATCCCGCGGACCATAAGTGGACTCGGAAAGCCACAGGGCAGACGCCGCCAGACCGGCCTCATTCAACCCGTCAGCCGTACCAATCCCGTAGGCGCTTGCGGCGACCGAGCCATACTTTGATGTCCACTCGAGGACGTTCGCCTCCGACTCTGGCCCAGCCCGATGGTGTTGCCCCGCCGGAATCACCCACAGGTCCG
Organism: Schaalia sp. JY-X169; assembly: GCF_014069575.1. NCBI lineage: Bacteria > Bacillati > Actinomycetota > Actinomycetes > Actinomycetales > Actinomycetaceae > Schaalia > Schaalia sp. JY-X169. The sequence continues at coordinate 1,854,862 of NZ_CP059675.1, forward strand.
TGTCCATATCCATGGCCCAGTCCATGTTCCGTGCCGAGAAAACCGGTTGACCCTTTTTCGCCCAAACGCACACTGTGCACATGCTTACTCCTCATTGAAGATTTCGACTTCCCAAGCGTACCCAGATATTTGGGCTCCCGTTCATATTCCACGAGGTCGAGCACCCATGAGCCGCATGTTCCGACCAACCCACGGGTTTCTCAGCCACACCTGAGCTTCTTCCAAGCTCCCTCCAAGCTTCGCCGCCTTTGATTACAGCATCAACTCATCACCCCGTGATGAAACCCGGAAGGACACCATGAGCACAGAAATCATGATCGCCATAGACCTTGTGGCAATCTTCATCCTCACCGTTCCCCTCTACTACCGGCGTCATCATCGCCGCGATCTGCTCACGGCATTCGCTGTCCTCAACATTGGTGTCTTCGCCGTCGCGTCGATTCTTGGCAGCGCTTCGATTGGGATCGGGGTTGGCATGGGACTTTTCGGTGTCCTGTCCATCATCCGGCTCCGCTCCACTGAGATCTCTCAGTACGAGGTCGCCTACTACTTCTCGGCCCTATCGATCGGCCTGATTGCAGGCCTTGGTTCCGGAGATCCTCTCACTTCATCCGCCCTCATCGCCCTCGTCCTAGTCGTTGTGGCGCTGGTTGACTCACGAAAAATCCTCCCGGCGTCACGTCAAGAGGAGATGCGTTTGGATCACGCGTTCACGAACGAGGACGAACTGGCACGCCACGTTGAGAAACTGCTGGGCGCAACGGTCACGAACCTGCGTGTCATCAGCGTCGACCTGGTCAACGACACGACCCTGATCGACGTCCGCTGGGTGCGAGACAAGCATTCGCAGCCGCTCCAAACCGAACCTGATCGCCGCACCCGCCCCACCAAAACCATCCACCTAGTATCGGAGGCAACTCGATGAGCATCGCAACCCCGCTGCGTCCCGCGCCCGCGTCCACAACCACGCAGACCCTACCTCCCATCGGCTTGGCGGACCTTAACTCCATCGCCTCTCTCCAGGCCCGTGTCGATACCAAATACCTGGTTGACGCAGAAACGGTGGAGGACCTTCCCTCACTGCTACCGCCGGGCTCACGCATCCTGCAGATCGGTGATCTGCAGCGGTTCGCCTACCACTCGGTTTACTTCGATACTCCGCGACTCGGGTGCTACCAGGCCGCTGCCACGGAACGTCGCAAGAGGTTCAAGGTGAGGACACGCGCCTACCTGGATTCCGAGCAAGCCTTCTTAGAAGTCAAAGTGCGCGGGTCGCGAGGCATCACTGAGAAAGCGCGCATCCCCCACGACTTCGACCGGCTCGATCAACTGGATAAGAAGGACATCCAGTTCGTCGAATCCGTGTTGCGCAGGGCACAGATCGATCACACCGTGGCACGCACCCTGTCACCATCCATCGCCACGGGCTTCCAACGCTCCACTTACGTCTCACCAGGCTACTTCTGCCCAACCAGGACCACCGTGGATACCGCCCTGTACTGGGAACAGTTGCGCGAGGACGGTTACGGCGAACCTCACGCCATGATCTTCCGTCCCACTGTGGGAATCATTCAGACGAAGAGCCGCTTCGTCTCAAACTCCGTCAACCATATTCTCTGGGATCAGGGGATCCGCCCCCAGCCAATCTCGAAGTACTGCACCGGCGCCGCCCTGCTTGACCCCAGGTTGCCCGCGAACCGCTGGCACCGTTCCCTGCAGACACTTGTTACGCCCTCGGAGTCAAAATGAGTACCTCTAGATCCCCCATCGGCACGGCCAGCCGCACCCTACGACAGTCAAACAGTGGATGGCTCCGCCCCGCTCCAACCTTGGCAGCACTGACGCTCACCTCCGCGCTGCTGGTTGGTTGCACATCTTCTGGAGAGGCGTCCGGCGAGCAGTCCGCAACCAGCGCGGAACTGCGTTCTGATCAGGCAACCAGCCAGTCTGTTGCAAACGTTTCCGACCGCCCCATGACAGTTGAGGAAGCGGTGGCACAGAACCACGACTACTGGACGGTGGACGAGGACGTGCGTGCCGCACAAAAGCCCCAAACCATTACGTTGAAGGACACCGGCGCATCCATTTCTTCGTCCTCGTCCGGCGTGACCATTGAGCCGGGAGTCGTGACGATCACCGCGGCGGGCATGTACACCGTCACCGGCACCTATCAGGGACAACTGGTTGTCGACGCCGGTGATGACGCCCAGGTGACACTGATATTCGACGGTGTGAATATTGCCAACGCGGAAGGACCGGCAGTCCTTCTCACCAGTGCAGATGGAGTCGAAGTCCAGTTGGCAGCTGGATCTCAGAACTCCATCTCCGACGCCGCAACCTATGCCGAGGACGCAGACGAGGACGCCGCCCTCTTCTCACATGTCGATCTCAATATCACCGGCGAGGGCTCCCTGGAAGTGACCGGCAACGGTTCTGACGGGATTGCCTCCAAGGACGACCTCGTCATCACCGGGGGGTCGCTCACCGTGACCGCCGCCGATGATGGGTTGCGCGGGAAAGATGCGCTGGTCATCACGGGTGGCGACGTTGACGTCACGTCCATCGGCGACGGTTTGAAAACCACCAACGAGGACGAAGCCGATCGTGGTTACTTCCTGATCAGCGACGGAAACGTCACGATCGAGGCCGGAGATGACGGGATCGATGTCATTTCCGATGCCCTATTCAGCGGTGGAACCGTGACTGTTACCGGCTCGGTTGAGGGCGTTGAAGCACAAAACATCCTGGTTGGTGGCGGGATTCTTGACGTCACTTCAAGCGATGACGGGCTCAATGCCACGGTCGGATCAACCACGACGGAGGAAACCGCTGACGCGGCCACGGACACTCAAACCGACACCGCTGACGCGGCCACGGCTGCGCGCGGAGCGGGACAGACGGGTGGACAAATGGGCGGCGCTTCGATGGGTGATGACGGCTCCAACCTGGTCCTCTACGGGGGCACCGTGACAATCGATGCGCAAGGCGACGGTATTGACTCCAACGGAAACCTCACCATTAGCGGCGGAGAAGTGACGGTCTTCGGCACCAGCAGCGGTGGTGACGGCGCATTCGATGCCAATGGCACATTCACGCTCAGTGGCGGCGACGTCCTAGCCCTGTCGGCGGGGCAGATGGAGCAGACGCCCTCGGTCGTCGAACAGGCCTTTGTCTCCACTACGGCCAGCGGGTCTGAAACCGTGACGATCACAGCTAACAATGCCGCACTCCGCGATACGGCCACGCCGCGCGCCTTCGGATATGTCTTCTATTCCTCCCCAGATTTGGCCGAGGGCGATGTCGTGACTGTCTCCACGGGATCGTCCTCGGTCGAAGCCACAGCTACGCTGGAAGGTGGCGCGATGGGAATGGGCGGACCGGGCCAGATGGGCGGGCAGGGCCAGATGGGCGGGCAGGGCCAGATGGGCGAGCCGCCCTCGGGAACCATGCCCGAAGGTGGTGAGCCGCCCACAGGCGAACCTCCAGCAGGGGGTCCCGGCGGCGGCACACCTGAGCAAATGGGTGGAACCTCCGATCAAACGTAGGATTTGGGCATGAACAACGAGCAGACCGCCCTTACTCACCTCGACGGCTCCCCCATCCGAGTGATGGTGGTTGAGGACGACCCCCTCCTCAACGAACTCCTCACCATGGCGATGCGGGCGGAAGGGTGGGAGACACACAGTGCAACCCACGGGAATGACGCCCTCGCACTGGCGCGCGATGCCTCCCCGGACGTCGTGATCATGGACATCATGATTCCTGGGATTGACGGGGTGGAGGTGGTGCGCAGGCTCCGGGCTCGCGGGGACGATGTGCCCGTCCTCTTCTTGACCGCGAAGGACGAGTTGCAGGACAAGCTGGAAGGTCTTTCAGCAGGTGGGGACGACTATGTCACCAAGCCGTTCAGCTTGGAAGAAGTAGTGCTGCGTCTGCGCGCGATGGCCCGCAGACGAGTGATATCCATTGTGGAAGCAGAGGACACCCGCCTGGTGGTTGGCGACCTGGTCTTGGATCCACAAACCCATGAGGTGACGAGGGCGGGGACCCAAATCAAACTAACGGCCACTGAATTCTCGCTCCTCAACTACCTGATGGAAAACCCCAGGCACGTCCTTTCTAAAGCACAGATCCTGGAGCGAGTGTGGGACTACAACTTCGACGGCAACGCCAACGTGGTTGAAATCTATGTTTCCTACCTACGCAAGAAGATCGATGCGCTGGGCCCTGAGATGATCCACACCCTGCGCGGAGTGGGATACTCGATTAGGCCCGGTGATGAGGAGGCGGCCGGCGGATGATGACTAAGCAGACTGTCGGCGCATCCTTCCAGGTCAGGTTGGTGGCGCTAATTTCAATCGTCCTCGTCCTTGTCACCGTCGTGATTGGGGCCGTGACCGTCACGCTGCAGAACGACAGTCTGGTGCGACGGGTTGACGAACAACTGGCCAAATCGATGGCCCTCAATCTGGGTCCCGGCGTGCCCGACCAAGCTGAGAGTTTCTGGGTTGATGAGGACGGGACAACTGAGAACCAGCGTATCGGCGCACTCAACCTGATTGTTGTGGGTGGAAAGACCTGGGAGGCACAGGTCATGACGGCAGATGGGAACCTGGTTCGGTTGGATCAGGACACCATCGCGACACTCCTCGCCAGTGTTCATGAGGAGCCGGGCCCCTACAACGTCTATCTCGGTGAACTGGGGATGTACCGGGTCCTAGCCCAAGCAGTCACCGATGGCGAAAATGACGGATACGCCATTGTTGGGCAGTCACTTAGCGATGTTGCGCGAACCACCCGCAACCTGGTCAGCCTCTTTGCCCTGACCGCACTGGCTGGCATCCTGGTTGCGTCCGTCGCGTCGGCCATGATGGTCAGACGCACTCTACGTCCCTTGCGCGCCCTGCAGACAACCGCGGCGACAATCAGCGAAACACCCCTGACCAGTGGTGTTGTCACACTCCCTGAACGGGTGACGGGCAAGGAGTATCAGCCGGGAACCGAAGTTGGCGACCTGGCCGAATCCTTCAACCAGATGATGGACCACGTCGAACACGCCCTCGTCCACCGCGAGCAGTCCGAAGAGAAGTTGAAGCGGTTCGCGGCTGATGCGGGCCATGAACTGCGCACTCCACTTGCCACGGTCAGCGGCTACGCGGAGTTCGCTCAACGTCACAATGATGAGTTGCCCGAGGACGTTCGCCGCTCCCTTGACCGGATCCGCTCCGAATCGAAACGAATGGCGACAATCGTTGAAAACCTGTTGCTTCTGGCCCGACTGGACGCGGGAGAGGTTGCTCCCGAAGGAAGCGCCCTGATCGCACCGATAATCCTCGAGTGCGTCTCAGATGCCCGCGTCACCGGCGCCGACAAGTCCTGGCGTATCGAAGTACCGGACGACGCAGCCCACATTGAGGCGGATATTCCGGAGGACGCCCTCCGGCAGGCATTGACGAACCTCATTACCAATGCTCGGCTGCACACACCGGAAGGTACAACGGTCTGCGTGTCCCTTGCGATGAGCACTGATGTGCAGTGCGTGATCCGGGTCGAGGACGATGGGCCAGGCATATCACCGGAACTAGCGCAGACAGTTTTCGACAGGTTTGTGCGTGGGGATGCTGCTCGTTCTCCGCTGGCGGACACTTGCGCGCCGGGGGAAGCCGCGCCGCGCAGCACCGGTCTGGGGCTTTCCATCACCGAGCAGATTATTCGCAACTCCGGGGGCACGGTGACCTTGGATAGTATCCCTGGTCGCACCGTGTTCTCTATCTGGCTGCCCGTGGCGGGCGGCGGAAAGTAAAACACCAACGCCGGAGAATAGTCAGCCAGCTCCTGAGTGTGTGGGGTCGGCACCGCTGGCGTGCGCCCCGCCTTGGTCCCACACAGGCACCTCGGTCCCACACAGGCGGCGTGCGCCCCGCCTCGGTCCCACACAGGCGCCGCGGTCCCCTAGAGGGGGTTTTTCGGTGCCAGCAAGCCCGCATTCTCTACCCGCGCAGCTCCGAGGACCCCGGAGGGGACCAAGGACGCGCGGACAGAGTGGCTCTTCTGTAAGTTGATTGTTGGCTGGTCGCAGAAGAGGCTGTGGTTATCCTTCTCGCCTTTCCGACAGGCCACCGTTGCCGTCACTACCCGCCCCAAACCGCGAGATCGAATAGTATCGACACATAACGATGTTATTGGACCCGAAACTGTCGATACTATTCGATCTCGCGGAGGCGGGGGTGAGCATGCGCGGGCTGCCAGGCTGTTTGGAGTCGGAGGGCTGGTGTTTTCTTGTTGTTGAGGTTGGTGCTGGCGCTACCCCGCGTCATAACGGAGCGGGTTACGCCTAACGGAGCGAGTTTGGCATGCATAACGGTGTGATTCAAGGCCAAATGGAGCCAAACTCGCTCCGTTAGGCATAACCCGCTCCGTAAGGCGCAACCGGCTCCGTAATGCTCGGGTACCCCGAGCGGCCGGGCATCCAAGTCCCCGTCGCTAGCACCCAAGCGCCCGGCGGCAGCATCCAAGTCCCCGCCGCCGGCACTCAGGTTTCCATCACTGACGCTGCAGCCCCTGTGGCGTAGCAGTCATGGGTCCACATCTCCCAACCCGGACTCACAAGCAGTTTGACACACGCGGTTGGTGCCGCGGGTGTAGGTGGGGCTGCCCCGACGGAGGTGGGGCGGCCCCAGTGCAAGGCGCCCGCGGGGTTCCCCAGCATTGCGGAGCCAGTTGGGGCATACGGAGCCGACTAGGCTCACTCACCCCCGAATCACACCGTTATGCAAGCCCGACCTGCTCCCTATGGCATAGCCGGCTCCGTATGCCCTAACTGGCTCGCTAAGCCCGACCGGCCCCTCGAACACCTCCGTGGCACCGTCCTAGGATTTCGAAACCTCCAAAACTACATCCACCACGCCCTCCTCCACACCGGAGGATTCAACCACCACCTACAGCCCCTTTCATGAAGGGCCCTAAGACACCACCCCCAGCCCCTTCTATAAAGAGCGGACAGAGTCCGGGAAGGCCGCAGCCAGGTGGCCTGGTGGTGAACGCCGGGCGATGCTGAACGCCTGCGATTGTCGGAGGGTCGACATAGAATTGCGTGATGACTAACGGTGAGCTCTTCGTGTACGCCGACGCCCATCCCCCATGCGGCCCCGTTCGGGGTTTCTGGAGACAGAATGAAGGGGCTGACAGTGCCGCGTTCTTGGGGATTCCTTTTGCCCAGCCTCCCGTCGGCTCCTTGCGTTTCGCGGAGCCGCAACCCGTCGCACCGTGGAGCGAAATCCGTGAGGCGCTCCACTACGGCGCGACGGCGCAGAGGACCGACTCAGAAGACTCACTAATCCCGGAGCCAGCGCTGCCGGGTGACTCGACGCTGAATGTCAACGTGTTCACTCCGGCACCGGGTGACGATTCGGCCTCGCTGCCGGTCATGGTGTGGATTCACGGGGGTGGCTTCACCGCGGGATCCCCGGCAAGTCCCTGGTATGACGGGCAGTCCTTCAACAGGGATGGCGTCGTCACAGTCACCATTTCTTACCGTTTGGGTTTCCTTGGTTTCGGTTGGGTCGAGGGCGCCCCGCAGAACCGCGGGATCCTCGACTGGCTGGCCGCGCTGCGGTGGGTGCAGAACAACATCGCGGCCTTCGGCGGTGACCCGGGGAACGTGACGATTGCGGGCCAGTCCGCTGGCGGAGGCGCGGTGCTGACCCTGCTCGGCATGGAGTCGGCGCAATCACTGTTCCACCGCGCCATCTCGGTGTCCGGCGCCCTAGTGGATATCCCCGAAGCAGATGCACGGGCAACAGCGAAGAAGATTGGCGCTGCCCTGGACGTTCCGGCGTCGCGGGAAGCCTTGGACGCAGTTCCTGAATCCGCGATTGAGGAAGCACAGAGCAAGATCGGCGGCGCCAGCATCGCAGAGCTGCGCAAGATCGTCAACGGCGGCCTGCCTTTTGGGCCTGTGATTGACGGGACCCTGCTGAAGCGGCCGACCCTCGAGTCGATGGCGTTGGGTGTCGGCAGCGGGAAGCACCTGCTCATCGGCGCGACAGATGACGAGTTCACAATGATCTTCGAAGGACAGAAGAAGCTCATGCGCTGGGTTCCGCGCTCGGTGCTCAGGCAGCTGGTGGGAGCGCCGGGTGGCACATTTGCTGCCTATGCCCGCGCGAACGCAGACGTGGTTGCTCGCGGCAAGGCTGACCTGATGGGAAGGTATCTGACGGATGCCCTCTTCCGCGTCCCCTTGCTGCGGGTTGCAATGGTCCGCGGAGGGGCGCAAACCTGGGTGTACCAGTACTCATTGAGGCAACCAACGACGGGGTTGGCCGGACACTGCTCGGACGTACCGTTCTGGTTTGATTGTTTGGATGCGCCGCGAGTGGCGAAGTTGCTGGGCGACCACCCTTCCCAGGAACTCGCTACCACGATGCACCAGGCAGCGGTGCGCTTCATCGCGCAGGGTGATCCGGGGTGGCCGCGCTGGGACAACGCCGATGGCCAGGTGATGGTCTTTGATGGCGATCCGCTGGAGGCGGTGAAGGCCGGTGGGTTTGATGAGGTGCGGCCCCTAATGCGGTAGGGCGCCCCCACTGACACCCCTAAACTGGGTGCCATGAGTGCTCTAAACCTGGTCCCACTCCCTGTCAGTGTTGATTTGCTTGGCACCCCACCGTTCGCCCTCGACGACAAGGTCGTCATCGTCGCTGATCCGGCAGCCACAGAGGTCGCGGAGGTCGCCGCCAAGGTCCTCTCGCAAACAACTGGGCTCACGTTGCCCGTTGCATCTACGTCCGAGGGCGGCGACAACGCCCGTGAGATCCGTCTGGTCCTGCCTCCACAAGGAGCGGTTGACGAGGGCGCCCTCGACATGAGCGATGAGGCCTACCGACTTGAAGTCACCTCCGACCTCGTCACTCTTAGCGCCACGACCCCACGCGGTCTGAACTGGGCGCTTGCCACATTGCGCCAGATGGTGACGCCGGGCGAGGACGGGGGATGGGTGATCCCAGCCGTCCTCGTCGAAGATGTTCCCAGGTTCCCGTGGCGTGGACTGAGCATGGACGTTGTGCGTTCCTTCTACACCGTCGATGAGGTCAAGACGGTGGTGGATCTGCTGGCGACGTACAAGATGAATACTCTGCACCTGCACCTCACCGATGACCAGGGGTGGCGTCTGGAGATTCCGGGGCGAGAAGCACTCACGGAGATTTCTGGTGTAACCGCAGGTGCTGGCGGCGATCCGGGTTTCTACACGGTAGAAGATTTTGCGGACATTCAACACTACGCGGCTGCCCGTGGGGTAACGGTGATCCCGGAGTTTGACCTGCCGGGGCACACCAACGCCGCGACCCACGTCTATGGCGAACTAACCCCAAGTGGCGAACCAACCCCCGCATACGACGGGGCCAAGGTTGGTTTCAGCAAGCTGTACCCGGACTTGCCAGCAACGGAACCGTTCCTGCGCGACGTCATCAACTCGATGGCGGAGCAGACGGTTGGCCCCTACATCCACATTGGCGGAGATGAGGCCCTGGAGATGGATTTGGGGAACTACAACGAGCTGGTGACGATGGCAGAGAAGATCGCCCGCGAAACCGGCAAACGTCCCGTGGCCTGGCAGGAAGCGGCCGGGGCGGGGCTTCCGGGGAACATGATCTACCAGTTCTGGGATCCGCGACTCACTCGGGAGGACATGGCGAAGGCAGTGTCCGAGGGCGGCCAGCTGCTGCTTTCTCCGGCCAACCACGTTTACTTTGACATGCAGTATGACGCCGACACACCGCATGGCCAGGACTGGTCGGGGTATGTGGAGTTGCGCGATTCCTACGAATGGGATCCCGTCACTCAGGTCGAGGGCGTCCCGGAAGAGGACGTGGTTGGCGTTGAAGCGACGGTGTGGACGGAGTATATCCATGGGTTTGATGCCATGACGTACATGTTGTTGCCACGTTTGGCTGCGGCGGCGGAGGTCGGTTGGTCGGCCCGTGGGGCCTTGGAATGGGAGTCGTTTGCGGGCAGGATCGCCCCCGAAAGTGCGTGGTGGAATGCGATGGGCGTGAACTGGCACCGCTCGCCGGGGGTGGCCTGGAAGTAGGCGGGCTTTGGGGCGTGCCGCCGGTGCGCCCTCGGGGAGGCCCCGCAACACCCACGCCCTCGGCCGCCACCGTGAAATGTATACGTGGGGGCCAAAACATCGTCTGGGGTAGGTACCCGCGAGGCACATTTCGTCCCCACATATACATTTCGCCGGATCACCTCCTAGCCGCAGGCTGCGAGGCCCATCGGGGACCGCAGCTGCGGGTGGACTGTGCGAACGAGTGTGAGCCCGAACGCCTCTCCGCGAGATCGAATAGTATCGCCACATAACGGTGTTATCGTCTCCGAAATTGGCGATATTATTCGATCTCGCGGAGAGGGGGCGGCCGTGGGCGGGGCGACCCTCGCCGGGGTCGGGGCCGGAGAGTCAGCGGCCGTGGGCGGGGCGCCACCGCGAAATCGCTTAACTCCGCCACATAACAATGTTATCTCGTCCGGATCTGGCGAAGTTAAGCGATTTCGCGGTGGGGCCCGGTGGGGGGGCGGTGGGGGCCGGAGAGGCGGTCGGGCTAGGTTAGCGGGGCGCGCCGCCGACGAGCTTCCACGCGGCCGGGAGCACCGCACTAGCCAACACTGCCTTGATCGCATCGCCGATCAGGAAGGGCACGAGTCCCAGCATCAGCCCCTCGCGCACCCCCACCCCCAGCGAAATCATCAGCCACGGCACCCCCACGGCATAGATCAGAGCAGACCCGACCACAGCCATCGCAAACGCCGACAACACTCGCCGATCCGCCGCGCGTCGCGCCAGGAAGCCAACGGCAATCCCGGCCAGCACGTAGCCAAGGATGTACCCGAACGAGGCCGATGCCGCCCCCGAAGAGAACCCGGCAAACACCGGGACCCCCACTAGGCCAAGCACCATATAGAGGCCCATCGACAACCCACCACGAAGCGGTCCGAGGGCGGCCCCAACCAGCAGGACCGAGAAAGTCGCGAGTGACAGTGGCACCGGTGTGAACCACAGCGGCACCAGGATTTGTGAGGTGACAGCCAGCAATGCTGTGCCCCCCATCACCAGTGCGGTATCTTTCACACGACTGGCTGGAATGAGGTCCGTAAGCACGGGGGAGGTTGTAGTACTCAAGGTGTAACCTTTCGAGTTTTCGTTGCTATTTCGCGGATCTTCGGGGCGACGGAACCAAGTGACAAGCGCCGGATTACTTCGGATTCAGGCTTGCGCCACGCCCAAAAACAGACGTCTAGATCCGCTCCGTCGCCGACGACTATACTTCAGAACTTGAAAGAGTTACTACAAATCTTGAAGTATTAGGGGTGTGGGAATCACAACCCACTGCAGCAACCAACAACCAAGGAGGGGCATGGCCCACAGCGCACCCATCATCCAGCTCGGAGAAACGACCTCCACAAACGATGAGCTAGGCAACCGCTGGCGCGAACGCAACTCCCGCCCGCTCCTCCCTTTCACCTCCGTAGTTGCTGATTTCCAAACTCGCGGCCGAGGACGCCTGGGGCGCCAGTGGGAAGCCCCCAAGAAGAGCTCTCTGCTGCTGTCGATTCTGGTCCCCACCACCGAAGAGGACGCGACTTGGATGCCGCTGGCCGGCGGCCTTGCTACAGCACTGGTGCTGGACGGCCTGCTCCCCGCACCGCAGGGGCTGGACGAAACTGCAGAAACTCTGGTGCTGGACGGCCTGCTTCCCACTGACGAAGGCACGCAACCCGGCGGCGCGGCAAACGCGCCTGCCGTGGCCCCGCGCGTTGACCTCAAGTGGCCCAACGACCTGCTGGTCGGCGGCAAGAAGATCGCCGGCATCCTTTCTGAACGCCTCGGCAAAGATCCTGATGGCACCGTCTGGGTCGCCCTCGGCATCGGGGTCAACGTCACCCAGGGCGAGGACGAGCTGCCGCCCGTCCCCTCCACTTCCCTACGCCTGCAGGGCGCTGCCCCCGTGAGCCGCACCGCCCTCGCACACATGATCATCGAGCAACTCAAAGCCACCCTGACCAGCGCCTCCCTGGCGAATGACTACGCCACCCGGTGCGTTTCAACCCGCGGCAATGTCCACGCCACCCTGCCCGACGGTTCCACCATCACTGGCACGGGAACCGGCATCGATACTTCCGGCGCCCTCCTGGTCGAGGACGAGGGCGGCACGACCCACACCATTTCCGCCGGCGACGTCACGCTGGCCGACAACCTACCCGAAACCCCAGGAGCCCTTCAGTGACCACACAGGCAACCTCTAAGGTTCTGGTCGCAAACCGCGGCGAGATTGCCTTGCGCATCATTCGTTCTGTCCAGGAAAGCGGCCGCACGGCCGTTGCTGTTTACGCTGATCAGGACATGGATGCCCAGTTTGTCCGCACAGCGGATGAGGCCTACGCCTTGCGCGGCACCACCGCCACCGACACCTACCTGAACGGCGACAAAATCCTTGAGATCGCCGCGACTTCCGACTCTGACGCAGTTCACCCCGGCTACGGCTTCCTTGCCGAGAACGCCACCTTCGCCAAGCAGGTCATCGACGCCGGGCTGAACTGGATTGGCCCCAGGCCCGAGGTCATCGACCTTTTGGGCGACAAGATCCGCGCCCGCAAGACGGCGCTCAGCGTCGGCGTTTCCCCCGTTCCCGGTACCCAGGAACCCCTGCAGGGCCGCGCCGAGGTCGAAGACTTCATCGCAACATGGGGCTACCCCGTGGTCCTCAAAGCTGCTGATGGCGGCGGCGGACGCGGCATCCACGTCCTCAATGCCGAGGGCGACCTCGACAACTTCTTCACCGGCCGCGAACTAACCGGCATCGCGGGCGCGGGCTTCTTCATTGAACGCTACGTCCCCAAGGCCCGCCACCTGGAAACCCAGAGCGGGCGCGACTCCCACGGCACCTTCACCGTCTATTCGACCCGTGACTGCTCGGTGCAGCGGCGCCACCAAAAGCTCATCGAAGAGGCCCCCGCGCCCTTTATTACGCCTGAGACTGAAGCGCTCCTGCTGGCTAACTCCAAGGCCCTCTTCGACGCCGTTGACTACGTCGGTCTGGGCACATGCGAATACCTGCTCAGTGACGAGGGCGAGTTGTACTTCCTTGAAGTTAACCCTCGCCTGCAAGTTGAGCACACCGTCACCGAAGAGGTCGCCGGAGTCGACCTTGTGGCAGCCCAACTTGCCATCGCAGCCGGAGAGGAAATCCCCCGCGGCGGTGAAGTGCGGGGCCACTCCATTGAACTGCGCGTCACCAGCGAGGATCCCGGGAATGATCTGATCCCCACCATGGGCACACTGACCCGGGTGGCATGGCCGACAGGTCCCGGTATCCGCATCGACACCGGGATTGGCGAGGGCGACGCCGTGTCACCCGAGTTTGACTCCATGGTCGCCAAGATCATCGTCACCGCCCCCACCCGCGAGCAAGCCATTGAGCGGGCCCTGCGCGTCACCCGAGAAACCGTGCTCGAGGGCGTCTCCAACCCCCTCCCCCTCTACGCACACATCCTTTCGCGCCCCGAGTTCGCCCTCGCACAAGACGGCAACCTGGGGGTGTGGACACGCTGGCTTGAGTCGGGCGTCCTTGACGAGTTCGGCGCCCTCTACGCCGCCGAGGAAGCCGAGTTGGGCGCCGCATCACCGGCCGCTACACCTGCCGCGCCAGCCCCGGAACGCACCCGCGTCATCATTGAGCTTGATGGCAAGCGCGCGGAACTCACCCTGCCCGCCAACCTGCTGTCAGCCGCCCCGGCCGCGGCCGTGAAGCGGGCTCCGCAACCCCTGCGCTCCTCCCGCGAAGCCGCCAAACGCGCCGCGACGGGGCCGGTTGTTAGTAAGGATTCCGTCGTCGCCCCCTCGCAGGCAATCGTCGTGCGGATCGCGACCGAGGTCGGAGCAGACGTTGCCGAAGGCGATGTCCTGGCGGTTCTGGAGTCCATGAAGATGGAGTCCTACGTCCTCGCCCCCCGTGCGGGCCGCATCGAAGCGATCAACGTCGAGGTCGGAGCGAACGTCGCCCCCGGCCACGTCCTCGTGACACTAAGCCCCGAAGCCGAATCGAACGAAGGCGGCCAGAAGTGAACCCGAAAGCACCCTCCTCAAAGAACACGGCAAGCGACGCTCGCGCCGCCGCTCGCGCTGGCCTCAACAGGGCCCGTGCCGGACTTGAGGCCGCAAAGGCTGGTTTCAACGCGGCACTCGCGGAGTTCAACCACAGCGCCGACTCAGACAAGTCGGGCGTCCCGTCGGCGCGCGATTCCCACGCCGCCGAGGTCGCAGATCTGACTCGCCAGGCCGAAGAGCGCGCCTCCGCCCGCCAACACAAGAACGACAAGCTCACGGCCCGCGAGCGCCTCGAAACTCTACTTGACCCAGACACTTTCGTTGAGATCGGCCAGTTCATGGGCGGGTCAATGAAGAACGGGTTCACGGGAGCCGCCGTCATCACCGGTCATGGCGAGATCAACGGCCGCCGCGTCGCGGTTTATGCCCAAGACTTCTCCGTCCGCGGTGGAACACTGGGTCGCGTCGAAGGCCAAAAGATCATCAACATCATGGATGTCGCCATGGAAATGCGCATCCCCATTGTCGGCATGCTCGATTCCGGCGGCGCACGCATCCAGGAGGGCGTGGTTGCGCTGACCCAGTACGGGCGTATTTTCCGTAAGTCGTGCAAGGCTTCGGGTTCAGTCCCGCAGATCTCCCTGATTCTCGGTCCGTGCGCAGGTGGCGCCGTTTACAGCCCGGCCCTAACCGACTTTGTCATCATGACCCGCGAGCACAGCCACATGTTCGTCACCGGCCCCGAAGTGGTCCGCGCGGTGACAGGTGAGAAGGTTTCCTTCGAGGAGCTCGGCGGCGCCGAAGTCCACAACTTCCAGTCCGGCGTCGCCCACTACCTGGCCGACGACGAAGAGGACGCCCTCGAGTACGCGCGGTCGCTTCTCACCTACCTTCCGTCCTCGTTCGAAGAACCCGCACCCACGTACGACTACCAGCCCAACCCGGACGAGGCCGCCCTGGCGCAGAAGCTTGGCGACCTGGTCCCCGAATCGACGAGGACGCCCTACGACGTCATCCAAGTCGTGCAAAACCTGGTGGATCACGGCGAGTTCGTCGAGGTCCAAGCCGGTTTCGCAAAGAACATCGTCATCGGTTTCGCGTGCATCTCCGGACATTCTGTGGGGATCGTCGCCAACCAGCCACTGCACGAGGCCGGGACGCTGGATGTTGACGCCTCTGAGAAGGCCGCCCGGTTTGTTCGCCTCTGCGACGCCTTTAGTCTCCCGATCATCACCCTGGTTGACGTGCCCGGCTACCGCCCCGGCACCCAGCAGGAACAGGCCGGCATCATCCGTCGCGGCGCCAAAATGATCTTCGCATACGCCAACGCCACCACCCCGATGATCACCATTGTCCTGCGCAAAGCGTACGGCGGCGCCTACATCGTCATGGGGTCGAAGTCGATCGGCGCCGACATGAACTTCGCGTGGCCGGGCGCTGAGGTGGCCGTCATGGGTGCCGATGGCGCCGTGTCAATCATGAACCGACGCGACATCGCCGCAGCCCAAGAGGCGGGCGAGGACGTCGGGAAGGTACGCGCCGCCCTCGTCGCCCAGTACACGGAGGAATCCGTCAACCCCGACCTGTCGGTGGCCGAGGGCGAGTTCGACGCCATCATCACCCCGGCCCAAACCCGCGACGCGATCGTCGGGTCACTTGAGTTGCTCCAGACCAAACACCGCCCCGTCTCCGGGTCAAAGCGCCACGGAAACGGACCCCTGTAATGACAAAACCAGATGCACCCTCGACGCAACACACCAACTCTTTCTTGACAGCCGCAAGCGGCACCGCACAACAAACGGGAGATACAAAAATGACCAGCTACTCCGCGCCTTTCTACCTCACGCTCGGTGGCGATGGGGGCACCCCGTACGCCCTGTCGTTTGCAGGGCAGGCAACTCCGTGGCAGGAGGCGCTGGCCGAGTTGACGACCCGCAAAGATGTCGCCAGCGAAGTTAAGGACCTCATTGATGCAGGTCAGGTCCTGCTTGCTCCACTTGGGCGGTCGCTGTCGGTCGTTGCTGGCGCGCCGGTCACCCTTCCTTCTCTTCTTTCTGCCGACGAGGGCGCTCCCGCCGCTTCCATGCCCGGCATCCTGCTGACCCAGTTCGCGACGCTTCTTGACCTGGCTGCTGAGGGCTTTGATGCGCGGGTGCACTCCCCGATCGCTGCGGCCGGTCACAGCCAGGGCATTCTTGGTGCGGCCATGTTTGAGGCCTGGGTTGATGGCGACTACCAGAAGATTGCGGCCATCTATGCGTTGACCGAGTTGATGGGAGTGGCTGTTACCGCCGCGACCCGCTCGGGCGGGGCCCGTCCTGTTGGCGGCAAGTTCCCGATGCTGGCTGTTGTTGGCGCCTCCCCAGTCCAGGTTCAGGCCTTGATTGCTGACGCTGGCCTTGAAGGCGAAGTGACGGTTTCGCTGCGCAACAGTTCAGAGCAGGTTGTTGTTTCCGGGGCCCCTGCCGATCTGGAGCAGATCCAGTTGGCGGGCCAGAAGGTTCAGGCCGAGGACGAGGCACAGATTGCCGCGAAGGTTCGCGGCGGTAAGCCTTTCGCTCCCCGCTTTGCGTACCTGCCGGTTGCGGCTCCTTTCCACTCCCCGCTGCTGGCGGGCGCCCTCGAACAGGTTCGCGCCTGGGCGGCTGATGCCGGTATCGATGCGGCGCTAGTTGAGGACCTGGCTCCCGCCGTGCTCACCGAACCTGTTGATTGGGCGGCCGAGGTCGAGCCGCTGGTCGAAGCCGGTGCCAAGTGGATTCTTGATATTGGTCCGGGTGATGCCCTGGCTCGCATCACCACCCGGGTGCTTCTGGGCAGCGGGGTTGGCGTGGTTGAGGCGGGAACCGTTGCTGGTCGCGACACATTCCTCACCTCGACGGCGCAGTTTGATGCGCCTGTGGACTGGGCTGCCTACCAGCCCAGGGTGACGACCCTTCCCGATGGTCGCCGCACCGTTGAGACCGCATTTAGCCGCCTCACCGGCCGCTCCCCCGTCTTGCTTGCGGGCATGACGCCGACAACCGTTGACCCAGAAATCGTCGCCGCCGCGGCCAATGCGGGTTACTGGGCTGAACTGGCCGGTGGCGGGCAGGTCACCGAGCCTGTCTTTGCGGAGAACTTGGCGAAGCTGAAGAAGCTTCTCAACCCGGGTCGCGCCGCGCAGTTCAACGCCATGTTCCTTGACCCCTACCTGTGGAACCTGCAGTTCGGTGCCCAGAGCATTGTCACCAAAGCCCGTGCCGCGGGTGCGCCTCTGGATGGCGTGGTGATTTCTGCGGGCATCCCCGAGCTTGAAGAGGCCACTCAACTCATCACTGACCTGCAGGCTGCAGGCTTCCCCTACGTGGCATTCAAGCCGGGCACGACCGCGCAGATTCGCCAGGTCGTCACCATTGCCCAGGCTGTTCCAGAGGCCGCGGTGATCGTTCAGGTCGAGGACGGCCATGCAGGCGGGCACCACTCCTGGGAGAACCTGGACGACCTGCTTCTCGCCACATACGCCGACATCCGCAACACCCCCAACCTGGTGCTTTGTGTTGGTGGCGGCATCGGCACCCCCGAGCGGGCTGCCGACTACATTTCCGGGCAGTGGGCACTGGCTCACGGCCGCGCCCTGATGCCGGTTGATGGCGTCCTCATTGGTACGGCTGCCATGACGGCGTTGGAGGCGAAGACAACCGCTGAGGTCAAGCAGCTTTTGGTTGACACACCCGGCGTTGCTATTCCCCCCACCGCAGACACCCTGGGCGGCTGGGTTCCAGCCGGATCCACCCGCGGTGGCGTCACTTCCGGCCAGTCGCACCTGCGCGCGGACATTCACGAGGTCGACAATGCTGCGGCGCGCTGCGCCCGGCTTGTTTCCCAGGTCTCCGGCAACGAAGAGGCCGTCCTGGCGCGCCGCGATGAGATCATCGCCGCCCTCGACGCCACGTCAAAGCCCTACTTCGGGGACGTCGACAAGATGTCGTACTTGGAGTGGGCACGCCGCTTCGCAACCCTTTCCGCCTCCCCGATTGACGGGTCGTGGAATGACGTCACCTGGATCAACCGTTTCCAGCTGCTGTTGCAGCGCATCGAGGGTCGCCTCTCTAACAAGGAATCCGGCAAGATCGCGACGATCTTCCCCGACCTCGACTCCGCACGCGACGCGCTGGGCGCGGTTGACCGTTTGGAAGCGACCTACCCGAATGCTGCAAGCACCCGGGTGACCCCGACGGATGCGGCCTGGTTTGTGGACCTGTGCCGCAAGTACCCCAAGCCGATGCCTTTCGTGCCCGTCCTCGACTCCGACCTGCTGCGCTGGTGGGGCCAGGACAACCTGTGGCAGTCCCAAGATCCGCGTTACACCGCGGATCAGGTGCGGATCATTCCCGGCCCGATCTCCGTTGCTGGCATGACCCGTGTCGATGAACCGATCGGTGAGCTGCTGGGCCGGTTTGAGACCGCCACAGTGGAACGCCTCGAGGCTGCAAACGCCCCACAAGAGACCCTGTTCGCACGCCTTGGCGATTCAAAGACGCCCGAGGAGTTCCTCCTCAATGTTCCTTACGTAACCTGGAGTGGCAACCTGGTCGACAACCCTGCCCGGGTTGTTCCAGCCGACATGCTGAAGATTGCAAGGCGTGAAGACAGCGACGTTTACGACCTCGTCGTCTCCCTTGACACCGCCTGGGACAACACACCCGGTGGTGACAACCTGCACGCGGTTCGCAAACTGACCGTGCCGCTGGCAATCGGAGAGCAAACGGATGACGGTGGCTACCCGGTTGTTGACCGCGACGCCCTGCCGGAACACATGTTTGCGCTGCTTGCAGCCACCGCGGGAGTCGGTGGGGAAACCATTACCGGCGACCCCATCACCGCACTCCCAACCATGGTCTCCTCTGAGGACTCCGTCTTCGGGGAAGCCCACTGGACCTTCACCATCAACCGCGGGCTAGCCGACATGCACCGCGGCGCCACCGGTGAAGCCCTGCCCGCCCGCTTCGAGCTGGACACATGGACCCCGGACGCGATCCTTGGCCTGTGCTGGCCCGCCATCTATGCGGCGCTCGGCTCCGCCCTCATCGAAGGTAACTACCCGGTCATCGAGGGGCTGCTCTCAGCGGTCCATCTGGACCACACTGCGCGCCTTTACGTGGACGTTGATGACCTGCTCGGCGAGGACGGGTCAACACAGTTGACCGTTGTTGCCCGCACCACCGGCCTCGACGAATCATCCGCTGGCCGCGTTGTTACCGTGCAGGAAGCCCTCTACCACGACGGGCAGGAGATCGGCTTCTTCCAGGAGCGCTTTGCCATTCGTGGTCGCATCGGCTCCGACTCAGTACCGGTCGATGTACCTGCCGCTGCGGGTCTGGCGGTCGGAGTGACCGACACCCCGCGCTCGCAACTGCGCCGCGCACGGGTGGTCGCACCGGCAAACATGACGACATTCGCCAATGTTTCCGGCGACTTCAACCCCATCCACACCTCGTACGCTGCGGCTCGGGTGGCGGGTCTGGAAGACGCCCTCGTCCACGGCATGTGGCTGTCGGCCGTGGCGCAAAACCTGGTGGGGGCGCGTGAGGGCAAGCAGCCCGGCTACCGCATCACCGGGTGGACCTACAACATGTACGGCCTGGTCAACCTCAATGATCCCGTTGACCTGACGGTGGAACGCGTCGGGCGCATCCCCGGTGGCGGCCTGCTGCTTGAGGTGACGGCGAAGATTGACGGACAGATCGTCTCACGCGCCACCGCGACAACCGCTCCCCCGACGACCGCCTACGTTTACCCAGGTCAGGGCATCCAACGTCAAGGTATGGCGCTGGAAGAGATGGCGACCTCCGATGCTGCGCGCGAGGTGTGGGAGCGTGCCGACCGCCTCACAAAGGACGCCCTCGGCTTCTCCATCCTCACCGTCGTGCGCGACAACCCGACGGAGATGGTTGTGGGCGACCAGGTGCTGCGCCACCCTGATGGCCTGCTCAACCTGACCCAGTTCACCCAGGTGGCGCTGGCAACCGTCGCGTTCGCACAGACGGAACGCCTCCGTGAAATGGGTGCGCTGGTGGATCGCGCTTACTTCGCCGGACACTCACTTGGCGAGTACAACGCCCTGTCTGCTTACGGCGAGGTGTTCCCGCTGGAAAACGTCCTCGAAATCGTCTTCCACCGCGGATCAACCATGCACCACCTGGTGCCGCGTGACGACAAGGGACGCTCCAACTACCGCATGGGCGCGCTACGGCCCAACCAGTTCGGCATCGGTGACGACGAGGTCGTTGCCTACGTCGACTCGGTGGCGGAGAAGTCGGGGGAGTTCCTGCAGATCGTCAACTTCAACCTGGCCGGACAGCAGTACGCGATTGCCGGCACCATTGAGGGGCTCAAAGCTCTGAACGAGGACGCTTCCGCTCGCGCCGCCGCCGCTGGGGGTAAGGGCCCGTTCATGTACGTGCCGGGTGTGGACGTACCGTTCCACTCGCGCGTACTCCGTGATGGCGTGCCCGAGTTCCGCGACAAGCTGGAAAGCCTGGTCCCCGCGGATATTCCCTCTGAGCGCCTAGTTGGCAAATACATCCCCAACCTGGTGGCGCGGCCATTCGAGGTGACACGGTCCTTCGCGCAGGCCATCCTTGATGAGGTGCCATCCGAGCCGATTGCCGCCCTCCTCGCTAGTGATGAGGCTTGGGAAGAGGCAGCCGCCGACGAGGACGCCCTGGCCCGCCTGCTGCTCATTGAGTTGCTGTGCTGGCAGTTCGCGTCCCCGGTGCGGTGGATTGAAACCCAAGACCTCATGTTCACCCCCGTTGAAGACGGCGGGTTGGGCGTCGAGCGTCTCATCGAAATCGGCCTGGGGGCATCCCCGACGCTGGCTGGTCTGGGTGAGAAGACACTGAAGCTCGATGAGTTCTCCGGTTCGTCCTCGGCCGCCCTCAACGTCCAACGCGACGAACAGGTTGTCACCTGTGTCGACGTGCGGTTTGTGGACGACGAGGACGAGGACGCCACTTCTGACGGGGGTTCCGCAGCCGCCGACCTTCAGACGTCGTCGGCAGTCGGAACCTCCAGTGATTCAGCAAAGGCAACGTCGACAGTCGGAACCTCCGCCGATGCTGCCAAGTCAACGTCGGCACCGGCACCTGCACCGGCCGAAGCCGACTACGTTCCTGCCGCCACGGTTCCCGCGCCTGCCGCTCCGGTGGCTGCCACAGGTGGTCCTTCGGGCGCGGACGTTGCGGACATCCCGTTTGCGGCCTCGGACGCCATCAAGGTCCTCATGGCCTACACCAACAAGTTGCGTCCCGAGCAGATCGATGCCGGCGACACGACCGACACCTTGACCGCGGGTGTTTCCGCACGTCGCAACCAGTTGCTGATGGACCTGTCAGCAGAGTTGGGTCTGCCGTCAATCGACGGTGCGGCTGATGCGAGCGTTGGTGAACTGGCGATCTCCGTCGACAAGTTGGCCCACCACTACAAGGCCTTCGGCCCGGTGCTCACCGAGGCGATTCGTGACCGCCTCCGCAAGGTGCTGGGTGGCGCGGGCGTGAAGCCGACATTTGTCGGTGACCGCGTGCGTGAGGTGTGGCAGCTCGGTGACGGCTGGGCCAACGCGACAACCGCGCAGGTCCTGCTGGGTTCACGTGAGGGCGACTCGGCGCGAGGAGGGGAGCTTGCTTCCCTCGCGACCTCCGCCGGATCCAAGGCCGAGGCCGAGGCAATCGTCGACGCGGCAGTGGGGCAGGTCTCCGCGATGCGGGGCATTGCAGTTTCACTGCCCTCGGCTGGCGGCGCAAACGGTGGCGGAGGTGGAGTTGTTGACTCCGCGGCCCTTGACGCTTACGCCGACAAGGTCACCGGACCATCGGGAGCCCTGGCGCAGACCGCAAAGCACCTCCTCGAGGTTCTGGGGCTAGAAGGTGTCGGCCTCCTCCCCGCAGGGTTTGCAAGTGAAGACGAGGAGCTCCTCGCAGACGCCCTCGCCGCCCGCACCGTTGAGGCCGAACTGGGTCCGCGCTGGGTTGAGATGGTCCAGCCGCGTTTCAGCGCTGCAAAGGCCGTCCTCATCGACGACCGTTGGGCTAGTGCTCGCGAAGACCTGGCTCGTGTCTGGAACGCTGCACCTGAGGATCGTCCCGCCCTCGTCACCTTCGGTGGCGCCGGGGAAACCGTGGCCAAGCACGCCACGTGGTGGGCCGACAAGGCGCGCCACGAGGGACGCGATGAACTGGCCGACTACTACACCGAGGCGGCCCAGGCTGCGACCTCGAACCCGGATCTTCCGTTCGCGGGTCAGGTTGCAGTTGTCACCGGCGTAACCCCGGCCTCCATTGCCGGGGCTGTCTCCGCCCGACTTTTGCGTGGTGGGGCAACGGTGATCGCGACCTCGTCCAAGGTTGACGCAGCACGCCTCGCATTCGCCAAGGATCTCTACGCCAAGAATGCCGCGGGAGATGCGGCGCTGTGGCTGGTCCCAGCGAACCTGGCCTCCTACCGGGACGTGGACGCCCTCGTCGAATGGATCGGCACTGAACAGGACAAGGTGGTTGGTGCAACTAAGGAGATCGTCAAGTCGGCCCTGGTGCCCGACCTGTTCTTCCCCTTCGCGGCGCCCCCGGTCATGGGTTCCATGGCGGATTCGGGCGAGCAGTTCGAGGCGCAGGCACGTCTGCTGCTGTGGAGCGTTGAGCGCGCCATCAGTGGTCTGGCAGCGCTTGCGGATCGCAGCGCGAAGGCCAAGCGTGTCCACGTGGTCCTTCCCGGCTCCCCCAACCGCGGCATGTTTGGCGGAGACGGAGCATACGGTGAGACCAAGGCGGCTTTCGACGCCATCACCAACCGTTGGTCGGCCGAATCGATCTGGGCGCGCGGCACGACGCTGGCTCACCCGAAGATCGGTTGGGTGCAGGGCACGGGTCTGATGGGCGGCAATGACGCCCTCGCACCCGCGGCACGCAAGGCGGGGATCCGCACCTACACGACGGACGAAATGGCTGATGAGCTGGTCGCGCTGTGCACGGCTGAGGCACGGGCAAATGCCCTCGAGGGCCCGCTTGATGCTGACCTGACCGGCGGGCTCGCCATGGGTGTTGACTTCAAGGCACTGCAGGCGGCGGCAGCAGCTGATGCTGCGGCGACGGCGGACGACTCAGACGTTGCGGAAGACGTGGCGCTGATTCCGGCGCTCCCCTCCCCCGCACAGGCCAAGTTGGCCTCCTACGACCCTGCCGAGTGGGCTGGCGTCAACGCCAACCTTGAGGACATGGTCGTTGTCGTCGGGATCGGCGAAGTCGGACCGTGGGGCAGCGCGCGGACCCGCTGGCAGGCGGAACTCGGCCTCGAAAGTGATGGCGAGGTCGAACTGACCCCGGCGGGCGTCCTCGAACTAGCCTGGATGATGGGCCTGATCACCTGGGCAGAATCCCCGGAGTCTGGCTGGTATGACGCTGACGGCAATCTGGTGGAGCCGGGCGATATTTTCGATCGTTACCGCGATGAAGTCGTGGCGCGGTCGGGTGTACGCTCCTTCATCACCGACGCCGGGATCGTTGACCTGGGCACCCAGGAGGATGCGGCGGTGTTCCTCAACACTGACGTCACCTTCACGGTCCCGGACCGCGAAACCGCTGAGTCCTACGTGGTCGAGGACGAGCGCCTCACCCGCATCCGCCCCCTCGAAGATGGCGAATGGGAAGTGACACGACTGGCGGGTGCGCAGGCACGACTGCCGCGGCGCGCCACGCTGACACGCACGGTTGGTGGGCAGTTCCCCACCGGTTACGACGCCTCCAAGTGGGGTCTGTCGCCAGCGCTGTTGGAAGGCATGGACCGGATCGCAGCATGGAACCTGGTTAGTGCGGTGGATGCGTTCCTCACCGCCGGGTTCTCCCCTGCCGAGTTGCTGCAGGCCATTCACCCGGCCGATGTCGCATCGACCCAGGGCACCGGGTTCGGTGGAATGACCTCCATGCGGAAGCTGTTCGTGGACCGCTTCCTTGGCGAGGAGTACCCGCAGGACGTCCTCCAGGAAACCCTGCCGAACGTGGTTGCGGCGCACACCATGCAGAACTTCATTGGCGGCTACGGCCCCATGGTTCAGCCGGTGTCCGCCTGTGCGACGGCTGCGGTTTCGGTCGAGGACGGCCTGGACAAGATCCATACAGGTAAGGCCAAGTTCGTGGTTGCTGGCGCGACCGACGACCTGTCGGTGGAATCGCTGGTCGGGTTCGGGTCGATGAACGCGACGGCTAACTCTGCGGAAATGGCGGCGAAGGGCTTGAATGAACGCTTCTACAGCCGCGCCAACGACCGTCGTCGCGGTGGGTTCATTGAGTCCCAGGGCGGTGGCACGGTGCTGCTGGCTCGCGGTGACCTGGCGGCCGAACTGGGCTTGCCGGTGCTGTCGGTGGTGGCATTTGCGCAGTCGTTCTCGGATGGGATCCACACTTCGATTCCGGCGCCGGGACTGGGCGCGCTGGCAGCGGCGCGAGGTGGGAAGGACTCCCGCCTGGCGGTCTCCTTGGAGGCGCTGGGGTTGGGCGCGGATGACATCGCGTTTGTGTCGAAGCATGACACCTCGACGAATGCCAATGATCCCAACGAGTCTGACTTGCACAGCCGCGTGGCGGCCGCCCTCGGACGCACGGAGGGTAACCCCATGTATGTGGTGTCGCAGAAGTCGATGACCGGTCACGCGAAGGGTGGAGCCGCGGTGTTCCAGATTTCCGGGGTCGGGCAGGTGTTCCGCGACGGGATGCTCCCGGGCAACAAGTCGCTGGACTGCGTCGATGAGGCGCTGGCGAAGAACCCGTGGCTGGTGTGGCTGAAGCAGCCGCTGGCGGTCGGGAAGGTTGGGCCCGTGAAGGCGGCACTCGTGACGTCGCTGGGCTTCGGGCACGTCTCGTCGTTCCTGGCGCTGGCGCACCCGGGCGCGTTCGAGGCGGCCGTGGCTGGCGCGCTCGGCGATGAGGCGCGTGCGGCTTGGCGCGAGCGGGCGCTGGCTCGACTTGAGGAGGGCGCCCACGACCTTGAGGCCGGCATGCTGGGGCGTGGGGATCTGTTCACGCCGGCGCCGGACCGCAGGTTGCCTGAGGAGGGTGGCCAGGTCGCGAAGGAGGCCGAGGCAGCGATGCTGCTAGACCCCAACGCGCGACTGGGGGCTGACGGGCGCTACGCCAAGGCGTAGCCGCTAGCGGGGTATGGGGAGCGCTACGCCAAGGCTTGGCCGCTCCCCATACCCGGCCGCCCCTACTGCACCCCGGCCCTCCCCCGGCCCTTCGACCCACCGGCGACCACCGTTCCCGCCCCTACTGCACCGACCAGCCTCCGTCGGTGGGGAGCAGAACGCCGTTGACGTGCGAGGAGTCCTTACTTAGGAGCCAAGTAATCGCCGCGGCCTGCTCATCGGCGGTGGCAATCGGGGGGAGCAGTTCAAGGAAGGGGGCCATGCGTTCTTTGGCAAAGTCGGACTTGAACGATCCCTCGATGCCGGTGGCCGTCCCACCGGGTGCGACAGCATTGACCCGTATACCGTGCGGTCCGTAGAGGAAGGCTTCACTCTTGGTCATTCCCGCAATGGCATGCTTGGAAGTGCCGTAAGCGGTGCCTGCTGCATTACCGCGTACGCAACCTAACCGACACGCAGACTCGCATGCGTACTCAGGTTCTAGATCGGGAGCACTGCACGCGCCACGATCGCGACAAGCACGGCCCAAGTCATGGACACCAGCGTGCCAAGAACGAACTTCTCCGACGCCTCCGGCGTTCCGAGTTCCTTAAACCGACCTAGGCCTTTGACCGCAACTATCACAGCAATCAGGGAAACCTGCCCCATCAAGATGGCGCCGGCAACTGCAAATCTCTCAATGAAGCCAATCCAAAGTCCCCCGCGTAACACCGACGGGTTCTGATCGCCGGACGCACCCCGCGAACCGGCACGCTGAGCGCCCTCCGAGTTTCGCCGCGCGGACGCCCTCAACGTCAAGAGCACGATCGGCCAACCCGTGACAGAAGCAAGAAGGAGAACAACGAGTTCCACTAGTAACCGCAAGGGTTCCGCCACTGGCCCCTCCTTACTCTGCTACGCCCCATTCGAAAACCAGCACCCATTCCATCCCGGCTTCACTGGTCCGAAGACGAGCCTCTATCCGCCTCTTCCAGAAGACGCTCAAGAAGCGGGATTGCCTCCCGCTCTACCTTCCATTCCGCAGCTTGGAGCCGCTGACTAAGCGCCTGCCGAGTGATACCCATTCTGGGGGCAACCTCCGACATTGTTAACTCTGACGCGGAGGCATCCATGGCGTCAATGGCTTCCCACCCGGCTTCCGTCCTCGTCTGCCAAAGGGTGGCCAAGAGTCGAAAATACGCAGAAATCTCTTGCGACTGCCTACCACTCGGTGACCGGAACGCAACGGACGGACGCGCGCGCTTCGCCTCTTCTACTGCAGTACGTGCGAGGACGAACGCCTGTCCGCGCGCGCTTCTCACCGAGTTTGGCAACGGATATTCGACCGCACCCACCGCCACACCTACGGACCAACCCCGGATTCGCACCAGGTCACGCACCACGGCGATCACGCCAGCAGCCGAGCTTAGTAGGCACTGGAACTCGTCGCCGACAGTCCGTTCGATGGGCAGCACCAATGAGGTCGAAGCACCCTTCGGGCCCCGCAACACACCCTCGACCCGGTGCATGGCGGCAGGAACGAGGTCTTCGGCACCACGCGAGCCTCGCTGGTCAACATCAATCACAAACATCCCGCAAGTCTAATCTCTTGCATTTGTGTCTGCAAGGTTTTTTGCTTTCCCGTACGTGGCGCGCCGCGAAGTGACAGGCAGCCGCACCTGGTCGGTCCATCGCAAGCATCCACCTGACGCGTCCCTTCGGTCCCCCACGGGCTGCTCGGTCCCCCAGAGGTCGAATCCGAGGTCGATTTGCCCCCTAATCACGCCCTGCGGAGCTCCGAGGACCCTATGGGGGACCCAGGGCGACGCCAAAGCGGGCACACACTGAAGTGCAACCAGACGCCCACGCCCTCGTCGCCGTAGTATTGCCTCATGACTAACAACGAAGATGGTTTCAACCCCGACAACAGCCAACTGGACCTTGCGGCAGCGTCCTTCGACACCGATGCAGTCACGCTTGGGGAAGGCGCAAATCCTGAGGCGCTGGTGGGCGAACTGCTCGCCGAAGACAAACTCGACGACTAACTCGCCGTGACACCCGCCCCGCCCAACGCAGACCCGCCTGGAGTCCCCAAGGGTGTGTGTGTCCTCGGCATCGGCACCGACATCGTCCACATCCCCGATCTGGCCCAGCAGATCAGCACGGTCGGGTCGCGGTTCGGTGAGCCGGGCGTGGTTTTCACCGCCAGGGAACTCCGCCGCGCAGAGTTGCGCGCAACCCACAAAGGCGACCGTCTCGCAGACCACCTGGCGGCAGTTTGGGCAATTAAGGAAGCTGCGCTCAAAGCGTGGGTTGCGGCGCTCGAAGCCAGCGGGACACCCCTCCCACTACCAGTCGACGGAGTTGTGTGGTCAGAAATCGTCGTGAGTCATACGCCCTCGGGCGTTCCATCGGTGCACCTCACGGGGACAATGGCTAACGCCTTCACGACGACTGTCCCGGTGCCAGACCCGAGATGGCACGTCTCCGCATCCCACGACGGAGACTACGCCCTCGCCTTCGCGGTCCTCGGCTACGCGGCATAGCCAAGCAGGTCCCGAACCCACTTGATTTGCTTGCGCACCTGATACGGGCCACCGCCCTCGTGCCCGTTGAACGGGTACACCTCCATCGCGGTCTCACCCCGACACCAGTTGCGCGCGGCGAACCCGGTTGACGGCGGAGTCGTCTCGTCCATGAGACCCACGGAAAACAGTCCGGGAGCCACGATCCGCTTTGCGAAGTTGACGCAGTCGAAGTATGACAGCGTGTTGAAGACGAGGTCGATGTCGTCCCGTTTGACACTGAGATAGTCAACAATCTCCTGATACGGGTACGCGCCAGTGAGCCCAATGGCCCGCTCAAAATTGCACAGGAACGGCACGTTCGCCATGAAACCGGCGACATTTCCGTCGAGGGCGGACGCCGCCAATGTAATCGCGCCGCCCTGACTGCCGCCCGTTGGGATCACGCGGGTTGGATCCACGCCGGGAAGCAGCCTCGCGATCTGCAACGCATGTGCGGCGTCTGTAAAAACACGCCGGTAATAGTAGGTATGCGGGGAGCGAATCCCCCGGGTCATGAAGCCACCGCCGGATGCATCCGTATCGGAAGTGTCGCCCGTGTCGCCGCCGCCACTCCAACGTGTTCCCTGCCCGCGTGTATCCACGATGAGGTGGGCGAGGCCGGAAGCCGCCCACGTGAGGTGCTCTTCGACCAGTCCACGTCCGCCACCGTAACCGACGAACTCAACAATGATTGGCAGCTGTTCTGTGACTGCGGCCGGGCGCGTGTATCGAGCGTGGATTACTTGGCTTCCAAAGCCGGGAAACGTCACGTCCCATGCATCGATGACATGAAGTGTGGACCGCGATGGCGTCATCGATATGGCCGAGGACGGGTCCTTCACACTGTGCTCAGCCAATGTTGCGGCCCAGAACTCGTCAAAATCTGCTGGCTCCCTAACGTCAGGACGGTAAGCCTGAAGTTCGGTGAGTGGATAATCAAGAAAGGGCATGGTCGTACTAACTCCGCGTGGCTGCTCGACGTTGAGGGTTTGGTGAACAGGACAAGGTTACCGCTCTGGAATGCTCCGGTGAAAAACGGCACGTGCCAAATGTCGGAGGGTGCCCTTAGTATTTGGGAATGTTAGGAAAACTGCTGGCCAGGTACCTTGGGCCCTATAAGTGGTACATCGTCGGCGTCATCGTGTTTCAGATGGTGTCGGTCATCGCCGCGCTTTACCTACCAACACTGAACGCCCAAATCATTGATCAGGGTGTTGCGCAGGGCAATATCGGGTTGATTTGGCAACGTGGCGGGTGGATGCTGGCGATCGCATTCATCCAGATCACTGCGTCCGTGCTGGCGCTCCTTCTTGCTGCACGTGCCGCCATGGCAATGGGTCGTGACATCCGCAATGCGGTTTACACCAAGGTTTCCGGCTTCTCAGAACGTGAGGTGAACCATTTTGGTCCCGGCTCCCTGATTACCCGCAACACAAACGATGTGCAGCAAGTGCAGATGCTGGCCATGATGGGTTCAACCATGCTGGTCATGGCACCTTTGATGGCCATCGGCGGGATAGTAATGGCTCTGCGTCAGGATGCTTCCCTGTCATGGATTCTCGCGGTTGCCATCCCTGTTTTGCTGGTCGCCGCAGGACTTATCATGGTTCGGTTGATTCCCCTGTTCCGCGAATACCAAGAGCGGCTCGACACCGTGAACCTGGTTCTTCGTGAGCAGCTCACCGGGGTCCGGGTGGTGCGCGCGTTCGTTCGTGAACGGGTTGAGGCCGCACGCTTCTTGGTTGCGAACACCGACATCATGGTTGTTGGCCGTAATGTCGGCTCAATCTTTGTCCTCATGTTTCCGCTGGTGATGTTGATCCTCAATGTCACAACCACGGCTGTGCTCTGGTTTGGAGCCATCCGCATCAATGACGGGACCATGGAAGTCGGAACGATCATGGCTTTCATGCAGTACATTGCCCAGGTCCTCTTCGGGATTGTCATGGCAACCTTCATGGCAATGATGTTCCCGCGGGCAGTTGTTTCCGCGGAACGCATCACCGCGGTCCTCAACTCAAAGTCCACTCTGGAAGAGCCCACAGATCCCGTCCTCGTTCAGCCCAGTCCCGGTGAAGTGGCGTTCAAAGACGTGTCGTTTACCTTCCCCGACGCGGAAGAGCCCGTACTGGCGAACATTTCTTTCGTTGCACCCAAGGGGCAGACGACGGCCGTAGTTGGCTCGACGGCTGCGGGGAAGACAACGATGGTCAACCTCATCCCTCGCTTAGTCGACGTGACAGACGGGGCCGTCCTTGTCGGTGGCGAAGATGTGCGGAATCAGGAACTCGAGAACCTGTGGTCGACCATTGGCTACGTGCCGCAGAAGCCTGTTCTCTTTGCCGGTACAGTGGCCACGAACCTGCGCTTCGGAAATGAACATGCAACGGATGAAGAACTTTGGGCTGCATTGCGCGTTGCCCAAGCAGAGGATTTCGTCGCAGATATGGAAGGACAACTCGAGGCGAGGATTTCCCAGGGCGGAACGAATGTTTCCGGCGGGCAGCGCCAACGCCTTTCCATTGCGCGCGCCCTTGTTCGCAACCCAGAGGTTTTGATTTTTGACGACTCTTTTTCCGCCCTCGACCTTACGACGGATGCCCGACTGCGCGCAGCGCTATGGAAGGAATTCCCAGATACCACCAAGATTGTCGTCGCACAACGAATCTCAACGATCACTGAGGCAGAGCAGATTTTGGTAATCGAGGACGGACGGGTTGTTGGATCCGGCACGCACGCTGAACTACTCAAGACAAGTCCCACTTATGTGGAGATTGTTGAGTCACAACTGGGCGCGGAGGTGTCCTGATGACTGACGTGAACCCCACCCCACTTAGTGATGAAGAAGTACTGGAGATTGCGGAATCCGCCGCAGCCAACGCGGGGATGAGCGGGGCTGAAGGTGTCGCTCGAAAAGCGAAGCACTTCTGGCCCTCATTCTGGCGAATGATGGGGCTCCTGAAGCCCTACTGGATCCGCATGATCCTTGTGACAGTTGTCGGTGCTGCCTCCGTGGTGTTGACGGTGCTTGCGCCACGGATTCTTGGCCGCGCCACCGACGTCCTCTTCTCTGGGTACATCTCCAATCAGATCCCCTCAGGTGTAACGACAGAGCAGGCCATTGCGGGTTTGCGCGCTGCTGGCCAAACTGAAATGGCCGACATGGTAGCGAAGATGGACGTCACTCCGGGTGCTGGGATCGACTTCAATCATCTGGCGAATATCCTTCTCTTAGTCTTGGCGCTTTACGTTGGTGCAGCAGTGTTTTCGTGGCTGCAGGGATACGTCCTCAATCGGGTCATGGTTCGGGCAATGTGGAAGCTCCGTGGGGAGGTTGAAGACAAGATCAACCGTCTTCCCCTGTCGTACTTTGACAGGGTCAAGCGCGGGGACTTGATCTCCAGGGTCACGAACGACATCGACAACATGACCAACACTTTGCAACAGTCAATGTCTGGGGCCATCACCTCTGTCTTCACAGTGATTGGCGCGCTCGTGATGATGCTGACCATCTCGTGGCAGCTCACTTTGATCGCCCTGGTGTCGTTCCCCCTCCTGGGCGTCATCTTCGGGATCATCGGCCCAAAGTCGCAGAAGGCATTTAGCTTGCAGTGGCTCAAGGTTGGCCGCCTTAATGCTCGAGTCGAAGAGTCGTTTTCGGGGCACGCCCTCGTCAAAGTCTTCGGACAGCAGAAGCGCTTTGAGAAAGAGTTTGCTGATGAGAATGAGGAACTTTATGAGGCCGCGTTCAAGGCCCAGTTCCTCTCGGGCCTGATGATGCCGATGATGAGCTTCATTGGCAACCTGGTCTATGTCGGCATTGCGGTGGTAGGTGGCGTGATGGTCGCTGGAGGCTCTCTGTTGCTGGGTAGTGTGCAGGCATTCATCCAGTACTCAAGCCTCTTCAACCAACCACTTGCCGAACTGGGGGGAATGGCAGCATCAGTCCAGTCTGGAGTTGCGTCAACTGAACGCGTCTATGAGCTTCTGGATGAGGCCGATGAGGTGCCGGATAACCCCGAAGCGCCAGCACCGGTTGAAGGCCAGGGACGGATTGAGTTTGAACACGTAAGGTTCAGCTACTCTCCGAACAAGCCTCTGATTGAGGACCTCTCGTTTGTGGTTGAGCCGGGACAGACGGTCGCGATCGTCGGCCCAACCGGGGCTGGCAAGACCACTCTGGTGAACCTGCTGATGCGGTTCTATGAGCTGGACGGAGGCAAGATCACGGTGAATGGGCAGGACATCGCACAACTCAAACGGGACGATGTTCGTCGTCGCACCGGTATGGTCCTGCAGGATCCGTGGCTATTCGCCGGGACGATCAACGACAACATTCGCTACGGCAATGAAGATGCGACTGACGAACAGATCATCGCTGCGGCAAAAGCGACCTACGTCGACCGCCTGGTGCGTCAACTCCCGAAGGGCTATGAGACAGAGTTGGATGAGGACGCTTCTAACCTTTCGGCAGGTGAGCGCCAGCTGCTGACAATTGCCCGCGCATTCGTGGCGCAGCCGCCGATCCTGATCTTGGATGAAGCGACTTCGTCGGTTGATACCCGCACTGAGCGCCTACTTCAGGATGCGATGAATGCCCTGCAGAAGGGACGCACTTCCTTCGTTATCGCGCATAGGCTCTCAACTATTCGTGAGGCAGACTTGATCCTGGTGATGGAGAACGGCGCGATTGTTGAGAAGGGCACTCACGAAGAGCTGATCCGCAGCCGCAGCGCCTACTGGCGTCTGTACAACTCGCAGTTTGAGGGTGCGCTCTAATCCGGCGGCTCTAAGTCCGGCTGTCTCAGTCCGCTCGCCCAGTCTGGCCGCCCCAGTCTGGCGGCTCTAATCCGGCCGCTCCAGTCCGGCGGCTCCAGTCCGGCGGCTCTAGTCTCGACCAAGGCTGGCCGCCGAAGGCAGTGCCCCGGCACCCAAGCCCCGGCACCGGCATCCTCGCCCTCGCCCATGCCCACGCTCACGCCCACGCCCACGCCACGAGGCAGTGCCCCGGCACCCACACCCAGGCCCGCGCCCACGTTGTGAAATGTTTACGTGGGGGCCAAATGATCGCGTGGGGTACTCACCCCAGAGGCACATTTCGTCCCAACGTATACATTTGGGGGACTCCCCCCTAAGGTTGCCGCCGACACATAAGGTTGCCGCCGTTCGTGCGAATTCCAGGCAACCTTACGTGTCGGCGGCAACCTTAGAGACCGGAGCAGGTGACGCCTGCGACTCTAAGGGCTCGGCGCACGCCCTACGATAGACATGTGACCTCCTCCACCCTCGCAGCCCATCGCGCAGCCGAACTGAGAGACGCCCAGAGGCGTTCGCAGGATGGCGGCTCGGGCTCGCAAGATGGCGGCTCGGGTGGGCCGGACGACTCGGGTGGGCAGGGCGGCTCAAGTCGGCGGGGCGGCGGCTCAGGGTTGCGCCGCCAACGCAGCCGACACTTCTACACACGCCTCGGCATCGGATCACTGCTGTGGGTTGCCGGAGCAATCTGGGCCCTACTCGGGGTTCTACTGTCATGGGACTGGATGGCTGCGCTCACCACCGACTTGCGTTTTCCGGACCAAGTATGGGGTGACAAACTGAGTCGACCCCTCCACGACCTCGGATTGGGACTGCTCGTCGCGTTGTCGGCCATCTTCGCAATCTGCTGGTTGGTCACCAAGGACCGAGCCAACGCGCGCTACAACGCGGCGGCCAAGGTTGGGACAGTCCTGCGGTGGCTCGTAGTCGCTCTCTCCGTCACCCTGCTCGTAATGGTCGGAACTTCCGCGAGCACATCTGTGCGGTACTGGTGGCTGATTTTTCCCGGAGAGGTCGGTGCAGGCGGAGCGTTGCTATGCATCCTCGCAGGTGCAGCAACACTTCCCTCACTAACAGCTGTTGAACGCCGAGGCATCATAGATATCCCTCGCGCGTCAAGGATTGGTAGCGCCATGTTCGTCGTCGGGTTGCTCGTTGCCGCCCAGCTGTCCCCAAATATCTTCAACGCCACCCAGGTCACCCACGAAGTTGGCTCGGTAGTGTCGCAAGTGAACGTCACCGCCGACACGTGGACAACCACCTGGCGCGGAGCCCACAACCCTGTCACCATTCACTCTTACACGCCCCAGACAACTGCCCTCACCATGTCGCAGGCAACCCGGAGCCGCGACATTCTGGCGCTGCTCGACTCTCGAACAGGCGAAATCATCTCAGCCATGAGCGCGCAGGACGCACTCGCCACCGGCCTCGATGCCCTGCTTTATTCCCGCACCTCTGACGCAGAACACCGCCTTTTCGACCAAACCCTCGTGTTCTTCAACCAGATTCCCGTCACTATTTCGCGCGAGGGCGAACGCCTCACTGCCAGGTCTGACGTGCCCGGTTCCACCTGGGACGCCGCAAACAGCACACTTTCGCGCGGACTGCTCGGCGTTGACCTCGTAACCGGTGAGGATTGGCTTGTCGGTAGCAGCGGCGGTTGCACGCGGATCCCTGCAACCAGCGATGACGGCGAATGGATCGCGAGTGCCGAAGCCATCGTCATGCTGCAGGTCTGCAACGCGGAACTGTCAGGACAGAACTGGAGCGCTCCGTCCGGCCTCGAACACACGATCGCGCCACTAGCGGGGACGGTCTTCGCAATCTCGCCCGAGGACGGGACCACGCTCTGGCACGCAGACCTCCCGAACTGGGACGACTACATAGCCTCCACCGGCATGTTGTTTCCCCAAACCCGCACCGGTGAACTCGATATCTCGTTCACCGCGAGCCCCCGAGACTCATCCGCCGAGTTGAAACAGGCCCGAGTCAGCGTTTCCGGGCACTCCCTAGATTTCCATCTGCTCACCGGACCCGAGTGACCCCATCCCTGGCGGCGCACGCGTGCAGCACGGGCAGCACGCACGCCCACTAGGGCTACGCACCCCTTGCGGGGAGGCGCAATCCCGCGTTAGCCTAGCTGCGTGTTCATTTAAGTGATTCAGTCCTGCGCCCGCGGCCCCCTGCGCTCTGCCCCCTGCAGACCTGGGAACACTGGCCCGGCAGGTTCTTCTCAACTCTTGAGAGATCACCGAACATGACCCCACAGAACTCCCGCACACACCTGCGCGTCGACGGTATTTCGAAGTCCTTCCCGGACCGGCGCGTCCTCACTGACGTTTCACTGACCGTCTCAGCGGGCGAGGTCGTCGGCCTAATCGGCGAGAACGGCAGCGGAAAGACCACCCTCCTCAAGATCATCGCGGGCCTCCTCGAGGCCGATTCCGGCACGGTATCCGCCGAGGGGGCCGGATTCACCCCCACTTTCGGGCTTCTCCACCAGGAGCCCCCGTTCTCACCCAACGCAACCGTCCTGGAAGCCCTCGAGGACGCCGTCCGGCCCAGCCGCGCCGCGGAACATGAGTTGTCCGAGGCCGCCACTGACCTCGCCACCCACCCGGAAAGCTCCCAGGCCGAAAACCGCTACGCCGATGCTCTACATGAGGCCGAACGCCTCGACATCTGGACCCTCGACTCTAGGATTTCCGCGACCCTGAGCGCCCTTGGCCTTGACTCGGTCCCCACGTCGAGGCCGACACACGCACTTTCAGGTGGGCAGAAGGCCCGCCTCTCCCTGGCGTGGCTGCTGCTCAGCAAGCCCGAAGTCCTTCTGCTCGACGAACCCACCAACCATCTTGACGACGCGGCGATCACGTTCCTGAGAGATTCACTCGCGACTTGGCAGGGCCCCGTGCTGTTCGCCAGTCATGATCGAGCATTCTTGGACGAGGCCGCAAGCGTCCTCATCGACCTTGACCCGGCACCGCGCCCGCACACCCTGGTCCGCGACAGGCAAGATGGCGGCCTCTCCAGCGGCCTCGGGGTGACGCGGTTTTCTGGGAACTACTCTGAGTACCTGACTCACCGTCAAGCAGAGCGTGAGCGTTGGGAGCGCCGTTTCCGTGAGGAGCAGGCTGAGTTGAAGCGTCTGCGATCTTCCGTGAAGTCGAGCCACACGGTTGGCCACGCGGATTGGAGTCCACGCACCGAGTCACGTATTGCCAAGAAGTTCTATGGGGACCGCAACGCGAAGGTTGTTTCACGCAGGGTGAGTGATGCAGAGCGGCGGCTCGCTGATCTGGAAGAGGACCAGATCGCAAAACCTCCACGTCAGTTGCAGTTCAGTGGACTTGGAGCTCCCACCGGGGCAGATGTGGAACGCAGTGCCGTTGCAGCGAGCGGCATCACCGTTGCAGGTCGGCTCTGCGAGGTGTCCTTTTCCCTGTCGAAGGGCGAGCACCTCTTGGTGACGGGTGCGAATGGCTCTGGCAAGTCGACGTTGCTCGCTGTTCTGGCTGGGAACCTGCAGCCCACGGCGGGAAGCGTGACACTACCAACGGGGGGCAACAAACCGGGCTCGCGCAGCAAGCCAAGAAGCCACAGCAGGCCCGGCGGCCGCGGCACGGTCGGCCTGCTCAGCCAGCACGTCCTAATCGCGGATCCGAACGATCGCGGCCAGGGCAGAACCGCAGCCCAGGCTTACGCCGACATCGTCGGCGAGGGACTTGCTGAAGCAATCCCTCTCTCATACTTCGGACTCCTCGAACCCCGCGATCTCAGCAGACCTCTGTCATCCTTGAGTGTCGGTCAGCAAAGACGCGTCCAATTGGCCGGACTGCTGGCGGTCCCGCCGGAGCTCCT
Organism: Schaalia sp. JY-X169; assembly: GCF_014069575.1. Lineage (NCBI taxonomy): Bacteria > Bacillati > Actinomycetota > Actinomycetes > Actinomycetales > Actinomycetaceae > Schaalia > Schaalia sp. JY-X169. The sequence goes on from NZ_CP059675.1 coordinate 1,891,367, forward strand.
ACTTCTCGACGAGCCCACCAATCACCTGTCGCTTGCACTGGCAACAGCGTTGGAGGCCGATATTCCCCACTATCCGGGGAGCGTGATTATTGCCTCCCACGACCGCTGGCTTCGCCAGCGATGGCACGGCAAGACCCTGAATCTAGACGGAAAACCCTAGCCCAACCCAGCCCGCGGAGCGCTTCCCGGAGCTTGGAGACCCCAACGCGAGGCCTGTAGCCTGGAATCCATGACTCTAACAACGCATCACCTCAGCCGCCGTTTCGGCGACCGTCTGGCCGTTGATAATGCCAGTTTTTCTGTTGAACGAGGGCGCCTCACCGGTTTCGTGGGTGCCAACGGCGCTGGGAAGACTACGGTCATGCGCATGATCTTGGGCGTCCTCGCCCCCTCCGCCGGAACGGTAACCCTGGACGGCGTGGAACTGGACCAGGCCACTAGGCGTTCCTTCGGCTATATGCCTGAGGAACGCGGCCTCTACCCCAAGATGGCTCTGCGTGATCAGATGATCTACTTCGCGCAACTGCACGGCCTCTCCAAGATGCGGGCGGCGGCGAACAGTGATGAGCTGTTGGAACGCCTCAATCTCACAGACCGCGCGAAAGACCCGATTGAGAATCTTTCTCTGGGTAACCAGCAGCGCGCCCAGGTCGCGGTGTCCCTGGTGCACAGCCCGACCGCGTTGATCCTTGACGAACCGTTCAGCGGACTCGACCCCATGGCGGTCGACGTTATTCTTTCCGTCCTCACGGAGAACGCCCGCCGCGGAATCCCACTTCTGCTGTCCTCCCACCAACTGGACGTGGTTGAACGGCTTTGTGACGACCTGGTGATCATTTCCGAGGGGCGGATTCTAGCCGCCGGCAGCATCGAAGACCTGCGCCGCGAGCACACCAGAGACCGTTTCCGCCTTGTCGCACCCCAGGATCTGGGGTGGGTTGCAGCCTTCCCCGGCGTTGCCGCGGTCGAGGCGCAAGAGGCCACTTCCGAGTGGGGCCAACCCCCTGTCAGCGATCTTGTCCTGACGGTCGAGGGCGCTGCCGATGCCCAGCAGTCGGCCATGCGCGCGCTGGTCGCAGAAGTGACTGCGCGGGGGCCCCTCACCAGTTTTGGCGCGGTCACAACACCACTTTCCGTTATCTTCCGAGACGTCGTCGAGGGCACCACCAGTGACGAAGACTCCCAGGAGGCCACATCATGACCACCCCTACCGCAAACCCAGTTCACGCAACTTGGCTGGTCGCCAGACGCGAAGTATTGGCCCAGGTCCGCACCAAGTCCTTCATCATTTCCACGGTGATCCTGCTTGTCGCCGTCTTAGCAACCACTATTTTTGGTGGCGTTGTTGCAGGCCGTGGCACCAACGCCACGCCTGTGGCGGTCGTTTCCGAAACTGAAGGGGTCCTTGCCGGAGCGCCGATGATCGACCTGCATGTCGCCCCGGATGACGCGACGGCGATTCAGTGGGTCGAGGACGAAACCGTTGATGCTGCTGTCATCCCCGTAACCAACTCTGATGCCCCCCTGCGTTACAAGGTGGTCGCCCTCGACGAAGTCCCCGCGATCGTGACCATGGCGACGTCAATTTCTCCCGAGGTTGAGCTGCTGGATCCTGGCACGTCAGAGGAACAGTTCGGCCTCAACTACATTGTTTCACTGGTTTTCGGCATTATTTTCATGATGGCGGTGATGACCTTCGGGTCGACAATCGCCCAAAACACGGTGGTGGAGAAGCAGACGAGGACGGTGGAGCTGCTCGTTTCCGCGGTTTCCTCCCGAGTCCTTCTCGCCGGCAAAATCCTCGGTATCTCACTCTTGGCAATCGGTCAGACCGCCGCGGTTGTTCTGGCGGGCGTCCTCGGCCTAGTGATCACAGGGCAGGGTTCACTCCTGTCAATGCTCACTGCCCCGATGCTGTGGTTTGTCGTCTTCTTCATTTTTGGCTTTGTGTTGTTCGCGGCCATTTTCGCGGCCTCAGCTTCACTGGTTTCCCGCATTGAGGACACAGGTTCGGTACTATCCCCAGTCATCATGCTGGTGATGGCGCCGTACTTCATCGTCATCCTGTTCGGCACCAACCCGACCGTCATGGCGGTCTCTTCCTATGTGCCCTTCACATCGATTGTGGCCATGCCGGTACGCATGTTCATGGGTGGCGTGGCCTGGTGGGAGCCGGTTTTGTCCCTGCTGATTTTGGCACTGAGCGATGCCTTGGTGATTGCGATCGCAGCCCGTATCTACCGTTCGTCTGTACTGCGAACCGGGCCCCGCTTGAAGTTGAAAGAAGCGTGGGCGGGCGACCGCAACTAGCCTATTTCACTATCAGGAACCGGTTACGAGCCTCCCTGATCGCTTCATCGCGGTTCGATACCCCCAGTTTTCGGTAGATGCCCCGCAGGTGGAACTTGACCGTGTTCTCGCTGACGAACAGGGCCTTGGCGATCTCCGCGCGGGTCTGAAAGTCGACGAGGGCGCGTAAGGTCCGCTCCTCAGCGACACTGAGCGCCTCAAACCTTTCGGTTACCAGAGTCTCAGGGAGGTTCTCAACCAACTCTAGGAGACGCTTGAAGTCCCTGACCAACAGGGCGTCACCCTGCTTCGCGAGGCGAGTGATGGATGCCCGCAGGGTTTCCAGGAGTGCCGCCTGCGGCACGGTTCCGTAGACCACTGAACCACCGTGGTCTTTGCTCAGTTCCACGGCCGGGGTCAAGGCTTCCGCCGCGCCTGCAACGTCTCCCTGCTCCCCGAGCGCCACCCCCAGAATCAGTCCGATTTCCGCACGGCGCCGCAAAGAGAGGTTCTCTCCAAGTAGCCCGAGGGCGATCTCGCGAGCCGCGTCGTTATTGCCGCTGTATAGTTCCAAACGCGCGGTTGAGAGTCGTACGACGGGGTGTTCCTTGGGGAGCTTCTCTAGCATGTGCCGGGCGCCCGCGTATCCACCCAGGTAGGTCGCAAGATCGGCCCGGGTGGCAACAAGTGTGGCGCGCATGTACGGGGTGGTGTGGAATATCGCCTCGATTTGAGGCAGACGACGACGCAGAACACCAAGGCCCGCCTCACAACCGTGAGCCATGCGAGCCATGTGGATCTCTGCGAGGACAATGATCGGAGTTTGCTCAGCCCTCTCCAAGTGGGGTTCCACGGATTCGAGGACGGTGTGAAACCATTCCTCGTTCCCTTCCTCAGCGGCGAGTAGTGCCTGCGCGGTCATCCTGTTCATCCAAGCCAATGTTGAGCCCCTGAACCCAGACGCTTCCATAGCGCGCTCGGCGTAAACCAAGAGGTTGCGCGCCTCTTGAAGGAAGCCGCTTGTTGCAGCCGTGGCCGCTAACCCTGACCAGGCGCGAACCTGGGAGACCTCATCAAGTTGCGCCTGCGCCCACTCAAGACTGCGTTGATACCCGCGTCTAGCCAGCGCCACGTCGCCGTTGAGCAGCCCCGTCAATCCCACTGCGGCGTGAACAAATGATATGGAACCGTCAATCGATGCTTCCCGATCGGCGGGCAGCTCCAGCACTTTGCTTTCGAGTTCGCGCGCAATCTTCAGCGTGTTCGATGTGGTGCCCCGCAAGCGCTCAGCGATGAGAAGGGAGGTCAGTGCGAGGACGTCTGCTTCTGAAACGTCTTTGCCTCCCTTCTGGTTCGCTGCTTCGCGCAGTGACGCGTGCAGTTTGTCCAACACTGCTGGTGGGGTGCGGGGGTCGCGCAACTCGATGAGGAAGAGCGCTGACGTGAGGATACGGTGGTCGCGCAGGTCACCTATTGGCACCCAGCGAAGAAGCTCTGCAAACCGTGCAGGGTTGGTAAGCACAGAGAGATAATTTCCGATCAATACCGTCTCTGCCATCGCATAGTCGCCAATCTGCAGCAGTTGGGCGAGGGCGGTGTCGGGGTCATCGACGGCAAGGCCGAGGGCGTGGCGGCGGCGCAGCTCAGCCCGGTCACCGTTGCCAAGATCAGGAAGGTTTAGGTGCTGAAAGGACGGCTCAAGTCCCGAGTTAACCCGGTAGCGCTCTCCACTGGGGAAGAGCCTCTGTTCAACCAAGCCCCGCTCTTCTAGAGCCGTTATCACTGCTGCCACGTGTTCTTGTGGGAGGTCAAGGGTCTCCGCCAGCGTCGCCAGGTCAATCAGTTCGCAGAGAGAAATGTGGGCCAGGACGGTGCGGGCATCCGGATGGTCCACCATTTCAAGTTGTTGCATGGTGAAGCGTGTGCGAAGTGCCTCCAACTGGACGCGAGAGCGCCCTTCTTGCAACCCCTTGAGAGCTGCACTGAGCGCCATCGGCCATCCGGCAGTTGACGTGGTGACAAACTTTGGGACCGCTGCGGGGTCGACGCTGTGTAGTACAGCAAACTCCCGCGCCTCCTCGTCTGTGAAGGCCAACTGCTCCACACCGATGTACGTGGTGGGAACCAAGCTTGCAAACAGTGGGCCATCAAGACAGTTCCTGCGTCGGGAGAGGACGGTGAGGAAGAGGTTGTCACTTAGTTCCAAGAGTTCCAGCAACGCCAGGTCCAACCGAGGGGAAGTCGCCAACTGGTAGTCGTCGATAACGATCATTGTCGGCCCGTCCAACTGCTCGACGGTTCGCTCGACCACTTCGCGTTCAGTCAGTCCCCATTCCCTGGCCTTCGCAACCAGTTCACGGGAGGAAGCCGACCGTCCCAGCGCTTCACCGAGTAGAGCCCAAAAGCGCTCTGTGTCTTCTTCAATTCTGGAGCAACGCACCCAGATCTGTTCGAAGTGAGCCATGCCTGGGCGGTTGAGCCATTGCGCAATAGCCGTGGTCTTCCCGTACCCGGCAGGGGCGCGCACCAGGGTGAGTGGAGTCGGCCCACTCTCTTCATCAACGAGCGCCCGTGATCGTTCGATGGTGGGAAATCTAGCGTTCGGCACCCCTATAGCATAATGTGTTCCCGCTCACCTGCGAAGTAGTAACTTCTCCACTCCATTTTTCACACCAAATGGCGGGCAACCAGTTCTCACCGGTTGCCCGCCATTCGCCTTTCCTGAGGCGTTATCCCCGCCGTGCCTAGCCGGGATTACACGTCCTCGTCATGGAGGTCACGCTCCCATCCGACTCCTTCTCTTCAGACCGTAGCCAATGGCGCCGAGCACCAATCCGCCGAGCAGGATGGAGCCAACCGTGGCACCCGTCCTCGGCAGTGCCGGCGGGCGCGGCGTCGGTGGCGTCGGGGTCGGTGTCGGTGTCGGCGGTACCTTGTGCGTCGTCGAGCACTTGTCCGGCGTACACACACCTCCGGGTGAGTCCGGTGTGGCGACGTTCTTCAACTGAACGTTCACCGCATCCTTCTTCACCGTCACCGTGTAGGAAACCTGCACCGACTCTCCCTTGGCAACCACTGGGACCGCCCAGGTCAGGGTCGAACCATCAACACTCAGACCGGCAGCCAAATCGCCACTGAGGGCCGCGTGCTTGAGGACGTCACTGAGGTCGTCTTTGACGACGGCCCCGTGCAGGTCGGCCTCATCACTGCTGTTGGTTACCTTGAGTGTGTATGTGACCTTATCCCCCGCCTTCACGGTGGAGCCGCTGGCTGGATCTGAAGTCTTCTCCAGGGTCCACTCCGGTGCCGGGGGCTCAGTGCAAGCCTGATCCTCCGATGGGGTTCCCGCACTGATCAGCGTCACCCTGTTGAGGAAGCCAGACCCGGTTTCACTCTCCGGTTCGCAGTACGCACTGCCGTCTACAAACGCCTCATTGTCGACGAGGGCGCTGACGGTAACCGTGTACGTGTGTACCGCATCTTCGGGAGTGATCACCGCGCCGGATGCCATTTCGGCTGACCCATCCACGAAGGGCTGATCAACCAAACCGCCTCCGGACCATGTCGCGGCCTGGATCGTGATGCTGGCACCGAAGTCGAGGACGTCGACGAGGTCGTACTTAGCGGACAGACCCTTCGGGTTCACTTCTTCACCGGTTGGCAGGGTGACAACAACGTCGTAGGTGACGTCCCACGATCCGTCATCGTTCTGCACCAACCCGGTCACTGTCTTCGCGACACTGGGGCGAACCACGGTGTCGATCGGACCGCAAGCGTCATCGGTTTGTTCGACTCCACCGGAGGTGAGGATGGCTTCGTTGAAGAACCCGTTACCGGCCTCGCCCGGAACCTTGCATTCCTGCACGTCAGGGTCGACTCCGTTTGGTACATCCACCGTCCAGATCACCCGGTAGGTGTGGGTTGTTTCAGCATCGATCTCCACGCCGTCCGCGATCTGACCGTCTGCGCCAATCGTTTCGGGCGGCGAGGCCGGGTCGGTGTCCGTACGCTGCCAGGTGCCGCCGGTTGGGGTGGCGCCCTCGGCAAATCCGGGTACGTCCTTCAGGGAGTAGACCGTTGGCCACTGGCCGTCACCTGTCACCGTGAGGGTGTAGGCGACCTGCCACTGGGTTGGGTCTTCATCACTTTGGGTGGCCGACTCGAATGCTTTTGCCACGGTTGGTAGCCCCGGCTCGGTGCAGGCTTGCGCCTCTTCTTGGCTGCCCGGGTAGGTCAGCGCAGCGGTGTTGAGGAAGCCGCCCTTGTCGGAACTCTCGGGTGCTGGGCAAGCCAGCTGCGCTTCCACTTCGGACCAGGCATCTGGCTCAACCGTCGCATTGGCGGTCACCCTGTAGGAATGGTATGGAATGCCATCCCCGATGGGCTCATCCACTGCTAGGGCTCCGCTGCTGCCGACGAAGGTTCCGCTGGTTTGTCCATCCCAGGTTGCCGAGTCGACCGTGATCCCATCGCCGAACTGCAAGGTATCGGTCAGGGAGTAGGTGGTCCCAAACCCGGCTATGTTGGCCACGGTGACGTCGTAGCGAACCGTCCAGGTTCCGTCCTCGTTCTGCGTAGCGTCAATGACGCGCTTGGAGACGGTCAACTGCGGGGTGTAGTGCTCGGTGGTGCGGCAGTCGAGATCCTCTGCAGGGCAGTCAACCGGGGGTGGCGTTTCTCCACCTTCAGTGACCGCATTCCGCAAGATCACTCCAACGGCATCTCCGTTGACTGTCACCGTGTAGGAAACGTCCGCTGAAGAGCCCGCCTCCAGTGTGGGAACAGCCCACGTCAGCCGCTGGGTTGCCGCGTCGTAGGTGACACCAGCGGGTAGCCCGTCCTCGTCAAGAACCGCATTGTTGAGTACGTCAGAGAGGTCATCGACCGCGACGTAGCCTTCGAGGGCGGTTTCGAGAGAGAGGTTGGTCGCGGTCAGCGTGTAGGTGATTTCGCTGCCCGGATCAACGGTGGACCCACTTTCCGGATCAGACGACTTCACCAGCGACCAGGCCGGATCCGTGTCGTGCTCGGTGGTGCGGCAATCCGCGCTCCCCGCCGGGCATGGCACCGGTGGCGGAACTTCGGCGCCTTCGGTCACGACGTTGGTGAGGTGAACGCCGACGGCGTCCTCATTCACCGTGACCCTGTACGTCAGCACCTTATCTGCGCCGGCTTGCAGAGGGCCCACATTCCAAGTGAGGATCTGGTCTACCGGATCGTATAGTGCATCCGCTGGGAGGTCGGACTCATCGAGGACGGCGTGGTCCAGCACTTCAGAGAGATCATCGACGACGACCAATCCATACAGAGCCTTCACCTTCGACAGACTGGTTGCCGTGACGGTGTAGGTGATGGTGTCGCCGGGCTCAACCGTGGACCCACTTTCCGGATCAGACGACTTCACCAGCGACCAAGCTGGATCCGTGTCGTGCGTTGTGGTGCAGGTGCGCGACGCTGTCGAGCAGTCCTGCGGCGGCACGGATCCAGAACCTGTTGCCAAGTTCCTGATCGTCACTCCGTAGGCATCAGCCTTGACGGTCACCGAGTAAGAGATCGTCTTGGTTGTGCCCGCCGTCAGCGTTCCCACATCCCAGGTCAGGACCTTGGTGTCCGCGTTGTAGGTCAAACCCGCTGGCAGTGCGCCAAGATCCGCGTATGCAACCACGGCAGTGAGATCATCCGTCACCTCTACGTCGCTGACTGCCTTGTCTTTCGACATGCTGGTTGCGGAGAGCGTGTAGGTGATGGTGTCACCCGGTTCAACAGTGGTGCCCGAGGGCGGGTTCGCGGTCTTCGCCAGTGTCCAGGCCGGGTCGGTGCCGTGGATGGTACTGCACGTCGAGGAATCGGTCGGGCAAGTTTCCGGCGGTACCGAGCCGTCTCCTGTAGCAACGTTGCGCAGTGTGACACCGTATGCGTCGGGGTTGACAGTCACCGTGTAGGAGACTGTCTTCGTCGCGCCAGCCGCCAGCGTTCCTGCCGCCCAGGTGAGCGTTTGGGAAGCTGCCGAATAGGTGACGCCTGCGGGGAGTCCCGCAGTGTTGAGTGTCGCGTTGTTGACGACGTCAGAGAGGTCGTCGGTAACAACCACACCTGTAACTGCCGTTTCGGAGGGATTGTTGACCGTTAGCGTGTAGGTGATGGTGCTACCCGGAGTAACCGTGGATCCCGAGGTCGGGTTCGAGGATTTCACCAGAGTCCACGACCCCACCTCAAGTGACCCGCAAGCCTCATCGCTGTTGCCGCCGACACCGTTGGTGACGGTGGCTTGGTTAATGATGCCCTTGGTCGGCGTGCCTGCTTCACATTCCAGGTTTCCCGGCACTGCGCCTGCGCCGACACTAACCACTTGAGTGACGGTGAATGCGTGCGCCTGACCAACAGGCAAGGTTCCGGTTCCGATCGCCCCGGCACCACTCCACGCAGGGCTTGCCGCGGTGAATGTGCCTCCGTTGAGGGCTGTCGGACCTGTCACGGTAGGCGTTCCCACCCGTGCAACGCCGGTCGGCAGGCCGGCCAGAGTGTCACTCAGTGAGTAGGCGAGGGATTCAACCTTTCCGCCCGATGGTGCTGCGACTACCAGGTTGTAGGTAACCGTCCAGTCACCTGTGTCTTGGTCTTGCGTCACGGACCCAAGGGTCTTGGTGACGGTTGGGCTGAGCGGATCCGCACAGGCGTGATCACTGTCGGGTCCGCTGTCCGATTCCAGGTTGATCTGGTTCATAAATGCACCAGCGTCATCTGGGTCTGCTTCACACACCAGGCCCGGCTCGAGCACCTCTGGATCGAACGATGCTACGACCTCGTACTGGTAGGTGAGGGTTTGTCCGTTGAGGATGTAGTTATCAGCATCCCCTGAACCGGGAGCGTCTGCCGGGTCGCCCAGCCAGCCCTGACTGGTGATCGTGAAGCCAGCACCGAAGTTGGGCACGTCAGTGAGGCCGAACGAGCCGGGCATGTTACCCGTGTTCTTCACCGTCACGTCATAAACCACGGTCCAGGAATCGACAGCGGTCTGGTTGACCGATGCGACGCCCTTCTCCACGTTGATGCGCGGGGTGAGGATTTGGGCGCAGGCCTCAGCGGGGTCGTCCGTGGTAACACCATTGGTGACGGTGGCGCTGTTCCAGAAGCCGGTGGTCTTGACACCCGGCTCGCAGTGTAGATAGTCGTACTCACCGTCGGGGTCGAGGACGGCGTTACGCGACACCGTGAACGTGTGCGTGGCGTTGCCGCCGATCTTCCCGGTGGCGAGGACGCCAGTGCCGTTCCAGCCTGGCGCAACCGTCGCTGTCCCACCCGTTGCAACTGGCGCAACAACCGGGCTGCTCTTCGCCCATGACGATCCGGCCTGCCACGACGCGCTGGTCGGTGGTGTAGCTGCGTCGTCGCTAAGCGAATAGTTCAACGCGGTCGAGGACGTGTTCGTCACCGTGATGTTGTAGCTGATCTTCCACGACCCGTCCGCATTCTTGGTCGAGGTCGAGGCTGTCTTTGCCACGGTTGGCGAGGTCAACACGGGCGGCGCGCAGGCAGTATCTTCGCGGTCCACGCCCGCTGACGTAAGCAGCACGTGGTTGAAGAAGCCTGAGTCCCCCTGTGGGAGACAGACATCGGTGGTGTCGTTTATCTGGGCAGGATTGATGCTGGCCTTAACCGTCACGTTATAGACATGAACCGGAGACGTGAAGGCAAGCATCTGGTCGGTGGCCATCACCGCATTGTTGCCCGTGAAGCTACCTCCCGGGGTACCGGTGCGTGTCCAAGACGCGTTGACGACGCTGATTCCGGCCCCGAACTTGAGGGTGTCGGTCAGCGAGTAGGTGCCATTGAGATGATTTGGGTTATCCGTGTCGTTGGTCGGAAGCGTCACTGTGACCGTGTACTTAATGTCCCAGGTTCCATCGGCATTCTGCGCCGGGAAGCCGCTGTCCACTGTCTTGGTCACAGCCGGGATCACGGCCGGGGTAATTGGACCACAGGCGGTTGCTTCCTGCGTGTCCTGACCTGCCACGTAAAGCTGTGCCGAGTTGAAGTAACCCTCGTTTGGTGTCTGCGGCACACATTCGGTATGTCCGGCGACCTCGTCATTGTCGACGGTCACCGCCCACTGCACGTGGTAGTAGTGCACGCCGTTGGCGGGCAAGGCGACTCCCGTGACGAACTTGCCGTCCGCTGGCGGCAGTGGGATATTGCGTTCTGGACCAACTGAGTTGTGGTCAGTCGGGTTGTCGATTTGCTGTGCGGAGCCACTCACCAGAGTCACTCCGGGCGCAAACTTCGGCACATCGCCAAGGTCGTAGCTCAGGGCTTGGTTAGCTCCGGTAACCGTCACCAGGTAATTGACCAGGAACTGGTCTCCCGTCCCCTGAGCCACGGAGGTGAAGCTCTTCGCGATGCTCGGGGTGGTGATTTCTTCGTTGTAGAACTTAACGGTGACTTGATCACCTGCCTTGAGATCACCGATCACACCATTCGCCGGCAGATTCACTGTGTTTTCTGGCGAGCCTGTGATGATATTAGAGATTGTGTAGGTTGCGGGACTTGCCGTTTGCCAGCCGGTCCGATCTTCCTCAGTGACCGTTACAGCACCCCTCTGCATTTCACTCGTAAAGTTGAGGGTCCAAGGCCCGGCCTTCCCCGAAGCGTTGGTGAGGGTCGAGGCTGGATCGGTCATAGTTCCATCGCTGCCCGCATTCTCGTCGACACCCATATTCCAACCGGACTTCGGAGTCCAACTTCCAGCGGTTGCTCCGGGAGTGTACTTCTCAACAGTGATGGGGACGTTACAGGCCAGGGATCCAAAGAGTGAACGCAAGTACTCGCGAAGGGCATCGGCCTCGGCAACAAAGTAGTCGGATGAGGGGTTAACACCGGAGATGGCTCGCAGATTTTGCCGAGCCTTATCCGCACCCGTCGATCCCTGGGCAATTCCGTAGCCGATGACGCGAACATTTTGGCTCTTGAGGTCGTTGGCGCGGTAGATCGGTGCCTCCATCGACCTCAGCGTCACATTGGCACCGTTGGGTGCCTGCCCTCCACTACCGTTCGAGCCGAGGATGTAGTTTGGCGCTCCATCTGTCACGAAGACGACCACATCGTACTTGTCTGCTGCTCCTAGTGCAGAGTTGGCATCTGCCACCGCTCGAAGTGCCTGGTCCCAGTTCGTGAAGTTACTGGCGCTAAGGCCATTAATCTTGGCACGTAGAGACGCAATATTTGCGTCCGTCACTGCTACTGGCACGGGAGCGTTCCACCCGTTCGTGTTTCCAGAAGCCGGTGAGTTGGTAGCGAAATTGAAGAACGCCAGCTTCGTTGGGCTCCCATTCAAAGCCGCAAGAATCCCGTTCGTCGTGTCATTGAAGGTGCTCTTAAGCATGGCAAGACGCGTGCCGTAGCCTTGCACGTTGGTATCCATAGAGCCGGAGACGTCGAGCACAACAGCAATGTTCACACCGGCCTCACACCTGGCCTGAAGTACAGGGTTAGAAATCGAGTTGACTGCCGCACCGAACGACATAGCAATCGGATTGCTGCTGCCGAACTGGTCGACAGCCTGGGCTGGCATCTGGACCGCCTTGTTGGCGGTCAAATTCGGCGTGAGGCCGGGGTAGTTGGTGTCACGGTTTGGAGTTGTGGAGTTACCAAGGTTTAGGACCGGGTTGAAGTAAGTCCCGGTTGCCGCGCCGGTTTGCACAACGTAGTAAGCCTGGTTGTCCTGGCCGGCGGGAACCTCAATCACACAGGAGCCGGGCGTCGCCGCCTGGACGGTGCACGTCAGGCCCGTCGCAGTACCCGGCTGCCCGGAGATGACGGTGTACAACTCATAGTTAGCACCGGCAGTGCTGGCCATGTTGGCTGAGACCTGAGGTGGTGTCACCGAGCCAACAGGCCCGAACGTCCTCGTCGTCACCGTGACCGTGGCAGCCGCGTCGGCAAGCGGGATAGGATCGTTGGACAGCATCAACCGACTGGTGCCGCTCTGGGCCTGCCCGTCGTCGCTCTGCGGGTCCTCTTTGCTTTGCTGGTCTGCGTCCTCGGGCGGGTCGGTTCCGCCGGGTGGATCCGCCTGGGTCCCACCACTTTCAGGTTGGTCACCCGCGGGTTCAGCGTTCTTTTGCTCTGATTGGGGCGCAGGAGCAACCAGGGGTTGAGGTGTCACTGCCGCCTGGGCCGCGGGAGCAGAATCTCTACTCTGCGGTTGATCCAGGGTCGATGCCGACGCCACTGAAAGCTGCGGATCACTACTCAAACCAGCAAGCAGCTCTTCTGCATCGCCACTTGAAGTTCCACTAGAGGGCGGCTCGCCCTCACTAGATCCGGGGTCCTCGACGGCAGATGCTGCTGGGACTACTCCCATAAGCAGCAGTGCCACCACACCCGCGTATGCGGCAAAAACACGCCGAGGTGATCGTCCCGCCACCTCGGTGCGTACTTTGCGCAGCTTTCTCTCACTGTGTGACGTTGACTTTCGCATCGCCCCTCCTAGGCACGTTGGGCTCAAAATGCAGGCACCAATGCCCACATTTGGTGCGAAATCTACGTTGCTTCACGGGTGATATCGAGGGCGATTTTCCCGCTCATTCAGCCATCTTGAGGCGCCTTCAGTAATGCAACAGGGTCTTGACCAGCGGGTTTGTTGCAGGCCGCACGGCGAGCACGGCACGACACATCTGCCCGACTTGGGCCCTTTGTCCCACCCGTACAGCATCTTTCACACATCTTTACCCACCCGTCTGGGACTAACGGGCTAGGAAGCGGGGCAACTACCCACCCGTTTCACAGAATCGCCCCACCCGCCCTTGCCACAGACGGTGTTTCGTCGCAATTGCCACATTTCGCCCTCGACATCGCAACATTTCACCCGGGGTTGTGAACAATGGACAGAGCCCACCTGCGTGGGAGCCCCGGTTAGTCGGGGAAGAACTGAGAAGGGTTACACCGCTATGAAGAAGATTCTTGCCGCCGCTACCGCAACCGTCGCGATCCTGTCGATGGCTGCATGTTCGTCAGGGGGCGCGCAGAGCGGATCAGCCCAGACAGTGGATGAGGCGTGCTCGACCATCATGACCTCACTGGATGAGCTCAGCGCAGAGTTTGCTGACAAGACCGGGGAGTCCGCCGAAGAACTCGGCGAAATGTCGATAGCAACCAAAAACAGCCTCAACGAGCTGGACAAGAAGATCACCAACGCCGAAGTCCGCGAGGTGTGGATGCCGATCTCCGAGCTCCAGGTGAAGGTAATGGAAGCTGCAGCGGCCGAGGATCAGGAAGCCATCATGACTGCCTACACGGAACTGTCGGAGAAGACTCCGGCTTTCGCTGAGGTCTGCGCACCCGAGACGGCCCAGAGCTAGGAGTCCGTCGGCGGTGGGTGCTGCCCCGCCACCTCCGCTCCGCTCCAACCGGAAGCGGGGCTGGCCCGCCACCTCCGGCGGCGCGAGTCCCTAACCCGCCGCCCAGGTGGGAATGCGCATAGTCAGGGCTTCAGTGAGGTCAATCTGCTCTCCGTCACGGCCCCCCTTCCCAAGGATCAGGGTTGGGGGCGACGGCTCTGGCTTTACGCCACGTAGGCGCTGAGCCAGCGTGAGTGGTGCGGTGAGGATGTAGAACTTTCCGTCCTCGTCCACCGCCACTGATTTGTCTGCCTTGAGATACCAGCCGCGATAAGGGGTTTTCGCCTGCTTTCCGTCGCCGGCCCTTACGTGGAGAGGTTCAGGTTCGAGGCCGGTGCGGCGAGCCGCACTAATAAACAGTCTCAAGTATTCGGCGGCCTGAGCACTTTCGGTTGCTTCCCGCTCGCGGAGGCGGTCTGCCTGCAAACGAGCATTCTGGCGTCTTTGCTCTGCCCAAGTTGAGTCCATGCTCATAGCGTAGTGGGAACTGAGTAAAGTTGGAGCAGCAAGAGCCAGGAAAGGAGCCGACGTGAGCGCATCGCGGTACAGTTCGACCGAAACCTACTGGACACCACCGGTGACTCCGCCTGCTCTAACCACGTTGCGCAGCCAGATTGGGCGGCGGTGGGTATGGATGTCGGTCCTTTCCGTCCTCGTCTTCTTCGCAACCTACATCGGGTTGGTGCGAACTCACCTGGGCCAATACATGGAAAATGCGGCCCTGCTGGGGGCCCAGCAGGCAACCCAGGCGGAGGTCGCGGACGCCCTCGACAATCTGGATGTCATATCGGTGACGTCGCTTTGCGTAGTGATGGTGCTGTTGGTGATCCTGGGGGTGATTCGCAGGTCATGGCGGATTGCGGCGGCGGGAATGTTCACACTTGGGGCATCTGCGGTGCTGGCTGAGGTGTTGAAGCGCTTTGTGCTGCCGAGGCCCGACCTGGCGGACATCTACCAGAACAACACACATAACTCGTTCCCCTCTGGTCACACCACGATTGCCATGTCGATTCTGGTTGCGCTGTTGCTGGTGGTTTCGTACCGCTGGCGTGGGCTTGTCATGCTGCTTGCACTGGGATGGGCGACGTCGATTGGCGCGGCCACTGTGACAGCGCGGTGGCATCGACTGTCCGACACAATCGGTGGGGACATGATCGCGATTGGGATGGGCGCGCTGGTTGCGATGTGGCTGCTTGGGCACCATGCGATAGAGGAGAGGACGTCCAAGGTCTACCCCCTGCGCGTGGTGTACGTGGTTTTCCTGGTGGTTGTTGGGGTTGGGTCGCTTGCCGTGGGTTTGATGTTGGGCATCGGGACGATGGCGAACTTTGGCGTGTTGCAGGAGGTCGCGACGTCGTACTCCACGGGCGTTCCGGCGCAGCTCACAGCGCATTTGGACCCGGTCTTTAACGACAATATGTACCTGGCGGCACAGTCGCTGGCACTGGGGTTGTCGACGCTGTCGGCGCTGTGGTTTTGGGCGACGTTCTACAGGTTGGGGACGGCGGCGCCGTAGTCAGCCACCGGCCCTTGTCCCCTGCCCGCCCCACTCGCACCGTCAGCCCCACTCGCACTCGCCCCCGGCGCTACCCCATGTCATAAGGGTGCGCGTTACGCCTAACGGAGCGCGCTTGGCTTGCATAACGGTGTGATTCAAGGGCAAATGGGGCCAAACTCGCTCCGTTAGGCGTAACCCGCTCCGTAAGGAATAACCGGCTCCGGAATACTTGGGTGCCCTGCGCGGCACAACAGTCAAAGGCCCCAATCTTCCAACCCAGACTCACAGGCAGGCTGACCCACGCGGGCCGACCACCAATGCATCAAACTCTCCGATTGCGCTTTCGCCCTCGGTCCCCCGGCGGCCCTTTGGTCCCCCGCAGGTCACATCTGGCATTCGCAGGGACCTGTTTCCTTACCTGTACAGCTCCGAGGACGCTGTGGGGGACCAGGCGGAGTTCACCAGGTTCCCGGCACGCGTAGTCAACACGTTGTAGAAGGGGAATGGACGTCCCTCGGTCTATGCCTTCGCCCTCGGTCCCTCAGACGCACCTTTGTCCCCCGCAAGTGGAAAAAGCAACCCAGGAACGTCTGGAATCTCCCCTCCGGGGGACCAAGGCACCTCTGAGGAACCGAGGCGGACCTCCGTAGGTGCCGTGCACGTCGGGAGCGTGCGGTGACTTTGGGGTTGGGGGCATGGCGGACGCGGCGGCGGGGACGAGGTCGCGGCAGGCGGGGCGGCAGTTTCGGAGGCGCTCCCGCGGCGGGCGCGGCGGCGGGCGCCGGTCAGCGCGGCGGACGCCGGTCAGGGCGGCCTGGGCAGAGCGGGGAAACCACAAAAGGCGGCGGGGGCGCCGTCAGGGTGGAAGCTGGGACCGCCTACAGCACCCACACCAGCGGCACCAGCAAGATTTTCACCAGAATCGCCAGGGCGAACAGCACCGAGTACGCGCTCTCGATCCGCTCATCGCGCACCCGGGCATCAGCCGCCTGGAACACGGCGGGCTGCCCCAGGAACCCAGCGACTCCCCCGGCTGTGCGTGCCGCGGACATTCCTCCCAGCCACCCGGCAACCACCATCACCACGCAACCCACGATCGCAACGATCAGCGCGCACAGCAGTGCCTTCACCCCCAAAGGCCCACGCAGCAGTTCCGCCACCTGCGGACCCGCCGACAACCCCAACGCCGAGAGAAACAACAGCATCCCTAGGTGCCTAACCGTTAGGTTCACCGATTCCGGCATCGACCACACCAGCGGCCCAGTTCGACGCAGGGCCCCAAGAATCAGTCCGACCAGCAGCGGTCCCGCCGCAGCCCCCAACTGGAACATCTGTCCGCCGGGTAGCGGCAGTGACACCATTCCGGCCAGAATCCCCAGAACCAGTCCCACCCCGATCGAGAGTGAGTCAAGCTCCGCAATCGACCTCTGCGAATCCCCTAGGTACTTCTTCACCGCGCCAAGTTCGCTGGCCGGCGCCACCACCGCCAAGATGTCGCCTGCCTGCAACGCCAGATCCTCACGCGCCAACAGGTCCAAGTCCCCGCGTCGCACCCGCGTCACCACTGCGCCGTATTGCGCGGGCAGTTGCAGATCGGCGACACTTCGACCGGGCAGGGAGTCGTTGGAGAGCACAATCCGCTCAAACACCACTTCGGAACGATCATCCGCCAGGTGCCCCGGGACCGGAACACCGATTTCTTCGAGGACGTGTTCGGGACCACCGGGCTCGCCGACAACGACCACTTCGTCGCCCTCGCGCAACTCTTCACCGGGGACTAGGACCCGCGTCTTCCCCTCACGCTTGACGTAGGAGAACCGCACGGTCTGGTCCGCCCACTCGGGAATATCCTTGGGCTGGATCGTCTCCGTCACCCGCACCGTCAGTGCATGCAAACCACGTCCGGCCAGCGGTGGAGTGTCCTTCTTCCCAGTCCACGACAGCCCCGCGATCAGTGTCACGACAACGATCCCCACCAGGACACCAACCGGATACCCCGTCGAGTACCCCACCGCCGGGTCCGTCCCCCCAACCATGCGCGTTGCCGCATCCAACGCCGGAGCAGCAGTCAGGGCGCCCGTAAACAGGCCGGTGCTGAGCCCGCTCGGCAACCCCAGCGCACCACCAACCACTCCCGCAACAATCGCGCCGAGGACGCTGGCGACAACCGCGCCGACCATCAGCGGCACGTTCGACCGCAGCGCCTTCCCCACCGTCGCACCCGACGCAATCCCCACGGTATAAACAAACAGCGCCAGCCCCACCTGTTGGACGAGGCCGAACCCCTCAGACAGTTCCGGGTTGGCCGCAGAAACAATCAGGGCAACAAACAAGGCACCCGCTGCTCCCAGACGAATGGGGCCAATGCGGATGGCTCCGACCGCCGCCCCGAGCGCCACAACTAGAAACAGCGTGAGCAGGGGCTGGCCAACCAGAATTTCTGTCATACCTCAAGGATAGGCCGCCCGCCGTGGGGCTTGTGTATACGTTGAACCTCAGGCGCCCTCGTCCACCACAACGTCGTCCATGTCGATGATGGTCGGCCCGCCCGCCGTCGCGAAATCGATGTCAACCGGAATCTCCGCGTCCCCAAAAGCTCCGTAAACGGACTCAACTATCCCTTTGCCGAGGGCGTTCCCCGCAATCCCGCCGCCCGCCACACCCGCAGCCATGACAAACCAGGTGCGCGGATCTGTCGGCAAACCCACTGCCGGCCGCGCAAACCGGGCAAGATTCTCTATCAACATCTGCCCGATGGGAAGCGCTGCGCTGGCCATGAGCGCATTGCGCACCGCGTCCTGCACGCGGGGGTCAGCCGTGGAAAGTCCCCGCACGCGCGCGTGACCAAGAATGTACAGCGCTGTGAACGACAGCAGGCTCACCGAAGCCGCCCGGTTTATCGCCCTGGTGGGGATCTTCAGGTTCTTCCGCGCTGTGGTGCCAACCCCCTTAGCAACCCCAGTCCCTGCCGCGACGGTGAGGAAGGCAACGTCAAGCCTTCGCAGGGCCTTCTGCCCGTCATTCGTCCCCACACTGAGCCGCTTGAGGAACTTATCCACGCGGCGCTCATGCTTGGCGAGCAGGTTGCCAACCATGTATGCAACCTCATCTTCAAGGGATCTGCCCGAGGACGAAAACAAAGGTTCTGTCATGCCTTCGACCCTACAACGAACCTCCGACACAACGCGGAGAACAAGCTAAAGTTGAGGGAAACCGCCACCTAGGCAGACGAGCCCCACCCGCAGAGGACCAGCAATGACCCTTGCCCCAACCACTCCGACCCCCAAGTCGCAGAAGTGGTGGCAGAAGCGCCCCGCCAAGATCCTCATTGCAGTGCTCTTCGTTGCCATCGTGGTCTTCGTGGTCTCCCGCTCGATCAAACCAGAAGAGTTTGAAAGAGCCTTCAAGGACATGCAGCCGCTGTGGTTCATTGCGGCCTTCGCGATCGGGACTCTCACATGGGTTGGCGCCGCGATCCCCATGAAGGTGTTTGCCCCCATCAAGGTCCCGTTCCGCGACGCCCTCCTCACTCAGGTGGCGTCGTCTTTCGTGGGGGTTGTCGCACCGGCGGGGCTGGGCGCCCTCGCCCTCAGCATCCGTTTCCTAACGAAACGAGGAATGCAGACGTCCCAGGCCGTCGCCACCATGATCCTCATGGAACTGTCCCAGTTCCTCACCTCTTTCATCCTGGTACTCGCCGCAATTTTCCTGGTGGGTGTGGACCCAGACATCAAGATCCCCTGGCACATCGTCGGTTGGGTTGCTTTCGGGGTGCTCGTAGTGGCGCTTCTAGCTCTCGCAATCCCCCAGTCCCGCAAGTGGATCTTCACGCAGGTCAAGTCGGTATGGACGAAGGCCTACCCGCAGGCCGTCTGGGCTTTCAAGCACCCCAAGTCACTGGGTTTAGCGATGTTTGGCGCCCTGCTGCAGACCCTGTCCTTCGCCGGGGCCTTCATGTTTTCCCTACTCGCCTTCGGCGCCACGGTCGACTTCTGGAAGGTGGGGGCCGCCTACCTCGTCAGCAACACGCTTGGCTCCATGATCCCCGTTCCCGGCGGCGTCGGCTCGATCGAAGCCACACTAACCGTCGGCATGACCGCAATAGGTGTTTCCGCTGCCGTCGCGCTCAGCGCAGCCGTCACCTTCCGTCTGGCCACCTTCTACCTGCAGATTCCCATCGGCTGGGTCGCCTTTGAGCACATGCAGCGCAAGAAGATGATCTAGGCGCCCTCGTCCTCAAGACTGATCCGCACCGCACTTTCCAGCCCGGGTCGGAATCCCTTCTTCCCATCGTAGAACGCCCGCAAAACGTCCATGTCCGCCACCACGTTTCCACTGGGGACGAGGGCGGGGCCGAGCCCCATCGTCTTTGTCGTGGAATCAATGAACCCCGGCACGATCGGCAACCCCGCGTCCCGCGCAATGCGGTAGAAGCCGGACTTCCAGTGGTCAGTCTTCTTGCGCGTCCCCTCAGGGGCCAGAATGAGGACTGCCCCGGGGGTCGCTGCCAGCTCTTCACTGAGTGCCTTCGCCATTCCCTGCGGCGCATCCCGGTTGACGGGAATGCCGCCGAGCCACCGCGGCACGAACCCCAACGGGTTATCAAATGCCTGGGATTTGCCGAGCCACCGCACTGGGATCCCTGCTTTCCAAGTGATGGCGAGCATCGCGGCAAAGTCCCAGTTCGAGGTGTGGGGCGCTCCGATGAAGACGGCGCCGTCTTTGGGCCACCCCTCTTCAATGTCGAACCGGTAGCCTGCGAGACGCGTGGCAAGCGAAGCTATTGAAGATTTGAAGGTCATTTTGACATCCTAGATCCGCGACGGGATCAGAATGTCACCAAAGTGCCTGCAAGTGTCGAGATTCCCAAGATCGTCACGCCCACCAGCACGGTGCGGGCCATGGCGCGCCACGCCGATGTGTGTTCAACGAGGTGACCGATCCACCCGGAGATGCCGAGGGCGATCACCACCGCCGCCACCGTGACTTCGCCGCGGATGTCCCAGGGCAGGATCAGCAGGAACAGCAGTGGCAGCACCGATCCGACTAGGAACACCAGGGCGGCCAACCCTGCACGCTGCCACGGCCACCATTTCCCGTGAATGCTATCGAGGCCATACTCTGCATCGAGCTGCGCTGTGAGCGCGTCCTTCGCCATCAGTTCCGTGGCGACGGCGCGGCTGAGGTCGGCTGACAGCCCCTTGTCCATATATATAGCGACCAGTTCGTCAAACTCTTCGTCGGGGGTAGCGAGAAGCGCCGCGCTCTCCCGCTCCACGATCCTTAGCTGCGATTGCCGTTCAGACTCTGACTCGCTGTACTGGCTGGCCCCACTACCGACCATGCCGATCGCGATTAGTGCGAGGACGCCCGTGACCGCCTCCTGACCTGTCGCACCTGCCGTGAGGAGGCCCTGCACGATGGCGGCTGAAGAGATGATGCCATCGTTACCGACAGACATCAGCTCCCGCCATTGCGCGTCCTCGGACGGGTTCCACCGATTTGCGTCACGGCGATGGGTGCGCAGGTACTCGAACGGGTCCCACCGCGACTTCGAGGCTGTCACGACAGGGTCAGTCGAGGCCGAGTGTCTTACGCAGCCGCGCTACATGCCCGGTTGCCTTCACGTTGTACTGAACGACCTCAAGCCGCCCGTCCTTACCAACCACGAAGGTGGAGCGGATGATGCCCAGGAAGGTCTTGCCGTAGTTCTTCTTAGTCCCCCACACACCCCACGCCGTCATGATGGCGTGGTCAGGGTCGGAGCCGAGCAGGAAGTTCAGCTGCTGCTTAGCCTGGAATTTCTCCAGTGACGCCATCTTGTCGGCGCTGATTCCAATGACGGTGTACCCCGCCCCCTTCAGCGAGTTGAGATTGTCCCGGAAATCGCATGCCTCTTTAGTGCACCCAGGCGTACCAGCCTTGGGGTAAAAGTAGACGATGACGCCCTTCGCAGCGTCCTCGACCAACTTCGCCAGCGTCACTTCGCCCTCTGTGGTTGCAATGGTGAATGGGGGCGCAACCTGGCCCACTTCCAACTTGGCGCCGCGCGGCGCTGATGTGCTCTCTGTCATAGACATATTCTGTCACGCACCTCCGACATTTGGAGGTGCCGGGGCGGCAACAGCAGACCGATAGTCGCCGCTGTCCACATAGGTCGCCGATAATTCGCCAAAACAACGGCGACCTGTGGCGACAACGGCGACCTCGACCAAAACAACGGCGACCTCGACCAAGGCAGCACCACGCACCACAAGGCTGGACTACCGGGGGCCGGGCAACAAAATCCCGGGTCACCGTCGAAACGATAACCCGGGACATCACGGTGCGCTCGGGGGGACTTGAACCCCCACGTCGTAAGACACTGGAACCTAAATCCAGCGCGTCTGCCAATTCCGCCACGAGCGCGCGACCGACAGTTATCCTACCCTGAGAACGCCCTCGGCAATAACGGGGATGTGCCACACTGTCACGTCCGCGGGAATCCGCCTGCAAGCACGCCTCAAGCGCAAGGGCCCGCCGCCATCCCGCAAGATACCCCTACTTACACTCCGTCAGGCTCGCAACCGAGCTGCTCAGCGCGCCGGTCCCGCCCACCAGGTTGACTTGGGCCACCTTCGAATCCGCGGTCTTGATCTGCTTCGACACCACTGAGCCAGGAATGCACGCCCCATTCGACAGCACGAGGCGTTGCGTGGGGTCACCCGCCGGGGCCGCCGCCGACAGCGCATCCGGGAAGTTCCTCCCGGTCGCCACCCAAACATCCGTTACGGCCTCGCCAGACACCTTGCCGATATAGGTGTTTACGGCGGCGTTCGTGCTGTAGCGACTATCCCCCGCCAGCCGCTCAACTTTGAAGTTTGCTGCCAGATTGGTTTGGACATTTCGACCGACAGCACCTTCGCCACCGACAATAACGGCCTTGCTGGTTGCCTTCTTTAGCCCTGAAACCACGTCGGCCGACATTCCCTTCCCGGTGACGCCATCGACGAGGACGACCGGCGCCCCCAATGCCCCACCTGCGGCGGCAGCTGACAATGCATCCGGGTAGTCACGCCCTGTTGCCACAAACACGAGTGGAATCGACTGCCCCTGGAAGAACCTCTTGTAAATGTTCGCGGAGGTTTCATAACGATCAGCGCCCGCAATACGCTCCGGGGTCACTCCCGTGGCTCGCTTCAATTGATTTGCGACGTTGTCTGAGACCGCGCCCGTTCCACCAACTATGAATATCTGTGATGGGTTCTTAGCCTTGACCGCATTGATCACCATCTGGTCGGCACTGGAAGGCTTGGTGAGGAACAGGCTCCCACCCAGCTTTGCGACTGCGGGCCCGATCGAGAGCGCGTCCGGGAAGGACGCTCCAGTCGCGATGAACACCGGCTTGGCACTGCACGACAGCGCCTTATTGACCGCACAGCTGGTGGAGTAACGGCAATCGCCAGAGACGCGCTGGACGGGAATTTCCGCCACATTGACCCGAGCTGTCTTGGTAAACGTTTTCTGAGTGGCCAAGTCTTTCACCGTGTATGTGGCATCCACAGCCTTGCCTGCTTGGGCGTTCGTGAGCTGCAATGTCTTGCCCGACTGGATGGTCTTTCCCCCGACTGCCCAAGAGAACGACTCCGTTACGCCTTGACTACCCGCTCCCGCGACGGCTGTCGCCATGGTGAGCGTGGAACCCGACGCGGCTTTGCCCGCAATGCTCACTGACAGCGTCAACGCAGGTTGGGCGGGCACAGTAGATCCCCCTGTCGGCGTTCTGTCGACGTATCCAGTCTTGGAGGGGTTGCCCGCAACGTAGAGCGTCCAGTAACTTCCAACCTTCGCCACGCCCGCCGCGCCCATTTGCCCGTGCTTGTCCATCAACCACTCGCGGTGCTTGGTTGAGTTCAACCACGCGTTCGCCACCTGCTGCTCGGTTGAAAAACCTTTGCCGATCAGGTCACCACCCAATTGCCATCCAGCGTTCTTCGCAAATGATGCCTGGTACCTGTAGTCATAAACCTCATACATATGGACGAACTTGTTCACCTTGTTCATGTAGGTCGACCACGTCAGCGCCGCATCGTACATGGGCTGCACGTTGAGGAGTGGGCTGAGCCCCGCCTTCTTACGTTCCTGGTTGATGATGCCGAGGGCGACATCGCCTGGAACCGTCGTGGTTGTGGCCGAGGCCGCCATCAGGCCCACTTGCTCAAGGCCATCGCCCTCGTCTGCCACGAGCCCCTCGGGCACAACCGGCTCGAGCACTTCAGTGGACTCACCCGTCCCCTCACCCGCGTCTTCCACGGTGTCTGGAACCTGTGCTACAACGTCCTCCTGCGTGGCCTTCTCATCCGAAGTGACCGTTTGACTCTCTTCCGCCTGTGAAGAATCCGCAACCGGCATCGCCACTGCTGGGAGCGCCGTTGCTCCCAGTGACAAACCAATAAGCCCCGCCAAACCAACTCGAACCCAAGGGCTCAAGAAACCCCTATTGCTGTCGCGCTTATTGCTAAGCATCGACAATCACCACCTGTCGCCTTTGACATCCTGCATTTGACCGGTTCACCGTGCAAACCTGGGTTCACCCGACAAAACGCCGACATCAACGAGAAGCGGTGATGTCACAAATCAGCTTAGGTAGCCAGAATTCAATAACAGAGTCATCGGCAAACTGCAAGCGCTCCCACCCGATTCACCACCCGTTTTATGTGTGAGATCAAGCCCAAGGTCCCACGCCCACCCACTGGACCACAGTCACCCACCCGAACAAAACAGATCAGGTGAGCAGTCCCAGCATGTGCGCCGTCGTCAACGCCTCACCCCGCGATGGGGCCCGCAACTTTGCGTAGATGCTCCGGCAGTGACTCTTCAACGTGTTGGGAGAAAGGTAAAGGTCACTGGCAGTTTCAACCATGGTCTTATTCTTGGTCAGCGCCTGCAACACCTCAATCTCCGCTTTGCTGAGGGCCCCGTACTGATGCGCGCGCCCCTCAACACGCGTGGCCTGGAGCGCTTCGACCAACCAACCCATCCCAAGGTCGTCGGCAACTTCCGCAAACATCTCGTAGGGCACCGTCCCCACCAGGGCATCGAGGGCGACCGGCGTCAGTGAAGCCTGCAGTCCCTGCAGTGTCTGCTGCGCTGCCTCGCGGTTCCCCATCCCATATTGGGCAAGCGCCGCTACCAGCTCACTTTCCTGCTGGGTCCGCGCCGAAGTCCCAGCAGGCACCTGCGCTGCGATCCGTGCCGCGTCCTCGTACTGACCTTGAAACAACGCGAGCCGAGCCCTCGACTGGCGCAGCCCTGTCGACTCCTGCGAGCCGGGAAGGTTTGACAGCGAGGCGATCTGCTTCGCCGCGTCCTTGTACCTTCCCGTCGTCGTCGCCAGATCGGCCAGACGCCACCCCAACTTCAGTTGCCAGTAGGGAGAAAGCACGCGCCCCACCGCCGCCTGCCTCATCCGGCTGTTCATCTGCACGAGGGCGTGCCCGCTACCACGCAAACGCCCCGTGACCAGGCTCTCAGCCATGACAACCATGGGCCACTGTTCCATTCGGTCCATCGCGGGGATCAGCCGTTCCAGCGCACCTGTGGCCGGAGCGCAATCACCCTTCTGGTACGCCGTAAACACCCGTGCGATGTCTCCGTCTGTCCACGAAAACTCTGGAGCTACGAACTCCGCGTTGGCCGCAAGCGCGTCAGCCCTCTCCAACGCGGCGGCTGCAGCGTCTCCTTCTCCCTGCAGACTGTGCGCCAGTGCGGCCAACGAAAGTGCGTGCACCTGTTCGAGGACGTTTCCCTGTTCGAGGGCGATGTCCAGTCCCCACCGCGCCGCCTCCAACCCGACGTTGAGGTCCCCTACCAGCACCCCGGTCAGCGAGATGACTGCGTAGAGGATCGGGGCTTTGGGGTTGGCGAGGACGCCTTGGCGCAGCCTTTCATCAGCCATCTGCTCCATGAGTGCCACGGAGCTGCCCAGGGCAGCGTCCCACATGCCAAGCATCCGCTCCACGGCGATTTTCGATGCGGCAGAGGGTACAGCAACTTGCAGGTCGGGTGAGGCGGAACGTTCGGTCAGTACCCTGTGGAGGCGACCGGCCAGGTCCTCCATCAGTGAGGCGGGCGTCGAGGGTAGCGGTCGTTCCAACACCAGCCTGACCAACATCAGGGTGGGATGTTCTTCCAACTGTTCCAAGGGGAGGTTGCGCACCGCCTCAAGCGTTGTCTCCCCACCATCGAGGGTCTCCTGGAAATGCACATGCGCCACGTCCTGTGCGTCCTTGAACGCACCCAAGGCGACCAGATCAGCAACGGCTTGTGGCGGCGATTCATCGCCACGGGCGAGGGCGTGACGTCGCTTGAGTTCACGTAACTCCCAAGCCTCCCAATGGTGGGATCCCTGGTGCATCAACCCGGCCCGCAGACCCTCCCTCACTGCGTAGTGGGTGTGTACTTCACGCTCGTCGTCCCCATATGCTGCGCTAGAAGTCACCGCTTCCACAACGCCCTCGGCCTGCAACCGTTTCATGGTCGTCTCTGCGTCGCTGCAACTGATGCCGAGGGCGTCCCCGAGTAGCTCGGGACGCACCACATCGAGGGACGCAGCAGCAAAGAGTGCCTTTTTTGCCAAGTCGCCGGGCAGATTGTCGTAAATCGTTGCAGCCAACTGACCGAGTACTTCACCGGCGTCCGCACCGTCGCGATGGGCACTGAGGGCCACGCGAGTTCCTAGCGGCCAACCCGATAAAGACTTCAGCAGCGGGGCCCGACTCTGGTAGTCATCGACATCCAGAAGGTCGGCCAGCTCGGCGACCTCGTGGGACTCAAGGCGGAGGTCGGTCGCGGTGATGGCGAGGTCGGACGCGATGCTATCCAGTCCGCATCGACCCGACACTACGATAGCGTGCTCCCCACGCTCGGCAACCAGCTCTTTGACTGCCGTCTCGGCAAGCCGATTGTTACAGTCATCAATGATGATTGTGGCGTCACCGGAGTCCCCAAGAAGTGCTTCAACCACGCGCGGCAAATTGCGGATGTCATGATCGGCTAGGGAAAGCCACTGCACTGTCTCTCCGTGCTCCCGCTTGGCACGGGCCCACTGGCTGAGCAACGTGGTCTTGCCGTAGCCCGCCGGAGCCTGAACAGTCACGATCATTCCGGGGACGGTCACACACCACAGCCTCTGCTCAAGGGCAGGGCGATGAAGCACCTTCACACGGACCGCAGGGATCATAACGATCCATGGTACGCCCTCACCCTCTAACTCACCCGCTAAAGGAGGCCCAAACCGCGCGCAACACTGAGCATGTCCGCTTTGCTTGTCACATCCAACTTGGAATAGATCTGCCTCAAGTGTGCCTTTACAGTGTTGGGCGAGAGGGATAGCTCCACTGCCGCCTTGTTGATTGTGCTCGCGTTCCCAACAGCCTGAACGATCGCTCGTTCGCGCGTGGTGAGGGGCTCAATCGTCCTCGATCGGTAACGCGCAGGGACCGCCTCAATAAGCTCAATAAGACGGGAATCACCCTTGTGGTGGGCGGCCTCAGCCAAACCGTGTAGAACTCCGTAAGGAATGGTCGGCAGGATCATCTGTACTTGGCCACGCCCCGCTCGCAGGTCAACACCATGTAGCAGGGATAGTGCCATTGCTTGGTCGCCTGCGGTGAAAAACGCGGCGGCCCCGAGCAGCATCGCACTCTGTGCGTGCAGACCCGTGGATCCGGCCTCTAGTAGCTGCTCGGTTATGCGGATGGCTTCCAACGGCTTCCCTTGGTGGAACGCCAAGCGCCCGGTTGCCAGGATGACGTCACGGGTTTGCTCAAGTGGAACCTCGAGCACTGCCTGTGCAACCAGAAGATTTGAGTCGTGTATTGCCAGGTTCGCCATTGTGGCGGCCAGCAACGCTTCGGTGTAACCGGAGAGTCGAGGATCAGCACGTTCCTGCAAGCGCCAGCGTAATTTCTCAAGTGCGGGGCGGCTCCCCCGGCTTGAGCGGAGGACCCAAGACTCGATAACTGCGAAAAGTGCCCACTGTTCCATCCGCGGCAAGAGGTGCTCTATCGAAGTCAGGAACTGCGCGGCTTCCTGGTTCTTCCCCCCGAAGAGGGCGACCATGGCGCGCGCTATCGTCCCATTGATTAGGTCAATCTCTACGGTGCTCGCTTCAGCCGATGTCCTGATGGCATCTGCCCGCTTCAAGTACCGGGCAGCTTCTTCTGGATTCACCTGCATGGCATGAAGCAGCGCCAGCCGCTCCAGCGTGGCGGCCTGCACGGCTGGGACCAGCTCATCTGTCGCTACCCGCAACGAACGGCTTGAAGTCCGCTCCGCCAACTCGTAGTCGCCCGTCAAGATGCCGGTTAGGCTTGCAACTGCATACATTAGCGGCAGTTCCGAGGCCGTCCCCCAGTATGTCCTATGACGGTGCTGTGAGAGGCGCAGCTCCAACTGCTCCGCTAGGGTAGACGCCTTCTCCCAGTGACCCAAGATCCGCTCTGCCGCAACCAGGTAAGTGAGGTGGACAGCGTCCGCATCACCCAGCTTGGCGCCATTTGCCGAGTACACGGCATCGGCAACCCGCGTCGCAATTGAGCGCACCTGGTCAAGTGGAACGGAGGCATCGTTGAGTTGAAGCAGCATCAGAAGCGCCAGAAGTGTCGGTAACCCTGCCAGATCACTTTGAGGTATTTGCTCCAGTTTCCGCACTACTGGCCCCGGAGCGCTGGTGATGCGGGAGAAGAAGCGGATCGCCAGGGTTTCGGCCTCGTCCAACTGTCCGTTCTCCAGCAGCAAGACAAGAGCATCGGTTGGATCGTGTTCGGCGAGGTCGCGGGCGTGCAGAAGCCTGATCCGCGCAACGTCTTCATCATCCAGAAACGCCTCCTGGAACCGGGTCAACGTGTGTTTCAAGCCGCGGTGGGGCACGTAAATCCCACCCCCGCGCACCCAACGCCTCTCAACTAGACCGCGAGAGCTCAACTCAACCAAACACTGCTGCAAGTTCGCTGGGGGCAGTCCTGTTGCTTCCAGAAGCACAACCGCGGAGGTGCCCCCAACAGCTGCGATTGTTGAGAAGACTCGGGACGCTTCCACCGTGAGTGACGCGGCATCGATGCGTTCTAGGAACAGGGCCAATCCAAGATCATCCGCTCCATCACAGGTGCCCTGCAGAATCGATGAGGTCGCAAGCGGCCACCCACCGATCTCAGTTATCAGTTCAAGAGCCTCGCCTCCTGCCGCCGACAGCTGAGAAAAACCAGGCAGTGCTGCAACTTCTTCAGGAGTGAAAGCCAGATCCCGCGCGAAAAGTACCTTGCTGTCGACCTGTGACGTAACAAGTGGGGTGTCGAAAGAGGCGAAGCGGCGCCCGGACATAACAAGATGAATATGCTCGCTACTCATGAAAACGCGGAGCAAACGGTCGTCAAGATCCGGGTTGGTGATCTGCTCATAGTCATCCAGGACGACGACGACTGGTTCGATCAGGCCCTCAACCCACTGCAGGCCGCGTTCCCTCGCCGCCGCAATGCTGCTGCTGCGCTGGGGTGACCCCTGCAACTTAAAGCTGAAGTCCGCAACCTGCTTCCATAGGGAAAGTGGTTCTTCGAGGTCGGCCGCGCTTAGACGTAGAAGCGGGACGCCCTCGGGCAAAGACGCAGTCCACTGTCGGAGCAGCTCAGTCTTCCCGTAACCAGCCGGAGCAGAAAGAACTGTCAGCGGCGCAAGGTCCACCCCGGGAGTGCCAAGGCGCTCAACAAGCTGCTGCCGCTCCACAGGCGTGCTTGAACCCAGGTTCACAACTCCACTTTCCACTGCCATCAAGTACTTCTTGCCCCAAGCACTCTACCGCGTTCAGCGTTCTTTTCAGCGCGCGCGAAGGACCCCCGGGGTTTTCACATCCCGGGGGTCCTCTCACTCACGGTGGCGCCATCACCTTGGCGTCACCACTTGCCTATGCGCTGAGGTGCTGTCCGCGTCCTCTGGTCTTACTGGCACGTAGAGCAATGTAGCCGCCTCCCAGAAGCAGCAGCCCGCCACCAAGAACGAGGCCGACGTTTGCCCCTGTAACCGGCAGCTTCCCACCGGAACCAGGAACCGTGTGGTTCGTGGTGCACTTATCTGCAACACACTCCCCCAGCGGAGACGCAGGCGTGGCAACGTTCTTGAACTTGACGTTCTTCGCATCTGCGTTGACCTTCACCTTGTAGGAGACGGTCACAGATTCACCGGTTGGAACCTCTGGGACACTCCACGTCAGCGTCTTGCCATCCTCTGAAAGAGCCAGTTCATCATTCAGGCTGTCCTTCACAAGGGTGGCGTGCTTGAGCACATCGGTAAGGTTGTCCTCTACCAACGCATCAAACAGGTTGACTTCCCCGGTGTTCGTTACCTTCAGCGTGTAGGTGACGATTTCGCCTGGCTTCACTTCTGAGCCTGACTTGGCAACCGAAGACTTCTCCAGCTCCCAGGTTGGTGCTTCAGGAACCCTGACGCAACCTGGATCGTTGACTTCAACCTCACCGGAAACCATCCCCAGCTGGTTACCAAGCGGAATACCGTACCCTCCGGCCTCGCACTCTTCAGGTAGCGGAACACTCTCTACCTTGGCAGGATCCACGGCAATTTTCGCGGTGACCGTGAACTTATCTGAGGCTCCGGGGGCAAGACGACCCGCAGCGAAGACCCAGTTTCCTTCAGCCGGCTTCGAGGGCGCTACAACACGCGCATCCTCAGTCGGTGCAACCGCCGCAGCAGTCCAGGTGGTGCCTTCAACCAGTGTTACCCCTGTTGGGAAAGCATCAGGTGTATCTGTCAGTTCGTAGACAACGTCAATGTCGTTGTCGTTGCGGACCGTGATGTCGTAGCTAACAGTGAACGTACCGTCGGCGTTCTGGATCGGATCCTGACCAACCTTAGTCGCGGATGGCGCAGCAGGTTCAGTGCAGGCTTCCACGTCAGTGTCAGTTCCTCCACTGCTCATTGTGGCCGTGTTCAAGAAGCCACCGCGCTCGTCCTCTCCGGTTGCGGAACAGGATGCAGTGCCCTTTTCAAAGGCGGCATTCCCAGCCTCGGCAACCACAACGACCTCGTAGGTGTGCGTGGCGCCGGGGGTGATGGTCTTGCCCGTAGCCAGCTTCGCCACCCAACCAGTGGAATCAAAGTCGCTGACAGCTCCTGCCGGTTCAGGCTTGACCTGCTGCCAGGTGGCAGAAGTAGGTGTCAAACCGTCCCCGTAATCCAGCGTATCGGTCAGGTCATACTTAGCCGACAAACCGTTAGGGTTGCCCTCACCCTTTTCAGGTAGGGCGACTGTGACGTCGTACGTGACTGTCCAACTACCGTCATCATTCTGAGTCGCTACCTTTGCAGTCTTATCAACCGAGGGACGAACCAGTGTGTCAATTGGAAGGCAAGCATCGTCTTCCTGGTCAGTGCCTCCCGTTGAGAGTTGTGCGGTGTTGAAGAAGCCCTTACCTGGCGTCCCACCGTTCTCACAACCTGCGTCGGCAGGCGGGATCGGACTGTTGATAGTCACGGTCCAAGAGACATCCCATGTGTGAGTCTGCCCCGCTGCTAGCGCCTTATCTTCGGCAATCGTTCCACCGGCCGCTGGCAACGTGACGCTGCCATCTTCCCCACGTAGCTTGGCAGTGCCACCATTGATGGTCACACCAGTAGCGAATGCGGGCGTATCGGTCAGATCGTAAACGGTGGCGGAATCAAGTCCTTCACCACTCACAGTGATCACATACGCAACGGTCCACTGGCTCGGGTCCGAAGCAGACTGAGTGGAATGGACTCCATCCTTCTGGATGGAAGGTCGACCCGGTTGTGCACAGTCATTGTCTTCAACTGTTCCACCCGGCCAGACGACGGTTGCTTCGTTGAGGAAGCCACCCCCATTGCCGCTACCCTCTGCCGCACACTTCAATGCGCCAGGGTTCTCCCAAGCTCCGGGAGCAACCTTTGCGTTGACGGTGACGGTGTATACGTGATAGTCGCCGCCGGCAATGTACTGACCATTTGCTAGTTGAGCCGAGGTCGTACCTTCCGCGAAGGCTCCATCAGTCGGGCCTGTCCACGACGCCGAAGTCACGGTGATCCCACTACCAAACTTCAGGTCATCAGTCAGGTCGTAAACCGTGCCGTTCTCGCTCGAGTTAGTGACAACAACGTCGTAGACGACACGCCAGTTCCCATCGGTATCAACCTGGTTGAAGCCAACAAGACTCTTGCTGAATGAAAGGTCCGGAACAGGAATAGACCCACAGGCTTCATCATCGGCCTCGAACCCACCTGAGACGATGCCCAGACCATTGGCTAGGCCAATACCGGTACCGCCTCCTTCACAGTCTTCAAACTCACCTAGCTCTGAGACGTCCAGCTTCACCTTCGCAGAAACCAGGAAGGAGTATGTGGTGTTTGCTGGGATAGAACCCTCAGCAATCACCCAGTCCCCTGCAGCGGGCGGTGTGGCAGTTGTGGGCAAACCAGCATCAGAAGTTACCTGATCGTTGCTCGCAACACTCCAGCCATCGACCAAACTCACCCCTGCTGGCAGACCCGCCGGGGTATCCACGAGGCGGTAAGTGAGATCCTGAGCTTCCGCCCCGGATTCACCACCAGTCGGGTTCGTGACCGTGGCCAAATAAGAAACCGACCAGGTTCCATCACCGTTATCAACAGCGTCGTTTGCGACCTTCTCAATCGATGGCGCGGCAGGCTCTGAACAAGCATCCGCCTCGGATTCGGTCGAGTTGGACGTCAGTACCGCCCGGTTCAAGAAACCGGACTTCTCTGCCCCGTCCTCGCCCGCAACACATACATCCGTTCCGCCCTCGAACGCTGAAGACTTAGCGTTCGCAACTACGGAAACCTTGTAAACATGCTGTGGATCTTCGGTTGTGATGATCTTCCCGGACGCGAGTTGAGCGCTCCAGCTACCTGTGTTGAAGTCCGAGACACTACCCGCAGGTTCGGGCTGAACCTGCTGCCAGGTGGCGGAAACAGGTGTCAGACCATCCCCGTAGTCCAGCGTATCGGTCAGGTCATACTTGGCCGACAGACCACCGGGGTTCAGACCCTTGGTCGGTAGGGTGACAACGACCTCGTACTCGATGCCCCAGGTCCCGTCATCATTCTGGACGGTGCTGAGAACGTTCTTCTCAACCGATGGGTTCACCGCCGGGGTGATTTCTCCACAGGCATCATCTGTCTGGGTGGTTCCACCGTTGACCAGACGAGCCTCGTTGAAGAATCCGTGTCCCGCTCCCGAAGCCTCACACTCGGCGAGGTCAGCAGGAATCCTTGCGGGAATCCGCACGTCCCAGGTCACCTGGTAGCGCACCATTCCGCCACGCGGAACTTCCACTCCTCGCTCGATCAACCAGGCATCGTCACCATCAACTGCAACGGTACCTTCGGTGACCTCAGTGCCGCCCTCGTTGGGGTAGGGAGACAACCAGGTGCCTTCTACCAGTTCCACACCGGTTGGGAAGCCTGGCTCATCGTAGACGTCCACGTAGAAGGAAGCAGTGGGGCTTCCGAGGACGAATACCGAGTAGCCAACCGACCAAACATTGGGGTCGTCGGCGTGTGGCTGCGCGAAGAGGAACTGCTTGTCGATGCCAGGTCGCTGCGGTGATGCGCAGTCTTCTGCGTCATCGCTTCCGCCAACCCACTCCAGGTGAGCCGTGTTGAAGAAGCCGCCGTTTGCCGGTCCCCCCTGCGCCGCGCACTTGGTGGGTTGGGTATCAGCAGTCCAGGCACCCGGTTCAACGCTGGCGTTGACCGTCACCGTGTAGGTGTCGGTCTGCTCTGCGGGAAGAGCCTGGGAGGTCGCTAGTGTCACCGAAGTAGCACCGCTAGCGATTGTTCCAGTTGCTGCCCCATCACGACCGGTCCACTGTCCACCCACAACCTTGATCTGCGACTGATCGAACTTGATTCCGTCGGTCAGGTCGTAGGTCTGCGCAAACTCGCTGTTGTTGGCCACAGTCACGTCATAGGTGACGTCCCATGTTCCATCAACGCGCTGACTTGAGGACTTCCAAGTCTTGTCAAGGTCGAGGTCGCCCACGGGAATTGCCACGCAACCCGTGTCCTTATCGTTGTGTTTGCCGGACGTTACTTCTGCAAGGTTGGGGAACACAATCCCGTGTACCTCTGTGTCCGCACAGTCCGCAACTGTGCTGTCATTGACAGCGGTTGTTACCTTGACGGTTGTTGAAACCGTGTAGGTGTAGTCAGTTCCTGCGGGAATACGCGCGCCGTCGACGAGTGTCCAGGTGCCAGTCCCGTCAAACGTGTCACCATCAAGCGGTGTGGCTTCTGGTGCTGTTGCCACCCAGTCACTCAAGCGTTCAACACCAGTAGGCATCGGATCAGGAGTGTCTGTGAGGGTGAAAGGCAGTTCGGAGTCTGATGGATTCGACACGGTCACGTCATAGGTAAGCGTCCAGGTTGTGCCATCAGCGCCAAGTGTTGCGGACCGTCCCGTCTTCTCAACGGAGGGGATTGCCGGCGTCGAGCAGGCATCGTCAACAACGTGACCACCGGAGTAGTCCAGGGTTGCAACGTTAAGGAAGCCCCCTGCATTCTGTGTTCCCGATGCGGAGCACTTCAATGCATCACTGCCCCATGCGCCCTCGGCCACCGAAGCATTCACAGTTACCGTGTACGTGTGCTCGTACGTGTTCTTCGGGTCGGCATCCTTCGAACCACCGATGGGGCGATCATCAGCCATTTGAGCCGATGAGGTCCCCAAGTTGAAGCTGCCGTTCTGGGGATTCTGTGACGATACCTGGTCAGGGTTGTTCCCCGTCAGTACCCAAGAAGCGTTGTTGACCGTGATGCCTGCACCGAACTTCAACTCATCACTCAGGTCATACGTGGTGCGACCATAGTGGGGATCCTCTGCAGTTCCCGTGTTCGGCATGGAAACGACAACGTCGTAGACGATTGTCCACGTCCCATCGTCTTCAGCCGTGGTGCTAGCGACAGACTTGTCCATGTTCAACTGGGTCATCTCGATCGCAACACAGCCATCATCAGATGCTTCGAAGCTGCCGGTCTTGATGGTCGCGCCATTGATGAGAGCGAGGCCGGTCTTACCCGTGTCCTCACATGCCTCGTTACCAACAGCAACGGTGCGGTCAACTTCCACAACAGCCTTGATCAGGTATGTGTGCGTTGCGTCTGCAGTAAGCGTTCCCGTGGCAATCTGCCACGGATTGTTAGTGCCCTTGGTGGGCTGGGATATGGTTCCCGCGGGATTTCCAGCCTCAACTGTCCAATCACCCACCTGTGAAACACCTGCTGGCAGAACCGGAGGTGTGTCAGTCAGCGTGTAGTCAAGTGCAGCCTCTGTTGGGTTGCTGACCTCAATCTTGTAAACGAGGTCGTAGACCAGCCCTGGTCCGGCACGCTTCGTGGCACTCTGTCCGGTCTTGACGATCTTGGGAGCACCTGTTTCATGGGTGGTCTCCCGGCAGTTGGGATCTTCTACTGCACAGTCTGTCGGAGGCGTGACTGTGTCAGGAACGGTGACAACATTCTTCAGTGTCACGCCCACGGCACTGTCCTTGACCTTGACCGTGTACTTCAGCGTCGTGGTTGTCTTGGCAGTCAGCGTGCCAACGTTCCACGTCAGTTGGTCACCGGTAACGACCGCACTGCCTTGCCCTGCCACGATCGAGCCAGAATCGAGAACCGCGTACTTCAAAACCTCGGTGAGGTCGTCATTGACAACAACGTCCTTCACATCAACGTTCGACGTGTTTTTTGCCGTAACGATGTACGTGATGTCCTGGCCCGGCTTTACAGTCGAACCACTCGCAGGGTTAGAGGACTTGGTTAGCTCCCATGAACCCGCTTTTGGTGTATTGGTGAAGGTGCAAACCGTTGCAGCGGAGGACTGTGGGATCGTGATGGATCCAGACGTGCTGTTGCCATCCCCACTCTGCGACACGACTGTGTTCCCGACTTTGCAGACCCAGCTAGAGGTGTAGCCGTCGGTAATGTTGCCACCAACCAGTGCTTCACTGAATGTTAGCTTTTGTCCGCGAGTGACCGGCTCTGGTCCGATCTGCTGGGTCTGGAGCCCGTTGGCGGAACCTGTGGTGACTGCGCTAGCAACTTCCTTGTCTGCGTTGTTCAATGACAACTTGAACTGATCAGCGGAGGAAGCTCGATCCACGATGTTCTTCTGAATCGTCAGGGTTGGAGGAGTGGAGCAAGAAGCCAGGTCGGTGCTATCAATGTTGGAATTGTTGAGCTTGGCGGAAGCCTTGTTCCAACCAGGCATTGTGAAGCCGTAGATGGTGGCGTCGTCACCTAGGTAGACCTTGCCATCATTGCCGTAGGCAGCACCATTGATGTTGGACATCCCCGAGTTGGCGCTTCCATTCTCAGATCGGCTGATCTGCTTGCCGGGGTCATTGATCGCACTCTGCAAGCTCGCAGCTGTGACGGTGTATCCGCGGACGGTCGGCCCGTTGCCATGGACGATGAAGAGGTTGCCGTCAACGTCGAATGCCATGTCGCCATTGTTGCTTGCATTGCTTCCGGAGACCGTGGCGGCACTGATGTAGCCCACGTAGCTGTTCGCCTTGGTGGTGACATTGTGCCTGTAGATGTGGAAAGCATTTGAGGCGTATCCACCGAAGTAGTAGTCACCTGTCTTGAGGTCAACAGCTCCCGCAACGAACTGCGCACCCTGGCCCGGTGAGTACTTCCCTCCTTGAGACGTCCAGTTACCGGTAGCAGGATCGTACTTGTAGATCTCTACGGTCCCAACACTGTTGTTGCCGTTCGAGCTTCGTTCATACCCGTACGCAACAGTGCCACCTCCACCGATGGCTAGCCCGTTGAAGGAGGACACGCTAGAAGGCTTGTTGCCCACTTCCTTGACAGCTCCACCAGGAAGCGCCACTTCCTGGATCTGACCTGACTTGGACACCGCGTAGATCGCCTCACATGAAAGCGGGTTGATCGCAGCGGCCAACGGCACGGGGGCTGCAGCACGCTGCTCGATCTTTGCAGGAGTCTCTGCCGGGGTGTCTTCGACGGCATTTTCGAGCAGTTCTTCGACGTCGCCGGACTGCGCCTCATTCGGGCTCAGATCGGTCTCGCTAGTCAAAACAGGCTCACCACTGACAGCAAGGTCTGGTGCGCTCAACGCCAGTGCTGGTACAGAGAGTGCGGTTGGAACAATCAACGCTGTCGCCGCGAGCAACGCGGCCAACACTTGGTTTCGTCTCTTCTTGGGGGCGCTATGCCGACCCTTTGTCTTATTGGTTTGCACCTGGTACTCCATCTTTTGCGGCCTAGGCCTCTGCATCAATGAACCGACACCTGTGCCTTGCTTCCGCGCACAGTTGTTCGAAGTCAATCGACAGGCTTCCACGCCACTGTTTGCGGGTGTCCCCAGATGTGGGTAATTCACCCCTGACTTAATCCCTATGTCGACGGATCTCACATTGATCGAAAGGAGAACCTTGAATTACGACCTTTAGCCAGCACGTGACTATACAAAGGTCCTACCTTGTCGCCGCGGGTGACCCTTACGGGTGAGCTACCGGATTAGCTCGATTAGCGGGATTCCGCGGACCCTAGCTCTTCGACGGCGCAATAGGCAGGCTCGCCCGCACCACCCAGTCTGAACCAACGATCCCCGCACTGAACTCCCCTTCGACGCCGAGGACGCGCTGCGCCATTCGGTTCAGGCCCGTGCCCGTTGACGGCAGGTCACGGCGCGGCGTGGCTGGCAGAGGGTTGGAGATCGTCATCTCCACAACCTGGTCATCGACCTCGACCTCAAACACCACTTCACCCGGACCGGAGTACTTGAGAATGTTCGTTGTGGACTCGCGGACGATCCGCGCGAAGATGATCTCAGTCCCACGGGGAATCACCGGGTTGCCAGGATCCCCGGTTAGAAGGGTCTTACGACCAGTTGCGCGCAGCTCCGCACGCGCCTCCTCGATTGCGGAGTCCAAGTCACCGGAAGAGATCCCCTCGGTATCCGTAATCTCATCGGCCAACGCGATTACGAACCGCAAGTCGTTGAGCGCCTTGCGTGCCGAGAGCCGAATGACGTCGGCTGATTCCTCCCGCGTCCGCTCATCATCGAGCAGCTGGGAGTGAAGTGTCACCACAGTCAGGTGGTGTGCGATGCTGTCGTGCAGTTCCCCTGCGATCCACCGTCGTTCGGCGAGGACGGCTTCGTGTTCGCGTTCCTTCTGTTCCTCAAGCGCCGCTTCTAGCCGTTCACCACGTGCGTACGCAACCCGTAGCGCCAACCCGACAAGACCCGATATGGCGGCAACTAGCAGTAGTGCCGACACGCTGGTCGTTTCCCCGTTGCGGCTCCCTAGTCCGGATGAAATTGCCGCACCGGTAACTAGTAGACCTCCAATGTAGGTAAGGATGAGGGGTGTCGACCCCAGCCGCATCACCAAGAGTGCAGCAACTGAACCTGCGATCACCGTATCTACGGCATTGCCTGTTGCGAAGGCTATGAGGACAACACCGCCCAACACGGCGGTCGCGATTGGCGGAGACCATATATAGCCGATTAGGGCTACCGTCACCAATATGCTGATGATTCCGGCTTGAATGTTGGGACTGGAACTCAGAGCCATGACCAAAATGTCACTGACTACAAGAACGCCAACCAGCCCGAACAGAACGAACTGTTCGGGCTGGCTGAGGTATTCGGTCTTGTCAAACCATTGTCGACCTGAGGGCCCTGTCGCCTTCTGCTTGTGCACCATTGCTCCAGTATGACGAGGAAGGACCGAGTCTGGTGGAAGTATTAGCGGATGAACCCGAAGAAGATTCCAAGCTGTCGCCAGATGTACATTGGTCGCACCCCCCTCGATTTGGCTATTGGCCTTTTGTCTTGTTGAGGTCTATTCTTCCGTCGAATGCGGGGTTAAACATCGGACAATTCGCTAGAGTTTTATTGGCCAAACGTCTAATGAACTGGGCATTAGAATGTCTTCATGAGTGAGATTCGGGTAGTCATAGCTGACGATGATCCCCTGGTGCGGGTTGCACTGTCCCACTTTGTCTCCCGCGACCCTGAAATCGTCGTGGTTGGGGAAGCTTCCGATGGCGCAGAAGCCCTCAAAGAGATCGAGGAGCACCACCCCGACATCGTCATGATGGATGTGCAGATGCCTGGAATGGGCGGGATTGAAGCCACTGAGCAAATCTCTGAGCGCTTCCCTGACGTCCGCGTCCTTGCCGTCACCACTCTCGACACCCGTGAAACCGTGCTGCCGATGCTTAGTGCCGGAGCCACCGGCTACATGCTCAAGGATTCAAGCGCCGAGGAAATCCTTGCCGCCCTGCGCCAAGCCCACGACGGCACCAGTTCCCTCTCCCCGCGCATCGCCGCGATGCTGGTCCGCCACGTCCGCAGCTCATCGACCGGCACACCCAGCTCCTCAGACCTGGCGCCACTGACCGGCCGGGAGAATGAGGTTCTAGGCCTCCTTGCCCGCGGCATGTCGAACGCGGAGATGGCAGACACCCTTCTGGTATCGGAGGGCACCATCAAAGCCCACCTCGGCAGCATCATCTCCAAGTGGCATTTGCGTGACCGAGTGCAGGTGCTTGTTGCGGCGGCCAGGGCCGGCCTAGTCCACTTTGACTAGACACTAAGCTAGGCCGCTACCTAGCCGCAACCAACCGAAACTACTCCTGGGACCGCGACTTCTTCGGCGGGTAACCCGACCGCCAAACATACAGACCAGCCACCAAAACACCGCTGGGCAGGATCACTGCCCACCACGGGAACCCTGGGATGTCCGGCGCCTTCCCCGCCGCCTCCACGTCCTCAATCGGTGTCGGCGTAATCCGCTCCCCTGTCACAAGGATGCGGTGTGTGTTGATTCCTAGTGGCGTGCACGTCACCAGAGAAACAATGTCCTCCCCCGCGCGTGGTAGAACCGTCTGTGTATCTGAGGGCTCAACAACCTGCGTCTCAAAGACCTGGTACGTGAGCACTTCCCCTGCAATCTCAACGACGAATGTGTCGCCAATATCCAACTTGTTTAGGTTGTTGAACATGGTTGCAGAGGCGAGGCCCCGGTGAGCGCTGATCACTGAATGGGTGTCGATCCCACCCACAGGTAGCGATGTCCCTTGGAGGTGACCCGCCCCCTTGAGCAGAGTTTCGTCCGAGGTACCGTGGTAGATCGGTAAATCCACGTCGATGCTGGGGATCTTGATGCGCGCCATTGCTTCTGTCGGACCTGCAAGCAGATCCCAGTAGTCGAGGTCGCCTTCCGACGCACTATCCGTGGTGGGTTTATGAGCATCTGCACCCAGAGTGATGGCGCCTGTGCTCAACAAACGGTTGTACTCGTGGGCCGCAGCTAGTTTCTCGTCATTACCCGGAGTTACGTTTGCCTGAACTTGGTGGGAGTAATTCTCGATAACACGGGACTGATTCCATTGCGACCACCACGCTGCCGTAGATGGATACATGAAGATGGACAGTCCGACGAGGGCGATCAGCGCGATCACTAGCGACACCCAGCTGAGTCGCCAGCCGCGCCTTTGACGCGTATCCCCATTGGTGCCTTCTGGTGCGGCACCGTTGGGCTCAAGCACCGTCGCGGAAGCGTGTTGCGCACTGGTCGCCTTCGCGGATCTCTCCATCTTCTCCCTCTCATGCCAAGACGGTGGGGAAAGCATAGCGCTCTCCCCACCGTCGGGGCTTAGTCCCTGTCTCTTAGGCCAGGAACCAATGTGTTTCTACTACTCCTGGTGTGCCTTGCGACGTGTCGCCAGGTACAGACCACCTGCAACAGCAACGAGACCAATGCCACCCATGGTCATCAGCATGGTGCCGTTAGCGCCGGTGAGTGGTAGCTCAGGGCCCTTGGGTTTGTGGTTGTCGATGGTCACCGTCGTTGACGTTTGAGCGTCCGCCTTGATCGTGTATGGGCCACTCCACGGGTCTGCAGGAAGGACGTGACCAGATGGTGCCGTAACTTCCTTCAGCCACACCTGGCGCTCAACCGTGGTGCCGTTACCAACAAAGATGTTGGCGGTGTAGGTGCCATCACCCTTGTCGGTGAGGGTGCCAATCTTGGTGCCATTCTTTGCGTCGTAGATGTCGAACACCGCGCCACTGAGCTTGGTGTCGGTTCCCACGGACTTCTTGGTGAGCACGATGTCACCCCAGTTGGTCGAGCCTGATCCAGTGCCAGGCTCGCCGTTGATCTTGACCACAACCTCGTTGACGAGTTTGCCATCCGGGCTTTCCTTCACGGTGGTGTTGACAACCGCGGTCACGGTTTGGGCTTCGGCGCGTCCGGCATTGAGCTTGGTCAGGCCGTCTTTGGTGAAGGTCAGCACGCTGCCCGCGACATAGTAGTCACCAGTCTCTGGCGGACCGGCAGTCCCAGCGGTCAGCATTTGGCTACCGATCTTGATGTCACCCCAGCTGGTGAACTCCAGACCGGTCATCGCCGTGTCGGTGATGACGAACGAGGTAAAGTCCTGGTCCGCTGCCGGAACAGGAATGGTGATGTCCCAGGCGACGGTGGTGCCAGTTTCCCAAACCTTATGGTTCGGATCATTCGGCGTCTTGGTGGGGGTGACGGTGCCAAGGACGTTCTTCGGGTACGCGTGGACGTTGTATTCCCACTTGACGAAATTGCCTTCCTCGTCGTTCACCGGCATGGGGATCGTCACGAAGAACGGCGCCGCTTTCTGAGTGATGAGGTTGTCGCCTGAGGCCGTCTCAGTCACCAGGTACATACCGACGCCCAATCCTGAGAATGTCACTTGGCCATTCGCAGCCGTCTCGTCGGAAGTGCCATTGGTCAGTGAATAGCCAGCTGGCAGCGTCGGCGTAGGTGTGGTTCCGAGGGCCTCGGCGAGCTCCCAACCCTCAGCAGTAGCCAGCGGGATGCTGTCACCGTCGTACAAGACCTCCTGCACCTTGAAAGTAACGCCTTCGAGCGGGTCACCCTTCGGATTGCCGGGGGCGCTGGTGTCATCCTTGACGTGCTTGTGGACGATAATCGACCCTTTTTCACTGGGGTTGATCTGCTCTGCACTAGGGCTTAGTGCCATCGCCGAGGTCGACAGGCCCACGACGCCCATCAGACCCAAGGCGGCAGCGCCGACGCTTGCGAGGGCCCGCCTCGCGAACGTTGTCTTAGTTCTAGACATTTGTCTTGTTTCCTCTCATTTCCTTGGGTCTTTCGGACGCAAGAAGTTTCTTTCTGTTCGGTCGGTAGGACGTGTAGTCCACGAGCTCATGCTCGATGTGCTGCGCCCCCCTTCCTACGGTTCATTGCGGTAAGCGCTAGGGCTCCGGCCAGGAGTCCGCCGCCAAGAATGGTGAACATTGCGGCGCTCTGACCGCCGGTTAGGGGTAGTTTGGGTCCTTCGGCCTTGTGGTTCAAGAATGGGCTCCCCTTATCGGTCACCGTGTTGCCCGCGTTCAACCCATCAATGGTGAAGGTGAACGAGTTCGACGGGCTGTTGAGCACGTAACCCGGAGGAGCCTTGGTCTCAGTCACCGTGTAGGTGCCCCAATGGAGACCCTCCAACTTGAACTTGCCCGCGGCGGGATCCTTGTCCAGCTCGGCACACGTTCCGGAAGTACAGTCCTGGATGACCGTTCCAGCGGTGTGGTTCGGGCCAACAATGGTCCACTCGGAGCCAGCCAGGAACGTGCTGGTATTGACCGAGTCGACCTTTTCCCAGGTCACGGTGCCGGGCTTGTCCTTGTTGGTGAAGGTACAAGTCACGCTGGCCCCTGCGTCGACCGTCACGGTGCTGTCTTCGAGCGTTCCACCCTCGCAGACGAGGGACTCTTGCTCGTACCCATCCTTGGGCGCTTCAGTGAGGACATAGTTACCAGAGGCGACGTCCTGGGTCTCTCCCGAGTCGAACACAAGCTTCGTGTCGTTACCCTTCTGGGCGAAGAGGTCGCCATCCCAGCTTTCAGGCGTCAGGTTGCCGCTATAGGAGTTGTTGACGACCTTCACCAGGTTCAGGGTCTGCTTGGGAACATTGACAAACCGGTAGATCCCTCGCTCGCCCTTCTCCACGCTGACACTCGCTGCGTCCACGCCGTCAGTAGTCCAGCACGTGTCGTCGAAGTTGATCGGCGCGGCAGGGCAACCGTCCTTGACCACATACTTCTGGAACGCGGTTTGCGTATACTGCGGATTCTGACCGCTAGCCAACGCCTCAGTCACCATGTAGTTGGCTCCGGGCTTGACCAAGATCGAGTTGTCAGCCGTGGCCGAGTTGGACCCGGTTGCGGCGTTCAGGCCGGGCAGGGTGCCTGAGGTTGCCGAGACCGTCCAGTCCCCAGCCGTTGCCCAAGCCTCTGGGCCGTCGGCCTTCTTCAGGACCGTCAGTTCGGCTGTCGCGTTAGTGACGGTACAGGTGACGTTCTCGCCGTTGGCGACGGTAACTGTGTCACCACCAGTTACGCCCCCTCCGGAACCGGTGCACACCCAGTCGCCATCTTGGCCATAGACATCCCCGCTGGGGCCCGTGGTCGAAGACGCGAACGCCTCACTGAGCGTGTAGCTACCCGGATCAACCTGGATGTTTGTTGCACCGGTTGAACCGCTCTTCTTTGCGTCGATGACCTTGGTGTTGCCGGTCGCGGTCGATGTGGCCGTGAGGTCCCAATCCTGGGGCATGGCAAACGGGGTCACCAGTCCACCGCTCGGATTGGTTACGGCTTTGACCAAGGTCAACGTGCCCTTGGGCACCTCGCGGTTCTTGAACGTGCAGACGACATTCTCGCCGATTCCAATACCCGGGACTTCAGCCTTCAGCTCGTCCAAAGTAATGTTCGCGTCGTTAACCGTGCAGGCAATATCCTCGAGCGCCCACCCTGGCTTCGACTGCTCAGTGAGAGTGGCGTCTGATGTGTCTGTCGGGTTGGTGAACTTGAGGGTCCACGT
This sequence comes from Schaalia sp. JY-X169, assembly GCF_014069575.1. NCBI lineage: Bacteria > Bacillati > Actinomycetota > Actinomycetes > Actinomycetales > Actinomycetaceae > Schaalia > Schaalia sp. JY-X169. The sequence continues at coordinate 1,934,494 of NZ_CP059675.1, forward strand.
GTATTTGCCGTCGGTGCTGGTGGTTCCCTCAGTAGTCACGGGGGTCTGTGAATCTGCTCCGGTCTGAGCGAAGTCGAAGGTCCAGCCGCTTGCCGGGGTGAAGTTCTCCGCAGAGGCGGCCTTCGCGAGCTTCTCGACGGTGACTGTGGCTTCGCACTTTAGGCCCTGCGCGAAATTCTCCAGCACTCCCTGCAGCTCGCTCCAGTTGGCAACGGCGTAGTCGAACTCGTTGAGCCCCATGCCGGTGGCGAACTTGGTCGGACCCGAAATGGCAGCCAAGTTGTCGTCGGACAGGTTGCCGCCGATTCCGACGGTGACGACACGAGTGTCCGTGGCCTTGACCGCGTTGGCGGAGAAGACCGCCCGCTCGAGTTCACGGAAGGTGGTCATACTTCCGCTACCACTCCGGTCACGTCCGTTGTTGGAGAAGGTTGGGTTACCGTCGGTCAGCACGAACACGATGTCGTAATTGTTGCTGAGGGCACCTTGGGCCGTCTTCCAAAGCCCGTCATCCCAGTTGGTGCCGCCACTCGGTGTGAAGTTAGCCGTCTGACCGTTGCTCCCAGCAGTGGAGTACCAACCCTTGACTATGTTCGCGCCGGCCGGAGTCTCCACGCTTTGCGGCGTCGGGTGGTTTTGAACTGCGCCAGGGCTGTTGGCTGCGAAACTGAACATCGCCACGGAAGATGGCGTGCCGGTCAACCCGTCCACCAGCGCAGTGGTGGCTTGCGCCAGCGTGTTTTGGTAGTTGTTGACGGATCCAGAGGTATCCAGCACCACCGCAACTTTCACTCCAGCGTTACAGGTCTGTGTGAGCCTGGGGTTCACCACGCGGTTGGCGAAGTATCCGCTACCCGCGTCGTAAGGAGGCTGGGTCCAATTCGTCCCGTTGTCCGTCGAGGTCGTCGGAATACTGATCGTAGAGGTGCTCGCGGGTGTGAAGCCGTACTGGTAGGTCTGGTTCATGAATGGGCTGTCGCCCGTGGAGAAGTTCGTCAATATCGGAACAAGCTTCTGCGCTGCGGTGCTCCCTGCAGCAGGAGGAAGCTCCCTGACGAAGACCTGCTGGCTCTGAACCAGCGCGACGTTGGTGAAGACACAGTTGCCCGGATTTGCTGTAGTGATCTCGCACGTGTGGATCGGCTCAGTAGCCGTTTGGGAGGCGAAGATCCCGAACCTGACGCCCGCGGTGTCGGTCCCGTTCACTGCGTTGGACGCCGTCCCCGTTCGGTAGGTTCCTTTCGGGACCGTGATCGTGTAGTTGCTGGTCGTGGCTTTGTTGAGTGTCAAGTTGCCAAAGTCGTAGGTCTGGTTGGTCCAGGTGGCGCTAGAACTCATTTCAATCCAGTTGTTGTTGGTGCTCCACGTGTAGCCATATGGCGCGTCACCTCGCTGGATTCGGTATCGGCGGCTCGAGGTAATGTTGTGGCTTCCAATCTGCTTCACGAGGAACTCGCCGCGGTCAGGATCGAGGTCGGCTCCCGTGTATCCGGCCTGCCCGTAGTTGTCGAGCACGGTGATCGTGTCCCCCCAGTTGCTGCTGGATGATCGCGGGCCCGCAATTCGGACGCTGGCACCTTGAACAAGGTTGTTGGAGGTGTCCCGGACATCCCAATAGATGTACGGCGGGTCCACAGTTGACTCCGGTCCCGCAGTCAGCGGCCTGATCCCCGCCTCGAGGGACTGCGCTTCCGCCTCGTCCGCGGAGGTGGTGTCCGTCTGCGGCTGGTCCGTGGTGGTCGACACTTCTCCGGCGGGCTTCGACGGCTCCGTTGGCGTCGGTGCCGTTGTGTCGGTTGGGGTGGTGACCTCGGGAACCGGAGCCGGAGCTGGTGCAGGGTCCGCAGGAGTAACCGGGGTGGTGCCCTCGTTCGGGACTTCGTCCGCAGGTTCTTCGGTGATGACCGCTGGCGTGTCCGCATCATCCGCAACCATGGCCACTGCGGGGGTGGCGTCCTCGGATGTTGCGTCGGACTGGGGGATTGTGGTGGCGGCAAATGCGCCTGCGGCTCCGGTGCCGACAAGGGCGAGGGTGGCTAATGCTGCCAGGGCGCCCATACGTCCTCTTGCGTAGGTTTCCTCCACGCTGGTGCTGTGCTTAGGTCCAGCTCTTCGCGCCATTTGATTCTCCAACCGCTCTATCGCTCTAACTTGCTCAGTACACGTACATAAGGGGCGTATAGCTACGTCCGCTTCAAGCCCTCGATTTGCTTTGTTGCGAACACATAACACCGTTCACACAAGGCACCATTGATACCGAATGTAGGTCCTTGGTCAGGGCGTTTGGACAATGGGCAAAGTTACTCACCCGGACAATCACCCGGGTGTTCGAGACACGCCGAATGGGTTGTGAGGCGTCTTGGGAGCGTGCTATGCGCGGGGTGGTAGGCCCGCTTACGACTGGTTGAAAAGACCCCTGACGCCAGCCACACCAAGGGCATCCCGGCGTTTGGAGACGCCGAGCTTTTTGTAGATGGACTTGACGTGGGTGCGGACGGTGTTCTCCGAAATGAAGAGGCGTTCACCGATCTCAGCAAGCGTGTCCTTGGTCTTGAGTTGCTCCAGGATCTGCTGTTCCCTAGCCGAAAGTGGGGTAATGACCGTTAGCTGCAGGGGTCCGGAGCGGACTTCTCTGAGGAGGGCGTTCAAGCCACTCTCCCCCGCTAACTCTTCGGCCTCGGCCAGGGCGGCAGCATCGTCCATAGAGAGGAGAGCCAAAGAGACACGACTACCGTTTTCGTAGAGGGTGGCCACCAGTTTGCCGAGGACGCCAGCAAGATCAGCAGCGGCGTCAAAGCGAAGCAGGATGGCAGCTTCGAGGGCCAGGGCCTCCGCACGGACACGCACCGTGACATCTTTGCGTTTGTGGACGCGGGCTAGGACTCGCAGTGCTGGTCCAAGCTTGCCGGCATGGAACAGTCCGCGCCCGTAAGAAAGCAGTTGGATGGCGGTGGCTGTGCGCATGTCGAGGTTGTCGCGGAACTCATCCAAGTTGAGGTTTTCCCCGAGGGCGGCGGCCATGAGTTGCTCGGTGTAGTCCAGCATCGCCCTCGTCCGAACCGTCAGGCTCTCTGCGGAGTGGCGGGTACGCGAAGCCTGCAGGCGAGCGATCCCCTCCCGCGGCGTGCCGGAGAGAAGGTCAATGAAACCTTGGACGGTCGCGACAGTGCTCCAGTACTCCTCTGCGAAGGTGGTGCCACTTACGGAGAAGAGCAGGTCGGACGCACGTTCGAGGTCGAACATTTCGACTGCGCGAACGGCCTCGTACAAAGTGATCATGAAGGAGGCGGTCCCTGCGAAGATGCTTCCGTCCTCGGCGAAACTGGGACCGAAAGTTACGTTGCTGGCGGCGCGGTCTGCTGTCACCAGATCCCCACACAGTGCGGCGATGGCGGCAAGGTGAGCGTTGGCGAGAGTGCGCATCGGTTTGCTTGACCCATTTTCGGCGACTGCGATGAGGGGTTGGAGAGCTTCCTCGAAGGCACCGGCAGCCATCATTGAGGCGGCGTTACTGATGGAAGCGAAGTCAGCTCGGCTCGAGATGGGCTTTCCAGAGTTGGTGTAAACGACTTCCAAGAGTTCAGCGGACTTAAGCGCAACCTCAAGGGCGCGGGCAGGGCGGCCACTCTTCCTCAGGGCGGTGCCTTCTGTGGTGTAAAGAAGGGCATCGCGGAACGGGTCCGAACGGTCACGCAAGGAACGGGCCGCGGCAGCGCTTCGGCTCAAGATATCAATGGAGCGGGCACGGCTGTTGCTGGTTCCGCCAAGGGAAATAGCCGCTAGGCACCCCAACTCCGGATAGCGGTCAGCCACCGTGTCAGGCACCCACTGGATGATGGGGAGGAGCGCTTCGGGAGTCAAAGCCAGAATGAAGTCAGAGTTACCCATGAGGACGTCGTCGGCCAATGCGTAGTCACGACCTTTGAGGGCGGTGAGGAGGGCAGCTGCCGGTTCGCCCTCGTCCACCAAAACCTGCACTGCGGTGCGGACCGCGGCCGCGATCGTGCGATCTGACAGGCGGAGGCGACGCACCTCGCTCAACTCATCAAGGACCAGTGGTGAAAAGGTGAACGTTGAAGGGGAGTAGGCACCCCAAACACCAAGACCAAGTTGCTCAGCTTTAGCAAGTAGGTTCGAAACGTCGGAACGTCCAGTCAGGGTGCGAGCCAGCGTCTGAGAAAAAGAGTCCACGACGCTGACCTGCAAGATGAAGTCAGCAAAATCGTCATCCTGTAGGGCGGCCTCAAGGTCGACAACTCCAGATGATGCGTGCATGTGAGAGACGAGGTTCGTCAGAGCGGCCGGTAGATCCGACACTCCGGCCTGGGTGAGATGCTTGACGGCAGCCTTCGTCATGGCGACATTCCCCTGCGAGTTTGCGAACACTGTGTCGACGAGGGCGTCACTGATGGCAGGAACGTGATGGCGCAGGTAATCCCGCACTTCCCCGGTGGTGAATGCCAGTTGGTTTGCGTCAATGACACTCAGATCACTGACCATCTGCATGCGGGGGCTTTCTAGAGGTGAGCGGGTCTGTGAAGCGGCGACAACTGAAAGGTTCCGGAATGTGCGCAGAAGCATCAGGATGAACTCGGTATCCTCACGCGTTAAGAATGGGGCGTCGTCAATGAGGAGGTAGATGGACTCAGGGGTGGCAGCCACGGCGCGGAAGAACCGTTCGCGGGCGGTGGTGGCCGTTGCATCGTGAGCTGCTGGAGCACCGAGGACCTCAGCACTCAGCTCCCAAATGGTTCCAGCGCCAATCTGGCTGATCGCTTCGCCGGAAATGAAGACGGCCTTGGCTGCGGGGTCATCGGTGACGGTGAGGGCGGTTTCGGTGAGGATGCTGGTCTTGCCGGAGCCTAGGGGCGCGCGGACAACGGTGAGGGATGCTCCATCAAGCACCGTGCGGACCAAGTCGGGACGCTTCCAGTGAAGCTTCGACAAGTTCGGGGTCATCCGATTCGGATCTGACATTGTGTGCCACCACCCTAGGGCGGCCCTGTTGAGCCGTATCCCATACATACACAACGACCGTCGTTGTTGGGCTTAACAATGCAACTATATCGTCATAACTCCGTGATGCAAGATGATTTAACCACCCGTTGCCTCACCCGGTTCGGTGGTTGAGGGTGGTTCGGTGTCGCGTGGGTCGCATCGAATAGGACGAAGCGGGCTGCGGATATTTGCGCCTGCACCGTGAAGCTAGTGCCCCTTTGTCGGCGCCGTGGCGTCTTCAGTTGAGGCTGACGTCGACTTCCGCTTCGGTGGGTAGCCGGAACGCCAAACGTAGGCGCTGACAACCACAATCCCGGTGGCGCCGACCAGCGCCCACCAGGGGAAGCCGGGGATGTCGGGTTTCTCGGATGCAGCCTCAATATCGGCTATCGGCGTGGGAGTAATGCGCTCGCCGGTGACGAGGTAGCGATGGGTGTTGATCCCCAGTGGAGTGCAGGTTACAAGGGTGACTAGGTCCTCCCCCGACCGGAGACGAATTGCTTCCGTCTCACTGGGAAGGACGGTACGCGTTTCGGTCACTCGGTACGTGACTACGTCACCGAAGACTTCAATGGTGAAGGTATCTCCGACCTCGACCTTGTTCAAGTTGTTGAAGAGTGTGGCCTTGGCTAGGCCGGTGTGTGCAGTAAGTACCGAGTGAGTGTCGGTGCCACCAACCGGGAGTGACGTGCCCTGCAGGTGCCCGACCCCTCTCTCCAGAGTGGCATCGCTGGTGCCGTGGTAAACGGGTAGGTCTACGTCTATCGAAGGAATCTTCAGTCGGGCCATCGTGTCATGACGGGTGAGCAGGAGGTCCCAGTAGCCAATCCCATCGATTTCGATAGCTTGAGCCCGCTCCAGATCGGTGGTCGGTTTGTGTGAGTCAGATCCGACGACGACCTCGCCCGATCCAAGCAGTTGGTTGTATTCTCTGGCGCGCCCAAGCTCAAGCTCATTGCCGGGTGGAGCGTCTTCAATGACGCTAGATGAATAGGCTTCGATGGCTTGTGATTGATGGTACTGCGACCACCAGGCAGCCGTTGATGGATACAGAAGGACACCGAGGCCGGACAGGCCGACGAGGGCGATGATGATGGCGAGGACATTGGGACGCCAGCCGCGCCTGCCCTGTGAGCTGTCCTCACGCAAGAGGGATTCCTTTCGACAAGGTAGCGGCGGGAAGGTGGTGACCCTCCCGCCGCTACTGCAATGTGTCCTCTATGCCGGCCGGACCTGAGATGGCCAGCGGCATAGGCTATACCTACTGCTGGGCGTGGTTCCTACGACGCTGCACCAGGTACAGGCCTCCCGCAAGGAGAACCAGAGCGGTTCCGCCGATGATCATCATGCGGGTACCGTCAGCACCCGTGAGTGGCAGGTCGGGACCGTCCTGCTGGGTGTTTACAACGGTGAGTGTGTACTCGTTTTCATCCAGCTCGCCCGGAGTGATCGTCACTGGGTTCGCGATGGAGCCCGCGACGTAGCCGACTGGAGCCTTGGTCTCGTAGACGCAGTAGTCCTTGGTGGCGCCTTCCGTCGGAACATCATTCACATCCTGGTAGTTGGCAACCCATAGGCCAAGCGGCGAGGAGTTCGCGGGCGTGGCGTTGTCCCACAGGACAACACCGTCGGCACCAGAGGTGCCTGTGGCAATGGCAGTTCCCGCACCTTCAGCGTTCGCTGCACACGCGCCGGCGCCCTGCTCGAACACCTGGAACTCAGCGCCTTGAAGGACTCGTGCGGTTTCACTGTCATCGGTCTTCAGGATCGCAAGCTGACCCCAGTAGGTCGCCGGCGTGGTCTCACCCGGGGTCGGCGTGTCGTTGAAGCTGGAGCCGTAGCCGTTATCGGGTATGCCCGGGGCGTTCTCGATCTCGCCGTCTCCCACGGAGGTTACAGTGGTCACGAACTCAACAGTGATCGTCTTACCCTTGTTGGCGTTGATCGCAGCAAGTCCCTGAGGATCGGTGAACGTCCAGGTGATGGCGTCGGTGTCACCCTCGGATGGGGAGGTCACATCACCCGCTGCGACGTCAGCATCGCCGATCTTCACGGTGGAGGACACATAGCTCAGGCGATCATCGAGTAGGTCGTAGATCGAGGCTTCAGTAATGGCATCAGCTGTATCCGGAATGACTGCGCTGATCGTCCACGTCACGGTTGAGCCGATAATGAGGTCAGAAGGACGCTCTTCGATGGTCTTCTCGGGCGCCTCAGATGCCTGGTTCTTGGGGTAGACGTGAACGTCGTAGGTCCACACGTGGTCCGCACCCGTCTCGCCGGAGTAGCTGGGGTAGGGGACGGTCACGAAGAACGGGTCCACCTTCTGAACGATGTTGTTGTCACCGTTGTCGTCGCCTTCGGTGACGTAGTACATGCCAAAGGAGAGATCCTCGAACTCCGCTACGCCAGACTCGTCGGTCTCCAGAGTCTCTGCAGACCCCACGATCAGGCAGTAGTCGGTACCGAGTCCGTCCTCAGAAACCTCACTGGCTTGGTCCCAGCCGTCATTCGTTAGCAGGTTGATTGGCGTGCACGAATCGTCCGCACCCTTCACGCCCACCTGCTGAATTGTGAACTCGACACCCTCTGCAACAGGCAGATCCGGAATGTCGTCGCCCGTGAGGAGGCTTCCGTTGTTCGGCCCAAATTCGTCACTGGATAATCCGAGGTACTTGTGAACCGTGAGGGAGCTGGTGCCATCCCTCGCTGGGTCAATATTTCCCGAGTCGGCCGCAAATGCCGTGGTCGTCAAACCGACAACGCCCACCAAACCCAAGGCGGCGGCTCCCACACTGGCCAGAGCCTTCCGGCCCAGTGTTCCTTTGTTATCTTTCAATTTTCTCCATTGTCCTTCCGTGGAGGTGCCATAGCGACACCAAACTTTTTGTCTAACGGTCTCTTGCTGCTTTGGTCTGCTCTGAGTTACTCCGCTCGCCTCCTCATGTGAGTAAGGCCCGCGAGTGCCGCCGCGGCCAACGCTCCAATGCCGCCGATGATGAACCACGTTGCGGCGGTGCCGCCCGCCTGGGGCAGCTCCGGCGGAATTGGAGCCGTGTTAACGAATCGGTAGATCCCTCGATCCCCCTGGTCGACGGACACCGCATCCGGATTAGCATCCTGCCAGCACGCAGCATTGTTGAACGCAGCAGTGGTGAGCACGGCCGGGCACGTCGTTAGATCTGTGCCGTCGGACCCTCCGGGTAGGTACTGCTGGAACGACCTCTGCAAGTAAGGGAAGATGCTCTGTTCAGAGACCTCGTAGTTGATACCCGGGCGCACAAGGATTGAGTTGTAGTCTCGAACGCCCTCGTTCCCAAGTGCATCCCTTAGGACCGGCAGTTCAAGACCTGGAGTTGCGGTCGCGGGGGCAGCACCCAACTTGAAGTCGCTGACCAGCGGACCCCACTGACCATCCAGCTGCTTCAGTACCGTGAGCTCCGCAGCCTGGTTAGTCACTGTGCACCGAACCGCGGCATCCTGGTCGTCACCGGCCTCGGATCCGAGAACCTCCACGGTGGCATCCGAATCGATCTCAACCGGGTCGCCGAATGCGTTCTCACCAATCTTGCGGTGCTCACAAGACCAGTTGCCCAACTGCAAGTAGGCGTTGGCGTTGACCAAGTTTTCGCTGTCAGGATCGACCTCCTCGGAGAGCAGGTACTCCCCCGGTTCAACCTGGCGTGGCTGCGCGCACGCAACGTCGGTAAACCCGCCATCAGTGCCGTTCTGACCTGCTGCGGTGAGACGCCAATCCGTGGGTTGCGCCCCCGGAACGACGCCATTCTCAATTGATGCCACCTGCTTGCAGAGCTGCAATGTTGGAACGGAACCATTGAGGAAGTCGCAGGTGAGAGTCTCACCGGGACCAACGTTGTTGACGGTGAATCCTCCGAGTGCCTGCTCGCTGGTCAGATCGTAGGACGTTGTGGTTCCGTCAGACTTCTCGTGCGTGCAGGTGCCGTTCACAAAGGAGAAGCCGTCGCGGTCTTCCTCGGACACCGTGATGCTCGCCGACGGTGTGGGCTCCCCTTCGGTGGGACGCTCGAAGTTGACCGTCCACTCAGCATCTCCGTCCTCGTTCGTGTCTTGGTTTGTGTTTGTGGGAGTCACGTTGGTGATCGTTCCCTGCGTCGCCGTGGGCGAGGCGGTCATCTCCCAGCCCTGTCCTGGGGTGCTAGGTCCCGATCCCCCATCTGAGGGGAGGAGATCTTTATGCATGATTACCTTGGCCGGCGCGAATGGGGTATTGGTGAAGACACAAACCAGGTTGGCGCCGGGGACGACAGCTTCGGGCGTGCCGGGCTGACCGACGTTCAGCGCAAACTCGAGGCTCGTGCCTTCTGCCCTTTCAAGAACCGTCTGACCACGCGTCCCGTCGGGGTTTAGGGCGTAGCACTCGCGAGTCGTGGAGTAGGCATCCTGCGTGGCCGAGTTGGTGAAGGTCTCACTGGCCTTGAACGTACCGTCCAGTTGGAGAACATACGCACCAATCTGCTCGTTTTGGAGGCCGGGTGCTACGCCAGTGGTAGTCACGCCCTCGAACGACAGAGTCTGGCCCCCTGAGACTCGGGCTGCGGAAAGGCCGAACTGGTCCGCGTCTCCTCCGACACGAACTCCGTCAACAACCTTCTGAACCGTGACTGTTGCGGGGGTCGAGCAGCTCGCGAGGTCTACCAATGACATCGAGCCGGAGAAGCCGGTCCGACCTGAGAAATTGAGGTTGGTCGGGTCTGCCAGCGCGTTCCAGTTGCTCGTGTTCCCGGTACCTCCACCCTGCTGGATGATCGCCTTGCCCGACGAGGTGAAGGTGACACCGTTGATCGCTTGCCTCATGCCGGTTGGGAGTTGCCCTGCGTTGGCACTACCGGTAATGGTCGGCACGTCCTCGAGGTTGTGCGCACCAGGGCGCTGCTGGAAGTCGTCTTGGTCGATGACGCCAGATACCGTGCGGCCGCCGTTCGTGTCAGAGATGATGAACTGGATGTTGTTCTGAGCATCGAAGGCAAAGTCGCCATTCATCTCGTTTGGTTGTGTGGTGAAGCCAGACGGCCTCGGGACATCGACGTGCGCAACTTCGCCGGTACGGTCACCAACACCAGGAACGTAACGGTAGAGGTGGAGTCGAAGAGGACGATTCTGGTTCGTTCCCTCACTCATCGAGAAGTATGCGAAATAGAACTCCTCGCGACCCTCATAGATGGTGGCATCGCCAGCGACGACATAGCCTGCCGTTGGGGAGAGCAGGTTCATTGTGAAGACCGGGTACGGGGACGCCCCGGATGCGGGGTCAAAGCGGTAGACCGAAACCAACTTCGAATTTCCATTTTGGGCGGTGAAGTAGAAGACGCCCGTTGATGTCACGCCGAGGGCGTTAGCCGTCTGTCCGGATAGAACATTCGCGGCCGAGTTCGGAACGGAGCTCAAACCGGTGTTGATTGAGGTGGCAGCCGTATTGTGCGAAGCGCGTTGAATACTAGTGGAGGTTGAGCCTGAGGATGCCCTCTGCAGGGTGTAGTAACTATTGGCGTAGGCGGGGTTCAGACAGACGTTGTTGGGCGTAAGCGCCTCAACGCGAAGCTCCCCGAAGTTCCAGGGACCATTCGAAGGCCAGTTCGTCGGGCTGTTTCCATTGCCAGCGATCTCATTCCAACCTGTAGTACTAGTAGTCCACTTGTATCCGGGCAGAGACCCGACTGGTTGGATCCGGTACCTCGAGTTGGCGCTGATGGTGTGGTTCGTCTGAGTGGTTCCGGTAACCGCTGTTAGTTGCTCAACCGCAAAGTGTCCCGGGCGAGGATCCTGATCCATTGAGTACATTGCGTTCTGCTGTGCCGGGCATGGATCCTCGGTGCAGTCCGTGACGTAGTAAGTGCGAGTCCAATTGTTGTTGCCCGTGCGGGGACCTTGGACAGCTACAGTTGCGCCCCCTATGTGGTCACCTGTCGCATTCGTGACTTGCCAGGTGAGGTAGTTGCGTCCTGTCGGCATCGCGAAGAGCTCGACGTCCATGTCAGACGCTGCCTCATCGCCAGTCGATGTAGAGAGCGGCACCGCGGAACCCTCGCCTGGGCCGCCGCTCTGTGCGTGCACATCAGCTGAGGAACTGGATTGATCATCAAGGCCGCTCTGCGGAAGCTCTTCGGACGCGGATGCAACCGTGGTCGCACCGAGGATGGAAAGCGAAAGTATGGCGGCTGTGGTTACGCCAGCAAAACGTCTGAGTCCTACTGCTTGCCAAATCGTCGTCACGCGTCGTCCCTCCAAAATATGACGCGGCTTTCACGTCATCACTTTCGTAAACTTCTTAACCACACTTTTGATCACCCGCTAGCAGCATGGTGACCAAATGTCATGGTTTAGATCGCATATACCTAGCCAAGGGTCTAAGTTTCATCGCAAGTGTAGGACATTTGACCCGGGCGGGTGATCCAGACGGGTGATTTTTGGATGAGTACTTGCAATTTTCGCGGTGGCTCTGCTCACATGCGGACAGAACTCATCTACAACCCGTGGAGTTCAGGCGTCGGTATGGTGCAGCGAAGTTAGGAGGCAGCTGCGTTTAGCTCGCTGGCGTACCCACCGGAACCAGGTAGTAAGGGACTTCCCCGGCTGGGAGCTCGAGTGTTGCGCTCACGCGATCGTCCTCGAACCCTCCAATAGGAACCGCCGCGAGCCCGAGGGCCGTTGCCATGAGGAGCAGGTTCTGGGAGGCGTGGCCGGCCTCGTTCACCGTGAACTGCTCTGCCCGCTCCGCGTATCTCTCTTCGAGACGAAGAGGGGAACCCGCAATCGCGATGGTCACCGGGGCATCTCCAATCGCGGTCTGGTTAAGGGCTGCGGCTTCCAGATCGGTGCGCGGGTCGTCCGTGGATATCATGCCAAGTTGGTTCCTGGCTGGATCCCAGATATATACGCCGGGAGGAACGTCCTCGACGTCGCCGATCGCTATGAAGATGGTGAGGGCGTAGAGGCCGCCAGCCGATGGGATCGTGCGACCGCCATCAGAGCGGTAGCCGTAGGTTGCCCACAGAAGCGTGGCGAGACCCTCCTGGGTGAGGGGCTGGGCGGAGAAAGCGCGGACAGAATGGCGTTCATCGATGGTGTCGTTGAGTGAGGCGGCGGGCACACCGGTCGGCGCAGGCAACTCGAGTGGGGCGCCGATCGTTGTGGGCGGCTCGGGAGGTTCGGGGTTGACGGCAGATCCCGCGCAGGAGGTGGCGGTGAGCGCGAGCGCGGCGGCGCCCAATGTCAGCATCGCCCTCGTGTGTCTGGTCCTCATGGCGTCTCCTGTGACAGGTTTCCTCGAGCGTACCTGGCGTGGCGGAGATCCGGAGAGTCCCTGTCCGTCTCACGACTTCAGAGGGGCTGCCTCGGTTCACCACCTGACCCCGTTGACGTGGCAGCCTCAATGCCGCTGATAAGACGCATCCCCTACCCCAAGTGGCTTCCAGAGAGGTCCTCCCGGCCGTCTTCTAGCGATGTCCAAGCGGTCTAGGTCTTGGCCGAGGGTCCACATTGCTGCCTCGACATTGCGGAAGTCTGGTGCAGTGAGGCGGACGGTCGTCCAGCCGTGGCGGGAGAAGGATTGAGCCCGCCTCAGGAAATCGCGGGAGCGTTGGCGCCACTCCTGCTCTGTCTGACCGAGTTTTCCGGTGCCCTCGAACTCCAGGCTAATCTTCATCTCCGGGATGGCAGCGTCACAGTAGTAGTTCATGCCGTCCAGGGAGACGTGGTACTGACTCTCCCAGCTGATGCTGGGCTTCAGCCAGCAGTGCAGCATCCATAGAAAACCACCCTGCCAGACGGACCCGGCACCGGCGTCGGCCCTCGCGATGAGTGCGCGGATCTGAGCAATCGCACGGGTGGAGTCGAAAGGGCTGAGTGCTTGGAGGATTTCAGTTCTCAAGGCGCTCTCGCGAGCGCGGGATGCGCCTTGGTCCCTATTGTCGAACTCTGTGACGCGGGAGAAGGTAGTGCAGATGTTGGCGTATGCGCTCACGGGGTGCGCCGTACGGGCTAGATCTGCAACTAGGAGTGGGACGGCAGGAAGCTGAATGCCTTGGAACTCTGCAGAGATGGACGCGAGGCTCGGGGTGCTGGCAAGTTGCAGTACCCGGACGGGAGGCACGCGCTTCCCTGCGAGACGCGCCGCTGGGAAAGGGCTGCGGACGCAGGGCTGGACCTCATCCCGGAAGGTGATTGCCGGTAGCGGATCCCACGTGCCTGCGCCAGCAGCCACCATGGCTGCTTCTCCCGTGAGGATCGGGGTTGAGAGATAGGGGTGCGTATCTGACCTTCGGGTGCGGCGCGCGAGTGCGTGACACCTTGCTTTGGTCACAGTGCGTTCGATCTCCCAAGGCTTCGCATCGATGGGGATGAGCGATGGGTCAAGGTACGCTCCCCGGTCGATGCGTACTAGCGCGGTAGTCCGGGCGCTATTCGGGCGGAGGCTCGGGTCTTCACGGGCAAAGCACATGGCTGCGAGCACGTCGGCGGTTGAAAGTTCCATGCGCAGATCATGGCTGGTTGGAGGCGCGAGCGGCCGGGGTTTTGGGTTCCCTGTGGACAGCACCATTCCTTCGGCCCTGTGGATGAAGGCGCGCACGGTCACGGGATGCACTTGCAGAATTACTACTGTTCGACGCCCTCTCCTGGGTGTCTCACAGCACGCCATTCGGAATACCTACTGCTCGACGCTTGATTTGACGCGATCCGGCACAAATCAAGCTCCAAAAGTAGCAACTCCGCGCGGCGTCGGGAGAGCGCGTGGCGCGGGGGCCGAGAGGACGACCCCCGCCTGATCGGGCACGGAGACGGAAGGTGGCGTGGCACGGGGGTCGGAGGGGGCGTCCCGCGTCAGGCACGCAAAAGGGCGGGATCCCTTTTGAGGATCCCGCCCTAGCTGAGCCCTAAGGCTCCAAGCAGTTGCTCCGCGGCACGGGGCCGCTTCGATTAGAAACTACTCAACGATCTCGATGACCTTACCTGAACCAACGGTACGGCCGCCCTCGCGGATAGCGAAGCCGAGGCCAACTTCCATGGCGATGGGCTGAATCAGCTCAACGTCAATCTCGGTGGTGTCGCCAGGCATGACCATGTCGCGACCCTCAGGCAGCTGGATGATACCGGTGACGTCCGTGGTACGGAAGTAGAACTGGGGACGGTAGTTGGAGAAGAACGGCTTCTCACGGCCACCCTCAGACTTGTTGAGGATGTAAACCTGACCCTTGAACTTGGTGTGAGGCTTGATCGAACCGGGGATCGCGATAACCTGACCGCGCTCAACATCGGTACGCTTGATGCCACGAAGCAACAGACCACAGTTCTCGCCTGCCCAAGCTTCATCCATCTGCTTGTGGAACATTTCGATACCGGTAACGGTCGTCTTCTGCTCCGGGCGCAGACCCAGGATGGCAACTTCGGAGTTGATCGGCAGCTTGCCACGCTCAACACGACCGGTGACAACAGTGCCACGACCGGTGATGGTGAACACGTCCTCGATCGGCATCAGGAACGGCTTGTCCATGTCGCGCTCCGGGGTGGGAACGTACGTGTCAACCGCATCCATGAGCTCTGCAACCTTCGCGCCCCACTCCGGATCGCCCTCAAGCGCCTTCAGTGCGGAAACCTGGATAACAGGAGCGTTGTCGCCGTCGAAGCCCTGGCTGGTCAGAAGGTCACGGACCTCTTCCTCAACCAGTTCAAGCATTTCTTCGTCATCAACCATGTCGGACTTGTTCAGTGCAACAAGGATGGTGGGAACGCCAACCTGGCGTGCCAGAAGAACGTGCTCGCGAGTCTGGGCCATCGGGCCGTCAGTCGCTGCAACCACCAGGATTGCGCCATCCATCTGGGCAGCACCGGTGATCATGTTCTTGACGTAGTCAGCGTGACCAGGGGCGTCAACGTGTGCGTAGTGACGATCCTCGGTCTGGTACTCAACGTGGGAAACGTTGATGGTGATACCGCGTTCGCGCTCTTCAGGTGCGTTGTCGACCTTGTCGAACGGGGTGAAGCTGTTCAGGTCCGGGTACTTGTCTGCCAGAACCTTGGTGATCGCTGCGGTCAGCGTCGTCTTGCCGTGGTCAACGTGACCGATGGTGCCGACATTGACGTGCGGCTTTGTACGCTCAAACTTGGCCTTCGCCACTTTTGTCCTCCTGGACTCGGGGTAGTTGATAGAAGCCTATGGCCCGAAGTAACTCTACAACGGGGGCCCGCAACTACGGGGTTTCCTATTTGATTTTGTGAGGGGAAACGCGGTTTCGGGGCGGGATGTGCCCCGAAACTACGTTTATACCCCGGGGTTACTCGCCCCGAGACTTACCGATAACTTCCTCGGCCACATTACGTGGGACCTCGGCGTAGCTATCAAACTGCATGCTGTAAACAGCGCGACCCTGGGTCTTCGAACGCAGGTCACCAACGTAACCGAACATTTCCGACAGTGGTACGAGGGCGCGTACGACGCGAACGCCTGCGGCCTCGTCCATCGACTGGATCTGTCCACGACGACTGTTGAGGTCGCCAATCACGTCACCCATGTACTCTTCGGGAGTACGAACCTCAACGTCCATAACCGGCTCCAGCAGGACGGGGCTTGCCTTCTTGGCGGCCTCGCGCATTGCCATGGTACCGGCGATCTTGAACGCCATTTCCGAAGAGTCAACGTCGTGGTAAGCACCGTCGAGCAGGGTTGCCTTGATACCAACCAGCGGGTATCCAGCGAGGACGCCGGACTCCATGGCGGCCTGCATACCCTTGTCGACCGAGGGGATGTACTCGCGCGGAACGCGGCCACCAGTGACCTTGTCCTCGAACTCGTACTCTGCCTCTGCGTTGGCTTCCATCGGCTCGATCGCGACAATGACGCGAGCGAACTGGCCGGAACCACCCGTCTGCTTCTTGTGGGTGTACTCCAGCTTTTCGACAGCCTTGCGAATGGTTTCGCGGTAGGCAACCATCGGCTTACCGACGTTTGCCTCAACCTTGAACTCGCGACGCATGCGGTCAACGATGATGTCCAGGTGAAGTTCGCCCATACCACCGATGATGGTCTGGCCGGTCTCCGGATCCAGTTCAACGGAGAAGGTGGGATCCTCTTCCGCGAGCTTCTGGATCGCGATGCTCATCTTTTCCTGGTCGGCCTTCGACTTCGGTTCCACAGCCACGTGAATAACGGGCTTGGGGAACGTCATGGTTTCGAGGACGATCGGCTTGTCGATTGCACACAGCGTGTCACCGGTTGTGGTGTCCTTCAGACCCACAACAGCGTAAATGTGACCGGCGTGAGCGGCATCAACAGCGTTCTCCTTGTTGGAGTGCATCTGGAAGATCTTTCCAATGCGCTCCTTCTTACCCTTGGTGGAGTTGAGAACCTGCGAACCGGTTTCAACCTTGCCCGAGTAAACACGGATGAACGTCAACTTGCCGAAGAACGGGTGAGCCGCGATCTTGAACGCCAGGGCTGAGAACGGTTCGTCCTCGTCCGGCTGGCGGACCTCGGTGTTGCCGTCCTCTTCGTAGCCGGGCTTGAAGCCCTCCATTGCGCCAACGTCCAGAGGGGAAGGCAGGAAGTCAACGACAGCGTCGAGGACGGGCTGCACACCCATGTTGCGAAGGGCGGTACCACAGTAAACCGGGAACGCTTCACCCGAGATGGTCAGGGCGCGGACGCCCTCCTTGATCTGCTCGTTCGTCAGTTCAAGGTTCTCAAGGTAGGCATCCATGAGCTCCTCGGAGCCCTCAGCTGCGGCTTCCATGAGCTTCTCACGGTACTCTTCGGCCTTGGCCTGCAGGTCGGCGGGGATATCGCCCTCGACCACAAGCGCACCAAGGGTTGCGTTGCCGTCCTCGTCCTTCGCGGGGAAGGTGAGGCCACGCATGGTGATGAGGTCGACGACGCCGCTGAAATCACTTTCAGCGCCAATCGGCAACTCCATGACGATCGGCTTCGCGCCGAGGCGATCAATGATCGTCTTCACCGAATAGTAGAAATCCGCACCAAGCTTGTCCATCTTATTGATGAAGCAAATACGCGGGACGTTGTACTTGTCAGCCTGACGCCACACGGTTTCGGACTGCGGTTCAACGCCTTCCTTACCATCGAAAACGGCGACGGCGCCGTCGAGGACGCGCAGTGAGCGCTCGACCTCGACCGTGAAGTCAACGTGACCGGGGGTGTCGATGACGTTGATCTGGTAACCCTTCCAGAACGTTGTCACAGCGGCAGAAGTGATCGTGATGCCACGTTCCTTCTCCTGCTCCATCCAGTCGGTGGTGGCGGCGCCGTCATGCGACTCGCCAATCTTGTAGTTGATACCCGTGTAGAACAAAACGCGTTCCGTCACGGTGGTCTTGCCGGCGTCGATGTGAGCCATGATGCCGATGTTGCGGACCTTGTTGAGGTCGGTCAACACTTCAAGTGCCACGAGTAATCCTTACTTGTGTTAGTCGAACCCTGCGACTACCAGCGGTAGTGCGCGAAGGCGCGGTTAGATTCGGCCATCTTGTGCATGTCTTCGCGACGCTTCACAGCAGCGCCAAGACCATTCGAAGCGTCCATGATTTCGTTTGCGAGACGCTCAGTCATTGTCTTCTCGCGACGCTTGCGTGAGAAGTCAACCAGCCAGCGCAGGGCCAGCGTGGTTGCGCGGGAGGGGCGAACCTCAACCGGGACCTGGTAGGTTGCGCCACCAACACGGCGGGAACGAACCTCAAGGGCGGGGCGGATGTTGTCGAGGGCGCGCTTCAGCACGACGACTGGATCCTGATCGGTCTTCTCTGCGACGGTTTCGAGGGCGCCGTAAACGATCGCCTCGGCGATGGACTTCTTGCCATCCAGAAGGATGCGGTTGACCAGCTGGGAAACCAGCTTTGAGCCGTAAACCGGATCGTCAACCAGGGGACGCTTGGGGACTGGACCCTTACGTGGCATTACTTCTTCTCCTTCTTCGCGCCGTAGCGGGAACGAGCCTGCTTGCGGTCGCGGACACCCTGGGTGTCAAGCGCGCCGCGGACGATGCGGTAGCGAACGCCAGGGAGGTCCTTGACGCGGCCGCCACGGACCAGGACCATCGAGTGCTCCTGGAGGTTGTGGCCTTCGCCGGGAATGTAAGCGGAAACTTCCATGCCGCTGGAGAGGCGCACACGGGCGACCTTACGCAGCGCCGAGTTCGGCTTCTTAGGGGTTGTGGTGTAAACGCGGGTGCATACGCCGCGACGCTGAGGGGAACCCTTCAGCGCGGGGGTGCTGGCCTTCCGCGGCTTGGGCTTGCGGCCCTTGCGGACCAACTGTTGAATTGTTGGCACTACTGCTCCGTCTCTTCTGTTGCAGGCCGTGCGTTTTCAGGTGCGCGACCTATTTCGGCTTTTGGTCGACTTAGCTGATCCCCTGCGCACACACCACCGCCAGGGGCCGGTGCGCCATGACTGAAACCTGGATCTGGGATCCTGGCCAGGAGAATGACACCCGGAGCTCCGACGGAACTGGAGCCCGCTGCTGCACGCTGCCCCACCCCCAAAAGAGGGAGGATCTGGCCCTGAGGCCGGTGCAGGCTGGGAACCCGACAAATCGAGTACCGGGAAACAGCGTAGTTGCGCGGGTAAGTCTGGGTCAATGTGGGGGTGTGTGCGATGGGACGCAGTGGGCCGCGGGGCGGGCTCTCCCACGGTCCCCCGCTGCCGATGCCACCGACGCCAGCACTCCCCTACCCGCCAACCCCCGCACCCACGCCGCCGTACCCCCTCGGTCCCCCGGAAGCGCCTCGGTCCCCCGCAGGGCGATTCTGCGACCAAATCCGCCCTCGTACCCAACCTCCAGGGGACCAACCAACCCCGTGGGGACCAACCACGACGGCCACTACAGAGAGCCACAACCGCCGCAGCATGCCCCCGACGAAGAAGTAGAGCCTGGGGCCACCCGCGCAAACTGCGCGGAGTCGAACCCGGGGGACGACCAGATCACGCGTCGGTACCGCAAGCGACGCCGCTGGCAGCGGTTCACCTCCAACGAGCGCGCTACCCCGTGCCCTCATGCCGCACCTGCCCACGGCCCCCCGGAAGCGCCTCGGTCCCCCGCAGGGCGATTCTGCGACCAAATCCGCCCTCGTACCCAACCTCCAGGGGACCAACAGACCCCGAACGGGCCGCCGGTAGCGGAGGGGAGCGGAGAGGAGCCGGACCACAACGTCAGGCGAGCGGAGGGGAGCCGGACCACAACGTCAGCCGAGCGGAGAGGAGCCGGACCACAACGTCAGGCGAGCGGAGCACGGCGGTACCCGTGGGGACGGGCACAACACAGCCCCACACTCAACTCGGAGCATGGGGCTGGTTTTGGCTCACCCCACAAACGGGGTGTGCAACTCGGCCGCCTAGAGCGGCACGCCAATCTTCTTCAGGGCGTCACGCACCGGCTGGAACTGGATGGCAACAACCGCGCCACCAGCAAGAAGACCTAGACAGAAAATGGATTTGATGAACTTCTTCATGGCACTACCTCATTCTTAGAAAGTCCGCTTGAAGCCCCCGTTTGGGGCCGCGTACATGATCTCTAACCCCATAAATAGTAGTACGGATCACGGTCTGGGGCACGGACTCCGCCCAGCGCGTACAGAACCCACTAGTCCCCGGAAGCGGTTTCCCCAGGACGGCCACCCCGGCGTTATCCCCAGATTGGTGGTGCTGAGGTTTCCAGCCCGCATTGGTTCGAGCAGAGTGTTGGTATGGAGATTCGACACTCAGACCTGGTGGTTACGTCCTCGACGAACCGCGTGTCGACGGCGCGCGCGCTCCGCAATGGATTTGTCCAGATCGGGCATTGCGCCCATTTGAGTCAGCGCAAACTGCACGCCTCTGAGAAGCCGTGGGTGACTCGGCAGAGGGTCGCGGAAGCGCGGATTCTCACGGTTCAGCACCTAATTTCCACCCGTGCCCGTCACGCCGCCGAGGACGGTGACTTTGTCTTTAGCGGGGAATCCGCCCTCGTCATCCTTGGTTTACAACCGTGGTGGAACAATCCCGATGTCGTGGTTCGTCGGGTCCGGCGGTCCGGACACAAGTGCGTGTTACCAGCGGTTCCCGTCCACAACGCGAGGGTCCCTGAGGTGCGGTTGGTGCAGATTCGGCACAAGACCAAACAGTTGCGGGGTAGTGGGGAGACTTCCTTCGGGCATCGCCTCGCCGCTCAGGGTGTGGAGGTTGACCCTTACGAAACCGGGGTTCACTCGGGCATTCAGATCGCGCCGGCGCACCTTATTGTGTACGACTTGTGTCGGCTACTCCACCCTCTTCAGGCGTTTCACAACGTTTCGTTGCTACTGCGGCATCTTGCGCGGTGGGATAGCCGCGACTTGGCCGGGTCGCGACAACGGGTGCAGATTGTCAGGCAGGCTCTACGTCAGGACTTGGATACTTTGGGCGCCGTTCCAAGGATTCGCAGGACGAGGGCGCTCTTGGCCAGCGCCGATGGCGGCCTTGAGTCTCCGGCTGAGTCCATAGTGCTGTGGTCGTTGCGATCCATCGTGAAGAAGTCCGCGAGCGTCCTCACCCAGGTGCCGGTCACGGCGGGGAAGCAGAATTTCCGCATAGACATTGGGGTTCCAACCGCCAAACTGGCGATCGAGGTGACCGGCAGGGGCAAGTTTGGGGAGTCCTCGACCTCGGCCTACAGGGTTGCTGACAGGTTTGTCGCGAGGCAACAGATGCTGGAGGCTGCGGACTGGCGGGTCATCAACATCACCTACGACCAGGCGAAGAAGCTGACACCCCTGATGGACTTGCTGCGCAAACTCCTGTCACAACACGGAATTGTCACCGGGGTGCCCGACCCGTTGATTTGGGCGGAAGCGGCGCCGCTCTTGATGGCGAAGTCGCGGCGGTACTGACTTCAGGCAAGCAGGCTGCCTGGGAGGTCGCCCTGTTGAAGTCTGTGTGGGCACTCTCGCGCAGAGGTCCGCGGAGGGGCGCCGAAGATACCCTGTGATCCCGCCGTAGTTGCAGGGTCGTCTCCCGGAAGTTCCGAGGTGGTCTTGCGGCCGTTTACGCTGGTCCACCGTGCGATGCACCCCGCAGAAGAAAGCATGTGTGCCCACGCTCGTGCTCCCCGTCATTAGCAAACCGTCTGACGCCGATACCCCTTCTCTCGAGTGTCGGTCCGCCATTGATCCGCCGCCGCGGATTCTCAACTCCCTCATCAGGGCCCTAAACCACCTTCTACCTGAGCTTTAGGCGAGCCCTCGGGGCCCATCCCAAGTCGTCGGTCGGCGCCCCCACCCGCAAGCTGGCAAGCGTCCGACGCGCCATCAGCTCCGGCAGACGCCCGACAGCCGCGGCACGTCCTCTACCAAACGGACAGCCTCGGCCCCCCGCAGGCTCCTCGGAGCTGGTGAGGGCGAGGAACCCCACCAAATCGACCTCGAACACAACCTGCAGGGGACCAAGGCACCCTAGGGGGACCGACCAGCAACGCAGCGTCCGGGCCACCGGCGGACACCACCTACCGGTCTCCTCTACCCACGCGGGTTCCACTCCCCCTTGGCAACGGCAGGGACGAAGTCCTCGAGGTCGAGGGGCCAGGTGATGGTGCGGCCCTGCTCGGCTGACTTGTAGGCCGCCATGAGCATTTCGATGACTTCGAGGCCGGATTCTAGGCCCTCTAGTGGCTGCTCACCCTGGAGGAACATGGTGGTGAGGTGGGAGTTCTCGCCCGTGTAACCGTAGGAGACGGCCTCGTCTGAAAGCAGGGGCATCAAGCCCTGCTCGGCATTCTGCTTCTCGATCATGTCCTCGCCCTCGGCCTGCTGCAAGTTCCGGGAAAGGAAGAGCTTGGATTCGGTGGAGAGGGTGTCATTCTCCATGGAGTACTCCGGCCCGAGTAGCTCGAATGACAGCCTGAGACCGGCGCCGACAAACGACCAGGAGGTGGTGGCTTCCACGACAACAGGTTCGCCATCACCGTTGATGAACTCGAAGACGGCGTGAGCGTAATCCTCAGACGGGGTCTTGGTGTAATCCACGACGCCCTCGTAGTTGTCCTGCAACCACTTGGCGTACTCGGGACGACCGAACTTCAGGGAGGCGATGGTGGCCGTCACCGACACTGGCGTCAGCCATTCGGAGAGGCGAGTGCCGGGAGGGGTAAGAAGGAAGCGGCCCGCCTCCACAGAGTGACACATCATGTCGTTGAGGACACCCCCGCCCTCTGTCGCCCCATTCCAGAACCAGGTGTTGTGAGGACCCGAATGCTCCTCCGCGGCACGTGCCAGGTAAGGGGAGCCGGACCCGGCGGCTCCCCGGGCCCAAATGATCTCGCGTGAACGCACCAAACCCGGAGCATAAACCTGGTTCTCCAGGTAACCGTGAAGGAGGCCAGCGCCCTGAACCATCTCCAAAACCTCCCGTGCTTCGGCCACATTGCGTCCCAGGGGCTTCTCGATTGCAAGAGCCTTGAGTTCCGCGCGACCCGAAATCACCTCATCCGTAATCGCTTTGATGACCTCGACCCTTGTGAAGTTGGGCGTCAACACCCAAATCGCTTCAACCCGGGGGTCCCGCACCAACTCGACGATCTCGTCGTAGGCGGTCACGCCAGAGCCGACGCCAAGTGCCTCCGCCTTCGCGGCCAGGTCAGCTGCGCGCTCAAGGCGACGGGAGCACACCGCCACGATGTCGCCATCACGCACTCCACGGAATGAGTCAACGTGGAAGTTCCCAATGAACCCCGCTCCGAGTATCCCGACACCCAGTGTTCTACGTTCTGCCATGAAAAATCAGTCCTTTCAGGAATTGCCCGCGCGCGAGCCACGCGGAACTACAAAATCACCTACGCACGCAGCTTCCGCTGCCTGCCGTAAACCGCAAGTAGAAGGATGAGAACAACACCGTTGATAATGATTCGTCCCGACTCCGGCATATTGATGGTGGTGAGGAATGAGGACAGCACCGTCAGCAGGACGGCGCCGATGGCGGAGCCAACGTAGCCGCCGATGCCCCCGGCCACCAGGGTTCCACCAATCACCACCGCTGCCACCGACGGCAAAGTCAGGTTGTCGGCCAGGTTCAGGAAGACGGTCTCCGTATACCCCAACAGCATCAAACCACCCACCACTGCGAAGAGTCCTGAGAGAACATAGGACAGCAGAACCGTCCTCGTCACCGGGATGCCTGAGAGTCGAGCGGCCGTGCGGTTCGCTCCCACGGCAAATATGTTCCACCCGGTCCAAGTTCTTCGCAGGAAGATCGTCACGAGGATGGTGGCGATGACCCAAAGGTAGAGGACCCCCGGGATGTTGAACAACCAGCGCCCGTTGACGAGTGCGGTTAGAGCCGGAGCACTTCGCCCTCCCGCAACTCCGCCGGTGTAAGCAAGGATGAGCCCGGTAACCACGCCGGACATGCCCAGCGTCATCACGAAGGGGGGAATTCGCAGGAGCAAGATGCCAAGGCCATTGAAGAAGCCAATCGTGCAACCGACCGCAAGCGGAATCAGGATCCCTAAGACTAGGTTGTCGTTGGAACCCTCCATGATTTTCGAGGCGACAATCGCCCCCAGGGTCGCCACCTTCCCCACTGAAAGGTCGATACCGTCGCCACCCGAAAGGATCACTATGGTCTGTCCGATGGCGATAAACCCTAGAAAAGACGCGACCCGCAGCATCGCGAGAATCTGGTTGTAAGACCCGAAGCCGGGGGAAACGATTTGCCCCACGACGATCAGGAGTACCGTGATGACGAGGGCGATGAGGACGGGGTTCTTCAGGACGCCGAGACTGCGTTCCCGGGCCAGTTCCTCAACGGGAGTGTCGATTGCGGTACTCATGCTTTTCCCCTCTTAGTCGTCATCACGGAAAGAGCCAGCGCCACGATGATGATGAGGCCGGATGCCAGGGCCCGGTATGTCGTAGGTACGTTCAAGAAGAAGAGGATGTTGGAGGAGATCGCCAAAATCAGCGCACCTGCGACAGCCCCAAACGGTGATCCACGTCCACCGGACAGGGCAATACCACCGAGGACGACGGCGGCAATGGAGTCCAGCGCCATGTTGGCGCCAATGAACGGGTCGCCGGATCCGGTATTCGCGAGGACGGTCAACGCGGCGATGCCAACGAACATCGATGCAAACACGAAGCTGCGGAACGTCACCGAGGTCACCGGCACCAGTGAGGCGTAGGCGGCTTCACGGTTACCACCGACGGCGTAGAGCTGGCGCGTGTAGCGCGTCCTCGACATCGCCCACCACGCCAGCATGCCGAGGGCGACCAGCAGGATGGGCACCGGTATTGCCACAACGGCCATGCGGTAGGCGGAAACCATAGAAGCCGGGACCGCCCCACCCGGGGTTGGCAAGACCACCAGGGCGAGGCCGGCGAAGACGGACGAGGTGGCGAAGGTGGCGATCAGGGGCTGCAGGCGGATCACCGCGACGATAAAGCCATTGAGCGCGCCGCAAGCGGCACCGGTTACCAGCGCGGTGATGACTCCCAGCCAGATTCGCGAGTCCTGGCCGTCCATTACCTTCAGAGTCACGACGCTAATGAAAGCCACCTGCGCCCCCAAAGAGAGGTCGATGCCGCCGCCGATGATGACTATGGCCTGAGCGATTGCCGCGAAGACCAACGGGGCAAAGGTCGCGAAGTTGCTGGTCAGGGAGTACTGAGTAAAGAAGGTGGGCTGCAACGCGGCGTTGATGACCACCGCCAGGATGAGCAGCCCGAGGGTGACGGCATAGTTGAGGCGGAAGTTGAACCGCTTGGTCCACGACCCATCGCGAAGGACGTCCATCAGGCCGGTCTTTGTTTCGGTCATTAGTTCCCTCCCTTTGTTCCAGCGGAATCCGCTGTACCGACAAGCAGTGCGGCTGAGACCAGGTTGTCCTGGGTGACTTCGGAACCACTCAAAACCGTGACGACCTCGCCCTCATACAACACGAACACGCGGTCGCACAGGGCCACCAGTTCCTGGTCATCGCTGGAGTTGAGGATGACCGTGACCCCCGTTGCCGCCAGGGTGCGGATAATTTCGTAGATTTCAGCCTTCGCACCGACGTCAACGCCCTTGGTGGGATCGTCGAGGAGGACGACACGCGGGTCGTTCATCAGCCACTTGCCGAGGACGATCTTCTGCTGGTTACCACCAGAGAGGGTGGAGACAGCGTCGCGTAGGTTGCCGATTTTGATTTGGAGGCGATCGACTTCGGTGCCAGCCGCCTGCTTTTCGCGTCCCATGTTGATGAA
Organism: Schaalia sp. JY-X169; assembly: GCF_014069575.1. NCBI lineage: Bacteria > Bacillati > Actinomycetota > Actinomycetes > Actinomycetales > Actinomycetaceae > Schaalia > Schaalia sp. JY-X169. The sequence goes on from NZ_CP059675.1 coordinate 1,959,726, forward strand.
CCACTTGGCTACAAGACGCTTGCGTCCGCTAATGATGGAGAGGTTCTCGAGGATGGGGCGCGTCATCAGCAGACCCTGGCTGCCGCGATCCCCGGGGACGAGGGCGACGCCGGCGGAGATTCCCCCGCGGGGGCGGCGGTAGTTCTGGGTTTCACCGGCGATCTTGACTTCACCAGAGGTCTTCGCAATGTCCCCAAAGAGGACGTGAAGGAGCTCTGATTGACCCTGACCCTGCAGGCCACCGAGTCCAACTACCTCACCTTTTCGGGCGTCCAGGTTGATCCCCCGAAGGTTGGCGGAGTGAAGGTTGCGAGTCTCCAGCTGTACCTCTTCGCGGAGGACGGCGCGCTGGGTCTGTTCGGTCTTCTCTGTTTCATCCTCGACCAAGTCGCCAACCATGAGGCGAACAAGGCGGGCTTCTGACATGTCTTGCATATCAACGGTGGCAACAGTCTTGCCGTTGCGTAGGATCGTCGCCTTCTGGCAGATTTGGCGTACCTCTTCAAGGCGGTGCGAAACGAAAACCACCGCTACGCCCTCGTCAACCAGCTGGCGCACCCTGGAGAAGACCAGTTCGACCTGGTCTCGGCGCAGGGAGGCGGTTGCTTCATCGAGGACGAGGATGCGGGGATGGCGGCCCACGGCCTTGGCGATCTCTACCAGCTGCTGCGATCCGGGTGAGAGGTCCCCAACCTCGGTGTTCAGGGTAATGCCGTCATCCATTCCCGGAAGAAAATGGGCAAGGGCATCTTCCGCGTATTGGCGTGACCTCTTTTGGTCGACGAATCCGGCGCGGGAAATCTCGGTGCCGAGGGACAAGTTGTCGGCAATGCTCAACTCGGGAACCAGCGACAACTGCTGGTACACAGAGGCGACGTGATGACGGTGAGCATCGATGGGTCGCGTGATCCGCACCGGCTCGCCAGCAATAGAGATTGTCGCCTGGTCGGGATTAACAGTGCCTGACAGCACCTTGTTTAGGGTTGACTTGCCGGAGCCGTTGGCGCCCAGCAACCCGTGTACCTCCCCCGCATTGACCTGCAGGCTGGCACCCTGAAGAGCCCGAACGCCACCAAAGCGTTTGGAAACATCTTCCATGACGAGGTAAGGCATTGAGAGTCTGCCCCTTTGCTGATGGTGGGGTGGGCCGGAGGTACCGACCCACCCCGGGTTGGTTACTTGAAGTACGCCATGACCTGGTCGGCGGTGAGGATCGAGTCCAGAACATAGGTGTCTGGCTCGTCTTTAACCGGCTCCCAGTACTCAGCAAAGTTGGCGTCGGTGATGGTCGGATCCAGGGGAAGGATGATGGAGTGCCCGTCCTCTGCTAGCTTCGATTCATCCAGTTCGAGACCCTGTAGCTGGTTGACAGCGAAATGCAGGGCCGTGGCGCCTGTACCCGGAGGGTTGATGACGCCAGCGGTCTTGAAGCCGGTGTCAAGCAGGTCGTTCCACATGCGCATGAAGCCAACCCGCGCCTCACCCGTGGTGATGACCGAATCAGTCTTGCCAGCGGCCTCAATGGCTTTCAGCGTTCCTTGTGCCATGCCGTCATAGGTCCAGATGCCAGCAATATCGGGGTAGGTGGCAAGAAGGTCGGTGGCGACCGTTTGACCAGTGGTCTGGTCCCAGCCACCGTCCCCACGGGTAAGAACTTCGATGCCTGCGGCCTCGAAGATCGGCTCCGCACCGGCCCAGCGAGCTTCGGTTGCCGGGTTGCCCGCGGCACCCTCTACAGTGACAATCTTGGCACCATCCCCTACGGCCTCAGCGAACCAGGTAGCCGAAGCAGCCCCTAGATCCTGCTGCGAAATACCGATGTTGAGGACTTCCTGTGTCTCCACAGCCTGGTCAATGGCGTAGACCTTGATGCCCTGACCGATGGCTTCCTTGAACACCGCGTCTAGGGCGGTAGCTGAGTTAGGGTCGATGATTATGGCGTCGACGCCCTTGTTGATAAGGTTGCGAACCTGCTGGATCTGACCGTTCACATCCGTGTCCGCGTTCTCCATTACCAGTTCATCTAAGATGCCCTGTTCCTGGTACTCATTGAACACATCCTCAATGGCGGCAATCATCTGCGTGCGGTATTCGGAACCCACAAAGGCGTTGGAAATGCCGATGGTGAAAGGGCCCGCACTTTCCGTGGCTTCGCCACTCTCCGCGCTTTCGGGGGAGTCGGTTCCCGCGGGGGTAGGTGACGAACATGCAGCAGCCAGGGTGAGTCCGGCTACGGCAGCGACGGCTACGAGTGTCTTCCTTAGCTTCACTTTGGTCCTCCTTTGGACTTTGAACTGTGCCCCTACGGGACACTGTGCGATTCGCATTCTTCGGAATGCTCACCGGTGTGGCTGAGCCCCCACGGCAATGTGGGCTTCGCCAGATTCAGTCGGGGAACTGAACCTCGACTGCAGCTGAACAAACATGCAGACCATGGCCTGTATTAAGGGTTATTTTTGATCCGCAAATAAGGTCTTGAGGTCACACTACACGAGGTATGGGTCACACGTCTGCACCCCGATGACGGTTTTCAGATGAATTGCGTCCCAAAACGGCACAAACATGCAGCTCACAGCCAAGATCACAAGTTTGTTACCTTTTGCTTGCGGGTTGCGCGCCCAGGTTGCGCACTAGTTTCTGGTCGGGAGCGGCGTGGATTGGGAGCCATAGCTCACCAGGCGTCGGAAGCCTCACCGGGGGTGTCAGCTACTCGGAGAGCACGGCCGCGAGCCCTCCGGCCCGACGCAAACCGTACATCCCAGCTCCCACCAACTTGCCCTCATCCCCTAGCGATGCCGTTGCAAGTTCCGGCTCATGTACGACGTTCCCCCGCAGTCTCTCCTCGATCATAGGGATGAGCAAGTCGGACCAACGTTCAAAGAGTCCGCCGAAAACCACAATGTCCGGGGCAATCATCGCGCACACGTTCACCAGATGGAACGCGTAATCATCGGCAACTGACTCAACCATGGCGACAGCTTCTTCGTCACCCTCTTCAGCGGCACTGAACACAGCATCGGCACTCTCCACTTCGGGAGAAACGACGCGAGCATTGATTGCCCGCTGTAGGAGTCCGTGTTCTCCGAGCTCCGCCTCGAGATGTCCAAATCCATGGCGCTGATGCTTCAAACCAGAGACATCTCTCAGCATGCGGCCAAACTGCCCCGCAGCACCGTGGTTGCCTCTCCACAGTCGACCGTCCTCGACAATCCCGGCGCCGACGCCCTCGTACACAGCCATCGCGACAAGCGTTTTGTGTCCGGGATCGTCAAGATTCAAGTACTCGGCGAGTGCAATTAGGTTCACGTCATTTTCAACGACGACCGGGGCATTCGTTGCCCCCCGCAAAGAAGCACCAACGGGTTGGTTGTACCAGTCCAAAGCCGGAGCCATCAGCACCACTCCGTCGTCGTCGACCGGACCGGGTACGGACACTCCGATAGCCGCTATCCTCTTGCCCTCTCTGGTATCCCACTCGGCAACCACCGCCACCAAGAGGTCTAGTTTCTCTTGCGGCTCGGTCCCCAATATCGGAACTCGATCTCGTTCGATTTCGCAGCCATCCAAGTCCAGTAGTGCAACCTCGATCGCACCTTCCCAAATGTCGAGTGCCAAGATCGTCCTCGCCTCTGGGCAAAACCTGACCAGCATCGACGGCCGTCCACCTGTCGCACCGTTGCTTCCCGCCTCACTCACCAGTCCTTGCGCCATTAGGGAAGACGTGAGCCTGTTGACGGTTGCGGGGGCCATGCGGGTAAGCCGAGCAATCTCCACACGAGAAAGGGGGCCCACATCGATGAGGCACTCTAGTATGCGCATGCGATTGTGCTGCGCAACCTCGGGAGAGGCCGTTCTGGGAGCGCAGGCTAGTTCCCGCTTGAGCACGCGCATCACCTCGCTCTTCGAACCTGGCTGCCGCCTGTTTCGCCATTGTAGGTCAAACGGAGGCGACCCTGAGTTGCGGTGCGGGTCAAGATTCCCGCACGTCGGCCTGGACTCGCAACCCGGACTCGCAACCCAGACTCTCAACCCAGACTCTCAACCCAGACTCTCCTCAGACGGACAGCCTCTGTCCCCCGCAGGCTCCTCGGAGCTGCCGAGGGCGAAAAACCCTACCAAATCGACCTCGAACACCACCTGCAAGGGACCAAGGCGCCCCACGGGGACCAACCGGCAACGACACGGCCAGGTCGGTGCCGGAGCGGGGCGGTGTGGCGAGGCAGGACTGCGGCGGCGTGCGGCCACGGCCAGGTCGGGGCGGGGTGCAGTCGCGGCAGGGCGGTGCCGGAGCAGGTCGGTGGGCGGGCGTCGGCCACCGCCCCGCCGCGCCTCTTTGCACCAACCGCCGTAATGGTGGTTACATAAACCCATGTGCGGAATAGTCGGATGCGTCGGAAAAACCCCCTCCCAGCAACCAGAGGAGGTCGTCCTAGCCGGCCTCGCCCGACTGGAATACCGGGGCTACGACTCCGCCGGCATCGCCCTCAACAGCCCCGACCGCAGCGTCCCCACCGTCATCAAGAGAACCGGAAAGCTCTCGAAACTGAGGGACGCACTCGCGAAAAACCCTCCCGCCCCGGCCACCGCCGCCATCGGCCACACCCGCTGGGCGACCCACGGCGAACCCTCGGAAGCCAATGCCCACCCGCACGTCTCGACAGATGGACGCATCGCCCTCGTCCACAACGGGATCATCGAGAACGCACCCGCCTTCGCGCAGGCTCTACGCGCCGAAGGGCAGGTCTTCGTCTCAGATACTGACACGGAGGTGGTCGCACATCTACTCGGACGAGCCGTCGCGGATCCCGACTTACACCCCTGGTCAGGCACCCTTTCTGGAGTCGAGGGTGACGAAGAAGCCCAGGTCCGCCTCCTCCTCGCAGCGATGCTCAACGTGACCCGCCAACTAGTCGGCAGCTACACGCTGCTCGCCACCTGTGCGGGCGCCCCCCACACCATCGTGGCTGCGCGGCGCTCCTCGCCGCTGGTGGTTGGTGTGGGCGAGGGCGCCAACTACCTCGGCTCTGACGCGTTGGCCTTCGCGGACTTCACGACCTCCGCCCTCGAAATCGACCAGGACCAGGTCGTCGCCGTGACCCCAACCGCGGTCACCGTCCTCGACCGCGACGGCAACCCGGTACAACCCAAGGAGCTCAACGTCGACTTCCTCCGGGACCGTGCGTCAAAGGGAAACTGGGCGACCTTCATGGAGAAGGAGATCCATGAGCAACCCCGCTCCATCTTCGATACCCTTGCCGGCCGGACGGACTCTGACGGTCACCTAACCCTGGATGAGGTGCGCATTTCCGAGGACGTCCTGCGGCGCGCCGACAAGATGATCATCGTCGCCTGCGGCACCGCCGCCTACGCGGGGCAGGTTGCGCGCTACGCGATTGAGCACTGGTGCCGCATTCCGGTCGAGGTCGAACTGGCCCACGAGTTCCGCTACCGCGACCCCGTCGTCAGCGAAAAGACACTGGTCGTAGCTGTTTCCCAGTCGGGGGAAACCATGGATACGATCATGGCGATCCGGCACGCGCGGAACCAGGGCGCCAAGGTGATCGCCATTGTCAACACTCCCGGGTCGACGATCGCGCGCGAGTCCGACGCAGTTCTCCTCACCCACGCCGGCCCGGAAATCGCCGTCGCCTCCACCAAGGCCTTCACCGCGCAGATCACCGCGACCTACATTCTGGGGCTCTACCTGGCACAGGTTCGCGGCAACAAGTACATCGATGAAATCCAGGGCTACCTGGAGGAACTGGCGCAAATCCCCGACAAGATGCAGGAAGTCCTCAGCAATGGGGAGTACGTGCGGCAAGTGGCCTCAACCATGACCGAGGAGACCTCAGTCATCTACCTGGGCCGCGGCGTCGGCTACCCTGTCGCGATGGAGGGCGCGCTGAAACTCAAGGAAATCGCCTACATCCACGCCGAGGGCTTCGCCGCTGGGGAACTCAAGCACGGGCCGATCGCCCTCGTCGAAGAAGGCACGCCCATCTTCGTTATTGTCCCCACGCCACGCAGGCCCGAACTGCACCGCAAGACGGTCTCGAGCATCCAGCAGGTCAAGGCCCGTGGCGCCCGCACACTGGTGGTTGCGGAAGAGGGCGATACCTCCGTGGATGCCTTCGCGGACGTGGTGTTCCGGGTGCCGCCAGCACCGACCCTGTTCTTGCCGCTCCTGCAGGTCATACCGCTGCAGGAGTTCGCCTGCGCCCTCGCCTCCGCGAAAGGTCTAGACGTGGACCAGCCCCGCAACCTGGCGAAGTCGGTGACGGTCGAGTAGTGGCCCAAATCGCGAGCGGCCCCACCAGACACCGAAAGTAGCGGCCCCACGGTTTTGGTACGCGACGGCCTACACCACCAGCGGCCGCACGTTCGCCCCCGCCGCCAACAGTTCCGCCTTCAACTCTGGCACGGAGACGTTCCTATTGCGGGGCGAATACAACATCGAGGAGATAATAGCCGCCGACGCCCCCGCGTCGAACCCATCCATGATGTGCTGTGCTGTCCCCGCCCCTCCCGAGGCAATCACCGGCACCGTCACCGCGCGAGCAATTTGCCCCGTCAGGTCCAGTTCGTAGCCACGCCCCGTCCCGTCGCGGTCGATGCTGTTGACGACGATCTCACCAGCCCCCAACCCCTCCGCCCTGCGAGCCCACTCAATCGCGTCCATCCCCGTGAAAACTCTGGCACCGTCAATAGCGACCTCATACCCACTGGGAATCTCCGCGCTGCGACCGACCCACTTCGCCTGCAGACTCACGACGATGCACTGCACCCCAAACTCGCTGGCACCACGCGTGATCAGCGCAGGGTCACGCACGGCCATGGAGTCGATACTGATCTTCTCTGCCCCCGCCGCCAGAACCGCGTGCATGTCGTCGAGGCTGCGAATCCCCCCACCAACAGTCAGCGGCACAAAGATATTCTTCGCAACCTCAGCAACCGTCGCGATATCCGCCCGGCGCTTTTCGGCACTGGCCATGATGTCGTAGAAAACGATCTCATCAATCTGCTCCTGGTAGAGCCTGCCGGCCAGCTGTGCGGGGTCACCGACATCGATGTTGTCCTCAAATTGCAACGCCTTAGTGACGCGGCCTTCCTTTACGTCAAAGCAGGCTACAAGCCGGTTAGTCAACATTGAGGCCCCCTACGCCCATCGTAGTTACGAACTGCCGCAGAACTGCCAGCCCGGTTTGCCCGCTCTTTTCAACGTGGAACTGTGTTGCCAAAACGTTGTCCAACCCCACAACGGACGCGAACGGCTCCCCGTAGTCAGTGACGCCGAGGACGGTCCTCTCATCCGCTGGTCGCGCAAAGTACGAGTTCACAAAATAGAAGTATCCGCCCTCACCAAACATGGTTTGGAAAACCTGGGGGTTCGCGGCGGTACCCGAAGCGGATACTGAGTTCCACCCCATGTGCGGTACCGTCAGCGCCCTCGAATCAAACTTTTCCACTGACCCGGGGAGCCAGCCCAGACACCCCACATCCCCCTCGGCACTGCGGTCAAAGAGGACCTGCAGACCGACGCAGACACCCAAAAACGGCACGCCCTCGCCCACCACCACGTCGTTGAGGTACGAAATCCACCCCTGCTCCGCAAGCGAGTCCATCGTCACCCCCGCCGCCCCGACACCGGGCAGAACAAAATGCGTCACGCCCTCGGCATCCCGAGGCGTAACCACCAACCTGTTAGGGACTTCCACGCGGTCGAGGGCGTACGAGAAACTACGCGAGTTTCCCGTCCGATAGTCAATGATCCCAACCAGAGGTGACATGGGCTTCCTTCCGTCGCTATGCCGACTAGAAAACGGTATACCGACCCTCCGACATCTGCCGTTGCCCGACTAGAACGTGGACGAGGGCGCCCCTCCAGAATCCGATCGCATCTGGGAGGATGAGGCTTCGGGGCTTACAATTGGGGTCCATGGCAAAGAGCGCAGAGCAGGAAAACAAGTCCGATTCCCCTAGGCACATTTTCATCACTGGTGGCGTCGTTTCGTCATTGGGCAAGGGCCTCACGGCCTCCTCGCTGGGGATGCTCCTTAAGGCGCGCGGGGTCACGGTCGCGATGCAGAAGCTAGACCCCTACATAAACGTCGATCCCGGCACGATGAACCCCTTCCAGCACGGCGAGGTTTTTGTGACCGAGGACGGGGCGGAAACCGACCTCGACATCGGGCATTACGAGCGTTTCTTGGACGAACCGCTCTCCGGTGGCGCGAACGTCACCACCGGGCAGGTCTACGCGTCGGTGATTGCGCGGGAGCGACGCGGCGAGTACCTGGGCGATACCGTGCAGGTCATCCCGCATATCACGGACGAAATCATGCGGCGGATGAGGGCGCAGGCGCACCCCACCGACGGCTCGCCTGTTCCCGACGTCATCATTACGGAGATTGGCGGGACGGTGGGCGACATCGAGTCGACGCCGTTTCTCGAGGCCGCCCGGCAAATCCACGCCGAACTGGGGCGCGACCGATGCCTCTTTATACACGTGTCGCTGCTGGCCTATTTGAAGGTTGCGAATGAGCTCAAGACCAAGCCGACGCAGCACTCTGTGACGGCTTTGCGCGGCCTGGGTATCCAGCCGGACGTGCTGGTGTTGCGCTCGGAGATCGAGGTGCCAGATTCGGTGCGGCGTAAGATTTCGGTGATGTGTGGGGTGGCGCGGGATGCGGTGGTGATCTGCCCGGACGCGAAGAGCCTCTACCTGGTCCCGAAGATCCTCCATAGCGAGGGCCTAGACACGCTGGTGGCAGAGCGTTTGCATCTCAAGTTGGACGAGGCCGATTGGTCGGCATGGGATGAGCTTCTCGCCAGGGTGACGGAGCCTCAACACTCGGTCGAGGTCGCCATCGTTGGCAAGTACATCGACCTGCCTGACGCGTACCTGTCGGTGATTGAAGCGCTGCGAGCAGGGGGCTTTGCCAACAACGCACGGGTGAGTATTCGCTGGGTTGCGGCCGACACCTGCGCCGATGATGGGCAAGCAGCTCAGGCGCTTGAAGGGGTCGACGCAGTGGTGGTTCCCGGAGGCTTTGGGGTGCGGGGTATCGAGGGGAAGATTGCCGCGCTCAAGTGGGCTCGGGAGAACCGTGTCCCCACCCTGGGGCTGTGCCTAGGCATGCAGTCCATGGTGATCGAGGCGGCGCAGAATCTCGCTGGTCTGCCAGGTGCGTCCTCGACCGAATTCGATCCGAACTGCGTCGATCCCGTGATCACGACGATGGCTTCTCAGGAGGAAATCGTCAGCGGTGAGGGCGATGTGGGGGGCACGATGCGGCTCGGGGCCTTCCCCGCTGTGCTGGAGCCCGGGTCTCTGGTGGCGAGGACGTACGGTACGACGTCGGTGTCGGAGCGGCACCGCCACCGCTACGAGGTAAACCCGGAATATCGGCAGATCCTCAGCGATATGGGCTTGAAGGTGAGTGGGACCTCGCCGGACGGGGAGTTGGTGGAGTTCGTGGAGTTGGACCAGAGCCTGCACCCGTACTACGTCGCAACGCAGGCGCACCCGGAGTTCAAGTCGAGGCCGACCAAGCCGCACCCGCTGTTTGCCGGGCTGATCGGGGCTGCGTTGGAGGCACGGGGCTAGCTGCGGCAGCCGGTTGCCCGGCAGTTTCCCGCGCCTCGGTCCCCAAGCGGCGCCTCGGTCCCCAACAGTTGATCCCTTCTCGGTCCCCCAGCGGCACCTTGGTCCCCCGGAAGTGCAATCCCGACCCCAAAACAGCCGGCTTTTCGCCCTCCACAGCTCCGAGGAACCTACGGGGGACCGACCACTGGGGTTCGAGGACGGCCACGCACCAAACCCGACGACGACCACGCACAAAACCTCTGGAGCGGCGATCCTGCGGGTTACGCCGCGGATATCCGCAACACTCCCGGTACGGGCGACCCTGAGGGCGGCTCCTCGGTCCCCCAGCGGCACCTCGGTCCCCCGGAAGTGCAATCCCGACCCCAAAACAGCCGGCTTTTCGCCCTCCGGGGGACCGAGGAACCTACGGGGGACCGACCACGTGGTACGAAGACGGCCGGACCCCGCGGTCGTCCGAGTGCCAGACGGACGAAAGTGGTGACCGCAGGAAAAGCCAGGCCGCCGGTAGAGTCAGGGCTGCGGAAAAGCCAGGCCGCCGGGAGGCGTAAACCCGGATGACTTGGAAGGGCGGCTGCAGGTATGGGAAAGCCCCGCGAGTCCTGAGATTCCGCGGGGCTTTCGTTGACACTGATGGTGAACGCCAGGTCGGGCCTGCCGGGCGAGGCCGGGGTCGGGCACGCCGGGTGTGGGCCGGGGCCCAGTTCGGCAGAGCCAGGCGAGGCCGGGACGGCCGAGGCCGGGCCCAGCGGGGCCGGGGCCCGCTACACGGCCTCCGCCCCTCGCTCCCCCGTCCGCACCCGAACGACCTCCTCGATCGGGCTCACCCAAACCTTCCCATCACCGATGGAGCCGGTCCGAGCCGCCGCGACAATCGCCTCCAGCGCACCCTCTACGACCTCGTCATTGACAACCACTTCAACCTTTGTCTTCGGCACCATGTGCGGCGTGTAATCGGCGCCGCGATAGTGCTCGCTGAGCCCCTTCTGCCGCCCTACGCCCGAAACCGCGGTCACAGTCGCACCCCCGAGTCCCAGTGTCTCAATCGCCTCTCGCACCGGACCCGCCTGATTCGGCTGGATCACTGCTGTTATCATTTTCATCGCCCCGCCCCTTTCTAGTAGTTCCCCGCGAGAACCTGCGGCTCGTACGCGGTTTCCGCGTGTTGCGTCAGGTCGATTCCCAGCAGCTCGTCTTTGTCCGACACGCGCCACCCGACCGTCTTTTCCAACGCTTTCGCCACCGCGAACGTGACCACCCCGGAGAAAACCAGCGCCACCAACGCGATCAACACCTGCGTGATCAGCAGCGCGAACCCGCCACCGAAAAGCAGTCCGCCCTCGGTCGCAAGGAAGCCGATCGCCACCGTTCCGACGAGGCCGCCCACTAGGTGGACCCCAACCACGTCAAGCGAGTCATCAAACCCGAAGCGGTACTTCAAACTCACCGCCGCCGCACACGCGAACCCCGCAACAAGCCCGAGGACGATCGCACCAACCGGGTTCAGCGCCCCAGCCGCGGGGGTGACCGCCACCAAACCTGCCACGACACCCGATGCGGCGCCGAGGGAGGTGGCGTGCTTCTCTGTGATCTGCTCATACAGCATCCACCCCAGCATCGCCGCCCCGGTCGCGGTTGTCGTGTTGACCCACGCCATTCCGGCGAGGCCGTCCGCGGTGAACGCGGAACCCGCGTTGAAACCAAACCACCCGAAGAACAGCAGTCCGGACCCCAGCATGATCAGCGGGAGGCTGTGCGGGCGCACCTGTTCTTTACCAAACCGGCGCCGCGTCCCGATGACGAGGGCGATCACCAGCGCTGCCATTCCCGCATTGATGTGCACGACTGTGCCACCCGCGAAGTCGATAGGCGCGGTGCCTGTCAGGGCCGCGATGGGGCCATCCCCTGAGAGCAGCCCCCCGCCCCACACCATGTGCGCCATCGGGAAGTACGCGAGCGTGACCCACAGGGTCGCGAACAGCATCCAGGTTCCAAACTTGACGCGCTCCGCCAGGGATCCTGCGATGAGTGCCACCGTGATGATTGCGAAGGTCGACTGGAATGCCACCCCGACCCAGGCGGGAACACCAAAGTCGTCAACGGCCGCGCCGTCGAAGGTTCCCATCAGGCCGAATTGTTCGAACGGGTTCGCGAAGATCCCCGCGATCGGTTGTCCACCGTAGGTCATCGACCATCCCCACAGCGGGTAGATGACGGCAACTACGGCGAGCGCACCAAAGACCATCATCATCATGTTGAGTACTGATTTGTTGCGGCTCATCCCCCCGTAAAACAGCGCGAGCGCCGGGGTCATGAGTAAAACTAGGGACGCTGAGGTCAGCATCCACGCGGTTGCTCCTGTATCAAGCATGGTTGTTTCCTTCCTGCACGGCGCCTACGTCAAGTGGGACTGTAGGTGAGCGCCGCAAGCCGTAAAGCCAAGGCACGCCTTCTTTCTAGACGCCGTAGTAGAGCTGGAATTCGAGGGGGTGGGGGAACGCGCGCATTTGCTGCACTTCGTTCTCATACTTGTATTCGATCCACGTGTCCAGCAGATCCTTCGGGAAGACGCCGCCTGCTGTCAGGAAGTCGTGGTCGGCGCGAAGGGCGTCGAGGGCGCGTGCCAGCGAAGCCGGCACGAAGTTGAGGCCTTCCAGTTCGTCCTCGTCCAAATCGAAGAGGTCCTTTTCGACGGGCGCTGGCGGCTCAATCTTGTTGAGGATCCCGTCGATTCCCGCCATCAGGCACGCGGAGAACGCCAGGTACGGGTTCGCTGCCGCGTCCGGAACACGGAACTCGATCCGCTTCGCGCTGGGCGAGTCCCCGGTGAGCGGGATACGCACTGCTGCAGAGCGGTTTCGCGCCGAGTAGACCAGGGTGACGGGCGCTTCAAACCCGGGAACCAGACGACGGTAAGAGTTCACGGTAGGGTTCGTGAAGGTGACGAGGGCGGGTGCGTGCTTGAGGAGTCCCCCAATGAACCAGCGTGCCTGCTCAGACAAGCCGCCGTAGCCCTTCTCGTCGAAGAAGAGGTTCTTGCCGTCTTTCCACAGGGAAATGTTCGTGTGCATCCCTGAGCCGTTGTCACCAAAGATCGGCTTGGGCATGAAGGTCGCAGTCTTGTGGTCAGCCAGCGCTGTGTTCTTGATGATGTACTTGAACTTCAGCAGGTTGTCGGCGGCGGTGGTGAGGCTCGCAAAGCGGTAGTTGATTTCCTGCTGCCCGGCGGATGCGACCTCGTGGTGAGCACGCTCTATCTTCAGGCCGGCCCCGCGCAAGTTGTTTGACATTTTGTTGCGGAGTTCGTCGAACTGGTCGGCCGGGGCCACGGGGAAGTACCCACCCTTGACGGGGAGCTTGTTGCCCAGGTTGCCGCCTTCTTCTTCCTTGCCGATCTGCCAGGCGCCCTCGGAAGACTTGATGGAGTAGAAGGTCTCGTCCGGCTCCGTGTTGAAGCGGATTTCATCGAAGATGAAGAACTCGGCCTCGGCTCCGATGTAGCAGGTGTCGGCAAGTCCCATTTCCCGCAGGTAGGCCTCAGCCTTGGCGGCGACCTGACGCGGATCGCGCGAGTAGGCCTCATCCGTTATGGGATCGACGATTGAGAACACGACGATCAGCGTCTTGGCTTCGCGGAAGGGGTCAACGTAGGCGGTGGAGACGTCGGCGACCAGCTTCATGTCGGATTCGTGGATTGCCTTGAAACCGCGGATCGAAGATCCGTCAAACATGAGCCCATCTTCCAACGCATCAGCGACTACGTCAGAAGGGATATTGAAATGCTGCTGAACTCCGAACAGATCGCAGAAGCGACAGTCGACGTACTCAATGCCTTCTGCCGCTACGAACTCAAGAAGCTCCTGCGGTGTGCTAAACATGGTGGTCCTTTCCGTTGTAACAGTGCCAAAAATGCCGGAACACACTCTTAGTAAATGATTGGTAAATCAATCACCAAGGACACTCTAGCTAAGCAGATATTCGCAGCGCTGGGTACGCCAAATAATGGCGAGTTTGCAGATTTATCATGTTTGTGCGTAATAATCGATTACATCCGAAAAGTTCTATTTGCGTAGTTTTTACGTATTTATGATCCTTTCTTTACTCTCCTGGTAGCAGGCCAGGAATGACGCGGAATGTTGGCAGGAGGACAAATGGAAAGCGTGAGCCCACAGAAACCGGGGGCAATCGGCCTTTACGACCCCGCATTCGAGCACGACGCGTGCGGTGTCGCCTTCGTGGCGACCCTGACAGGTCCGCCCACCCATCACATAGTGGAGCAGGGACTAAAGGCCCTAAAACGCCTCGACCACCGCGGCGCGGTCGGCGCGGAAGAGAACACCGGGGATGGCTCGGGGATCCTCCTGCAGATGCCAGACGAGTTCTTCAGGGCCACAATCCGCCCCGACCTGCCGCGCCTCGGCAGTTACGCGGCCGGCCTCGTCTTCCTTCCCGGCGCCTACGAAGGTCGTGTGGAACTGTCCAAATCCGTTGCCACCATCGAACGAATCGTCCGCGAGGAAGGCCTGCGCGTTGTTGCCTGGCGCGACGTTCCCGTCAATGAAGCCCCGATTGGGCCCACCGCCCGTGGTTCGATGCCCGTCTTCCGCCAACTGCTGGTCACCGACCGCGACGGCGTCAGAAGTGGCCGCGACCTCGACATTGCCGCCTACCGCCTGCGCCGCCGCGCCGAACGTGAAGCGAACACCTACATCGCCAGCCTCGACACCAAGACCTTCGTTTACAAGGGCATGCTGACAACTGACCAGCTGCCCGAGTTCTTTGAGGACCTGCGCAACCCCGCACTTACCTCCCGCTTGGCCCTGGTCCACTCCCGCTTCTCCACCAACACGTTCCCGTCGTGGCGCCTCGCCCAGCCGTTCCGCCGCATCGCCCACAACGGCGAAATCAACACGGTCCGCGGCAACCGCAACTGGATGCGCGCCCGCGAAAGTGAACTCCACAGCGATGTGATTGGCGACTTTGGCCCGCTGCTACCGATTACGTCCGAGGGCGATTCTGACTCCGCTTCGCTCGACGAGGTTCTGGAGTTACTCTCCCTTTCCGGGCGTTCCCTCCCCCACACCATGGCAATGCTGATCCCCGAGGCGTGGGAAAAGAACACCCTGCTCGACCCCAAGCTGCGCTCCTTTTACCAGTACTCCGCCTGCCTGATGGAGCCCTGGGACGGCCCCGCGGCCGTCACTTTCACGGACGGCTCTACCATCGGCGCCGTCATGGACCGCAATGGCTTGCGGCCGGGTCGCTGGCAGATCACCGACGACGACCTCGTCATCTTCGCATCGGAAACCGGCGTCCTGGACATCCCCGACAGCCACACCCGCGCGAAGGGGCGGTTGGAGCCGGGCACGATGTTCCTGGTCGACCTCGACGGCGGGCGGATCGTGCCCGATACCGAAGTGAAGCGCGACCTGGCAACCATGCACCCGTGGCAAGAGTGGCTGGACGAAGAGCTGGTCACCATCGATGCACTCCCGGAGCGCGAGCACATCGGTCACACTCGCTCCTCTGTTCTGCGTCGTCAGCAAGAGTTTGGCTACACGCAAGAGGACCTGGACGTCATCCTCACCCCGATGGCACGCGATGGCGTGGAACCCATCGGCTCGATGGGCTCCGACACCCCGATTGCGGTGCTCTCAGAGCGTCCTCGTCTACTTTTTGACTACTTCACGGAGTTGTTTGCCCAGGTCACGAACCCTCCCCTCGACGCGATTCGCGAAGAGCTGGTGACCTCGCTTGCCACCACGTCGGGCCCCCAGCCGAACCTGCTGGAGGACACCCGCAGCCACGCTCGCAAGTTGGCGATTGACTTCCCCGTCATTGATTCGGACCAGTTGGCGCAGATCGAACACATCGGCACTGCGCGGGCTGGCAAGGGATTCACGTCGAGGACGCTGCGCTGCCTCTACCGCGCGTCCGGGGGTGGAGCGGAACTGGAGGCCGCCCTCGAAAGCCTCTTCGCTGAAGCGGACCGCGCGATTGCCGAGGGCGTGTCGTTCCTGATCTTGTCGGACCGCGAAACCAACGCGGAAATGGCCCCGATTCCTTCGCTTCTGGCGACTTCGGCCCTGCACCACCATCTGCTCCGCCAGAAGACCCGCACCCAGGTCGGCCTCATCGTCGAGTCTGGGGACGCCCGCGAGGTCCACCACATCGCCCTCCTCATCGGTTACGGCGCTGTCGCGGTCAACCCCTACATGGCGACTGAGTCCGTAGAGACGCTGGCCACGGAGGGTTTGCTGGGTGACACCACCCCTGAGACCGCCGTCAAGAACGTCGTCAAAGCCCTGGGCAAGGGCGTCCTCAAAGTCATGTCGAAGATGGGGATTTCCACCGTGTCGTCCTACTGTGGGGCACAGGTTTTCCAGGCGATCGGCCTCAGCCAAACCCTGGTTGACCAGTACTTTACGGGGACATCGTCACCCTTGGGCGGCATCGGTATCGACGTGATCGCGGACGAGGTCGCCTCGCGCCACATGGTCGCGTACCCGCCCTCGGGCATTTCCCCTGCTCACCGCACACTTGGCGTCGGCGGCGAATACAAGTGGCGGCGCGAGGGCGAGGCCCACCTTTTCGACCCGCCGACGATCGCCCGCCTCCAGGTCGCGACACGCACCGAGTCCCGCGAAGTTTTCCGCGCATACACGGACGGCGTGGACGACCAGTCGCGGCGCCTCATGACCCTGCGGGGGATCATGCGGCTCAGATTCGACGAGGTCGAGCCGGTCCCGCTGGAGGAAGTCGAACCCGTCTCCGAAATCGTCAAACGCTTCGCGACCGGCGCCATGTCGTTTGGGTCTATCTCTCAGGAAGCCCACGAAACCATGGCCATCGCCATGAACACGCTGGGGGCGCGTTCCAATACGGGCGAGGGCGGGGAGTCGCCGGAGCGTCTGCGCGACCCGCTGCTGAACTCCGCGATCAAGCAGGTGGCGTCGGGGCGGTTTGGCGTCACCGCGGACTACCTGAGCCACGCCCGCGACATCCAGATCAAGATGGCGCAGGGTGCGAAGCCGGGCGAGGGCGGGCAGTTGCCGTCCGCGAAGGTCTACCCCTGGGTTGCGAAGGAACGCCACTCCACCCCGGGCGTCGGGCTGATTTCTCCCCCGCCCCACCACGATATTTACTCGATCGAGGACCTCAAACAGCTGATCTTTGACCTGAAGAACTCCAACCCCTCCGCGCGTGTTCACGTGAAGTTGGTGTCCGAGGTCGGGGTGGGCACAGTCGCCGCCGGCGTCGCCAAGGCGCGCGCTGATGTGGTGCTGATTTCCGGGGCCGACGGTGGAACGGGAGCCGCACCCCTCACATCCCTGAAGCACGCCGGTGCCCCATGGGAAATCGGGCTGGCAGAAGCGCAGCAAACCCTGGTCCTTAACGACCTCCGCGACCGGATTGTCGTCCAGGCCGACGGGCAACTCAAGACCGGACGCGACGTCATTATTGCCGCCCTGCTGGGCGCCGAGGAGTTCGGGTTCGCAACCGCTCCGCTTGTGGTTTCCGGCTGCATCATGATGCGGGTGTGCCAGAAAGACACCTGCCCGGTCGGGGTCGCCACCCAGAACCCGGAGTTGCGCGCCCGCTACAGCGGCAAGCCGGAGTACGTCATCAACTTCTTCACCTACATCGCGGAGCAGGTCCGCGAAATACTCGCCTCCCTGGGGTTCCGTTCCCTGGAGGAGGCCGTGGGGCGTGCTGATCTGCTTGACGCATCGGAGGCGATTGAGCATTGGAAGGCCCACGGGATCGACCTCGGCCCCGTCTTCCAACGCATTGAGCCGCGGCCCGGTTCGTCGCTGCACGGGGTGAAGGGGCAGGAGCATGGCCTCGAAAACGTCCTCGACCGCCGTCTCATCCTGCTGTCGTCGCCCGCCCTCGAAAATGCGGAGAAAGTGCAGATCGACGCCGAGATCCGCAACACGGACCGCTCAACGGGCACCATGCTGGGGCACGAGGTCGCGCTGCGCTATGGCGACCACGGGCTTCCCGCGGACACCATCTCCATCAACCTGACGGGATCGGCGGGCCAGTCGCTGGGCGCGTTCCTCCCCCAGGGCATCAGCATCTCGGTGCGCGGGGACGCCAACGACTACGTCGGCAAGTCGCTGTGTGGTGGGACGGTGGCGGTTTACCCACTGCCGTCGGCCGCCTTCGATCCCAAGGACAACACGGTGGCGGGGAATGTGGTGGCGTACGGGGCGACCTCGGGCGAACTACACATCCGAGGGCGGGTCGGCGAGCGGTTCGGCGTGCGGTGTTCCGGGGCGACGATTGTTGCGGAGGGTTGCGGCGACCACGCCCTCGAATACATGACCGGCGGGGAAGCGATGATCCTCGGCTCGACCGGGCGAAACGTGGCGGCGGGGATGTCGGGCGGGGTGGCGTATCTGCTGGACTTTGACCGTTCGCTCCTCAATCCGCAGATTGTGGACGAGGTCGAAGTGAGTGGCCTCACCGACGCCGAGGGCGTGCGGGTCGTGGAACTCCTGCAGCGCCACGAGGCGCTGACGGGGTCGGAGGTGGCGCGGAAGATCCTCGCCTACCTGCCCTCGTCGCTGGCACGGTTCACGCGGATTGAGCCGAAACAATACGCCTCGGTCCAAGCGATCTTGGAGCAGGCGAAGGCAGACGGCACCGACACAGAAGGTGCGAAGGTGTGGCAGCAAATACTGGAGGTCTCAAATGGCTGACCCAAAGGGCTTTCTCAATACCCGTGAACGTGAGTTGCGTACCCCGCGGCCCATCCCGATCCGTCTGCGTGACTACAAAGAGGTCTACGAAGACCAGGAGCTGGCCGTCGTCGAGAAGCAGGCCGGGCGCTGCATGGACTGCGGTGTGCCGTTCTGTCACATGGCGTGCCCACTGGGGAACCTGATACCCGAGTGGAACGACCTGGCTTGGAAGGGGAACTGGCACGCGGCAAGCGAGCGGCTGCACGCCACCAACAACTTCCCAGAGTTCACGGGGCGGCTGTGCCCGGCGCCGTGCGAGGCCGGGTGCGTCCTCGCCATCAACCAACCCGCGGTCACCATCAAGAACGTGGAGCAAACTATTGCTGACCACGCGTTTGATGAGGGCTGGGTGGTACCGCAGATCCCCAATCAGTTGACGGGGTACTCCGTGGCGGTGATCGGGTCGGGTCCGGCGGGGTTGGCGGCGGCCCAACAGCTAACTCGGGCAGGGCATACGGTCGCGGTGTTCGAGCGTGCCGATGCGATCGGTGGCCTGATGCGTTATGGGATCCCGGAGTTCAAGATGGAGAAGGCGGTGCTCGACCGGCGTATCGAGCAGATGAGGGCGGAGGGGACCCGCTTCTACACCGACACCGCGATTGGTGTGGACGTGACGGGAGAGGATTTGCAGGAACGTTTCGACGCCCTCGTCCTCGCCACGGGTGCGACAGTGGCGCGTGACCTGCCGATTCCCGGGCGTGAACTGGGCGGGATCTACCAGGCGGTTGACTACCTGACGCGGTCCACCAAGTACGTCCTCGATGGCGTCACTGAGGGTTGGGTGTCGGCTGAGGGCAAGGACGTCATCGTGATTGGCGGCGGCGACACCGGGGCGGATTGCCTGGGGACGGCGCTGCGGCAGGGGGCGAAGTCGGTGACGTCGCTGGAGATTATGCCGCGACCCGCTGATGAGCGCACTGCTCGCGACCCGTGGCCGACTTTCCCGATGATCTTCCGGGTGGCGTCGGCGCACCAGGAGGGTGGCGAGAGGGTTTACTCCACTTCGACCGCGGAGTTTGTGGACGAGGACGGAGATGGCCAGGTGACGCACCTTCGTCTCAACGAGGTGGCGTTTGTCGACGGGGCGCTGACGGTTGTCGAGGATACCGAGCGGCTTGTGCCCGCCCAGTTAGTGCTGCTCGCGATGGGTTTCACGGGGGTTGAGAAGCAGGGGCCTGTGGAGCAGTTGGCGCTCGAGGTCGATGAGCGCGGGAGAATTGTGCGCGATGGGGAGTGGGCAACTTCGGTGCCCGGCGTGTTTGTTGCCGGGGATGCGGGGCGTGGGCAGTCGCTGATTGTGTGGGCGATTGCCGAGGGCCGCTCAGCTGCCGCGGCGGCGGATAGCTACCTGCGGGGCCGCACGGAGTTGCCGGCGCCGGTGCTGCCGCAGGAGGTGGCGTTCCGCCCGTAGCCCGCACTCCCAGGAGCGGCGCGCCCGCCCTGCCTAGCCCCGCCTCGCGTGGCGATCCCAGCCTAACGGTGCGAGTTTGGCCTAACGGTGCGAGTTTGGCCGGGATTACGCTGTTATTTATCGTTAAGCGGCGCCAAACACGCACCGTTAGGCCAAAGGCGCACCGTTGTGCGCACCGTTGGGCCGAAGGAGCAGCGCACCATCCCAGCTACCCAGCCTCATGTGCCAGCACCACGCTCAACCCACTCCTTCCACAGAACAGCGAACACGGCATTTTCCACAAAGCGTGGAACTTCGTTCCCATTGGCCTCTACGGCTTTGCCATCCTTGATGAATGCTTCTCTCTTCAAGCGATCTGACTCTCAATGTCGGCGATGGCCGAGTTAAGCCCCGGCGCATTGTGGAGGAACAGCTTGTGCGCGTGGGAAGAGGCGTCTACATCAAGAAAGAAGCGCTCACTAGAGATCCGGAGCCGTGGAAAGTGAGAGCCCGGGTGGCTGAAGCGAGACTGCTGGCCTTCAATGCTCGAGCCTCGAAGCCGGCAACCTATTCGTTCACTGGAGAATCAGCGATGGTTGCACTTGGACTTGAGCCCTGGTGGAGCAATCCGAACATCAGCGTGCGTCGTCGAGCCCGGTCCGGCTTACAGACCGAAATGAGCGCAATCCCGCTGGGCGTCACAACCGTACCAGGAGTCCGGATTCAGCAAACTAGCACCTTTTCAAACTCCCTTGACCGACCGATTCTCACACCCAGCGGTCTGCCAAACAGTCCAGTTTCACTCGTGGTTCTGGACCTCGCCCGGTCCGCTCATCCCCTTCAGGCATTCCATGACGTTAGTGTTCTTCTACGTTTTCACGCCCGCTTTAGTAGGTGGCAGTTGGAGGCCTCGCGAACTCGCACACAGGTTGCCAAGAATTCTCTTCACCAGGAGCTCCACGCGCTGCGCGCAATCTCGGCAGGGGTCATCCGCGGATTTCAGCGCGCGCTTAAGCTCATCAATGTGAGTGAACCAGGAGTTGACTCCCCAGCCGAGTCGATTGTGCTCTGGGCGCTCCACTGCGTGTTGGAGCCGGGATACATAATCCAAAGCCAGCGCGCATTCACAGCGAATGGACGGAATCGCTTCGTCGATATTGCTCTCCCGGAGCCACAGATTGCAATTGAGGTCAGCGGCTTCGGCAAGTTCGGGGGGAGCTCTGCAAACGCGCACGAGGTCGCAGCCGCAGCCATGAGAAGGCAACAGGATCTTGACGACCTGGGGTGGAGCATCATAAACGTGACCTACCGGCAGGCCAAAGACGTCGAGGGACTGATCTCTTATCTAACTGAGCGGCTCTCTGTCCACGGGGTGAAGACCCGTTCGGCGCAGGGAGAGCTTTGGCTACCTCCGACTGCCGAGTTATTCGCAAGGGATCGTAGGTCGTGAGGTGTCGACAGGCGGCGCGTGCTCGCCAGACGGAGCCTTGGGGTACAGTCCGCTCCGAGCGGAGCGGGCCACAGCCTGCTCCGAGCGGAGCGGGTCCCGTCTAACGGAGCGGGTCCCGTCTAACGGAGCGGGTCGCGTCTAACGGAGCGCGTTGCGTCTAACGGAGCGCGTTGCGTCTAACGGAGCGCGTTGCGTCTAACGGAGCGCGTTGCGTCTAACGGAGCGCGCTTGGCCGACATTACAGCGTTATTCATGTCCAAATCGAGCCAAACGCGCTCCGTTAGGCACAAGTCGCTCCGTTGGCTGCGACGGTGTGGCGGCGGCGCGGTGTGGGGCGCGAGAGTTTGCGGGGGTGGCGGGGTATGACAGTGGCGCGGCGCACGGGAGCGCTCTCAGGCGGCAGGGCGGGGGCGGCGGCAGCCTCGGGCGCAATGCGCGAGAGTGTGGGCGGGGGGCGGCGGCAAGGCACCCCGCGGACATGCCAAAGCCCCGACCCCAGTGTCTCCACTGAAGCCGGGGCTTGCTGGTGCTAACTAGAACCTAGTTATTGGAGAACCCGAACCCGAAGTCGATGTTCTCCAGCGAGTGCACGAAGTCCTCCAGACCCGTGCGCCCGTCCTCGAGGGCGAAGTCGAGCGGGCTGTAGTTCATCTCAGCCATCGCTTCGGCGGAGGGCTCAACCTCAAGATCGCCATAGCGAGCCAGGCCCGTACCAGCCGGAATCAACTTACCGAGGATGACGTTCTCCTTCAGACCCAGCAGGGTGTCCGTCTTGTTGTTCATCGCCGCTTCAGTCAGAACCTTGGTCGTCTCCTGGAAGGAGGCGGCCGACAGCCATGAATCCGTTGCAAGCGACGCCTTGGTGATCCCCATCAGCATCGGACGACCCTGGGCGAACTTGCCACCCTGGGCTGCGATGCGACGGTTCTCATCGCGGTACGTCATCGAATCAACCAGCTCACCGGGCATGAAGGAGGTATCCCCCGGCTCCAGCACGGTTACCCGACGCGTCATCTGACGCACGATAACCTCAATGTGCTTAGCGTGGATATCCACACCCTGGGAGCGGTAGATGTCCTGAACCTCATCAACCAGCAGGCGCTGAGCCTTCGCAGCCCCACGCAAACGCAGAACTTCCTTCGGGTCCAGACGACCAACCGAGAGCTGCTGACCGGTGGTGACGTGGTCACCGTCCTCAACCAACAGCTTCGAACGACGCGACACCTCAATGGTGACGTCTTCCTTGTCATCGTCACGCTTGATGATGATGACGCGGTAGTTCGGGTTGTCCTCGTTGATTTCGATGGTGCCATCGGCCTCGGCCATGCGCGCCACACCCTTCGGCGTGCGTGCCTCAAACAGCTCCTGAACACGCGGCAGACCCTGGGTGATGTCCTGACCACCGGATGCCGCACCACCTGTGTGGAAGGTACGCATCGTCAACTGGGTACCGGGCTCACCGATCGATTGTGCCGCGATAATGCCCACGGCCTCGCCGATATCCGCACGCTTACCGGTCGCAAGTGAGCGACCGTAACAAGCAGCACAGGTACCGACCAGTGACTCACAGGTGAGGACGGAACGGACCTTGATCTTCTCAATGCCCGCAGCAATCATCGCGTCGAGGGACTCGCCGGTAACATCGGAGCCCTTCTCAGCAATAACATTGCCATCCCCGTCCATCACATCAGTGGCCAGCGTCCTCGAGTACGCGGTCGTCTCCAGAGTTTCGGAGCGGCGCATCTCACCGGTCTCTTCGTTGCGCGAAGCAATCTCGACTTCGACGCCACCACGGGTGCCACAGTCCTCTTCGCGAACGATGACGTCCTGCGAAACGTCGACCAGACGACGCGTCAGGTAACCCGACTCTGCCGTACGAAGCGCCGTATCCGCGGTTCCCTTACGGGCGCCGTGGGTCGCGATGAAGTACTCGAGGACGGTGAGGCCCTCACGGTAGTTCGCGCGAATCGGGCTTTCAATCAGCTTCTGCTTCGGGTCGGACACTAGGCCACGCATACCCGCGATCTGCTGAATCTGCGACCAGTTACCACGGGCCCCCGACTCAACCATCCGGTACACCGTGTTCTGCGCGGTGAAGTTCTGCCGCATGTCGTTTGCAACCACCTGGGTGCATTCGGTCCACACGTCAACCAGTTCGCGGTAGCGATCCTCAGCACCGATCAGACCACGATCGTACTCACTCTGAATCTTCGCTGCCTTCTCCTCATACTTCGCGAGGATCTCCACCTTGTTCGGTGACGGCTGGATGTCGGTGAATGAGAACGTCACACCCGACCAGGTCGCCCAGTAGAAGCCGGCCGCCTTCAGAGCGTCCAGACATTCGGCGACGAGGACGTTCGGGTAACGTTCAGCCAACTCGTTGACAATCTCCGAGAGCTGCGACTTCTTCACCACGTAGTTCACGTACGGGTAGTCAACCGGAAGCGTCTCGTTGAAGAGGGCGCGCCCCAGGCTGGTTTCCAGTTCGAGGTCGCCACCTTCCACCCACTCTTCGGGTGTTTCGTAGCCAAGCGGGGGCACGACACCTTCGAGGCGCAGGCGGATCTTCTGGTTGAGGCGGATGACACCCGCATCGAATGCCATGATCGCTTCGGCGATGGTGCCGTACAGCGGAATGATTTCCTTGCCGTCTTCACCAACTACGACCTCGTCCGGTTCGGAAGTCAGGTAGAAGAGGCCGTAAACCATGTCCTGCGCCGGCATTGCAACCGGGCGACCATCAGAGGGCTTGAGGATGTTGTTCGTCGACAGCATGAGGATGCGTGCTTCAGCCTGCGCTTCAGCACCAAGTGGCAGGTGAACTGCCATTTGGTCACCGTCGAAGTCCGCGTTGAAGGCGGCGCAAGCCAGCGGGTGCAGCTGGATGGCTTTACCCTCAATAAGCTGCGGCTCGAACGCCTGAATACCCAGGCGGTGCAGGGTTGGTGCACGGTTCAGCAACACGGGGTGCTCGCGAATGACCTCGTCGAGGACGTCCCACACCTCGGGACGCTGACGCTCAACCTTGCGCTTCGCTGCCTTGACGTTCTGGGCGAAGTTCTTGTCAACCAGGCGCTTCATGACGAAGGGCTTGAACAGTTCCAAGGCCATCTGCTTCGGCAGACCACACTGGTGCATCTTCAACTGCGGACCAACAACGATAACGGAACGACCCGAGTAGTCGACGCGCTTACCAAGCAGGTTCTGACGGAAACGTCCCTGCTTGCCCTTGAGCATGTCTGAAATCGACTTGAGGGGACGGTTGCCAGCGCCAGCCACGGGACGGCCTCGTCGACCATTGTCGAACAGTGCGTCCACGGACTCCTGAAGCATGCGCTTCTCATTGTTGACAATGATTTCGGGGGCGCCGAGGTCGAGCAGGCGCTTCAACCTATTGTTACGGTTGATGACGCGACGGTAGAGGTCGTTGAGGTCGGAGGTCGCAAAACGGCCGCCATCCAACTGCACCATGGGGCGGATATCCGGGGGGATAACCGGGACCTTGTCCAAGACCATCGTTGCAGGTGACGTACCTGTTGACAGGAACGCATTGACGACCTTCAGTCGCTTGAGCGCGCGTGTCTTACGCTGGGTGGAGCCACTGCGGACCGTCTCCTTGAGGATCTCAACCTCTGCTGCAAGGTCAAAGTCCTGCAGGCGCTTCTGGATCGCTGCCGCGCCCATGTCGCCCTTGAAGTAGGTGCCGTAGTTGGTGACCATGGCGTGGTAGAGGCGCTGGTCGTCGATCAGATCCCCAACCTTGAGGTCGCGGAAGCGCGTCCACACGTCCTCCATACGGCTGATCTGGTCGTCAAAACGCCTGCGGGTCTGCGACATTTCACGCTCGAAGAGGCGACGTTCCTTCTTGATGACGTCGGCGCGGGCGTCCTCGGACTCAAGTTCCGCGAGACGCTCTTCCAGCCGCGCAGCGATCTCGTTGACCTCAGAATCGCGACGGGTTTCGAGGCGCTTCTTCTTCACAGCCATCTCGTCACGGAGCATATCCGTGTCTTCGCGGCGGCCGTCCTCGTCGACCTCAGTGATCATGTAGGCGGCGAAGTAGTTGACCTTTTCCAAGTCCTTCGGCGCCAAATCCAGCAGGTAACCAAGGCGTGAAGGCACGCCCTTCAGGTACCAGATGTGGGTGACGGGAGCGGCAAGGCTGATGTGGCCCATGCGCTCACGACGAACCTTGGAACGGGTGACTTCAACGCCACAGCGCTCACAGGTGATGCCCTTGTAACGGACACGCTTGTACTTACCGCAAGCGCACTCCCAGTCACGGGTCGGGCCGAAGATCTGCTCGCAGAACAGGCCGTCACGCTCTGGCTTCAGGGTGCGGTAGTTAATGGTTTCCGGCTTCTTCACTTCGCCGAAAGACCACCTGGCAATGTCTTCTGACGTGGCCAGGGAAATCCTCAAACTGTCAAAGGTCTTTGCATCCAGCAAGACTTACTCCTTATTTCCGTGGGTCACGTTTCAGATGATGTCGATGGAACCGGCAGCGGAGAGCGGGCGGGTGTCCAGGGTGATCCCCAGTTCCTCACCTGCACGCATGTCCTCTTCGGTGACCTGAATGTCGAGGACGTTACCTTCGGCATCCAGGGCCTCAACGGCCAGGCACAGCGAACGCATTTCTTGGATGAGGACGCGGAACGATTCGGGAATACCCGGCTCCGGAATGTCTTCACCCTTGACGATCGCTTCGTAAACCTTGACGCGACCCGCAGTGTCGTCCGACTTGATGGTCAGGAGTTCCTGCAGCGCGTAGGCCGCGCCGTAAGCCTCAAGAGCCCACACTTCCATCTCACCGAAACGCTGACCACCGAACTGGGCTTTACCACCCAGGGGCTGCTGCGTAATCATCGAGTAGGGGCCTGTTGAACGAGCGTGAATCTTGTCGTCAACAAGGTGGTGCAGTTTCAGCATGTACTTGTAGCCAACCGCAATCTCGTACGGGAAAGGCTCGCCGGAGCGTCCGTCAAACAGTTGGGCTTTGCCCAGGGCGTTGACCAGCTGTTCGCCGTCACGGTTCGGGTTGGTCACTGACAGCAGACCGAGCAGTTGGTCAGCATCCAGACCGTCGAACGCGGGGGTTGCAACCTTGGAGTTCGGAGCTGCCTTCAGCGCATCAGCGTGGAGGGTCTTTGTCCACTCTTCGCCGGCCTCGCGAGCCTTGGTGGCATCCCACCCCTGCTTCGCGATCCAACCGGTGTGGAACTCAAGAACCTGACCGACGTTCATACGACCGGGGACACCCATCGGGTTCAAGATGATGTCAACCGGGGTGCCATCCGCGAGGAACGGCATGTCTTCAACCGGGAGGATCTTCGAGACGACACCCTTGTTACCGTGGCGTCCAGCCATCTTGTCACCAATGGTGATCTTGCGACGCTGTGCGACGAGGACGCGTACCGACTGCTTGACACCCGGGCCCAGGTCGCCGTCGTCCTCGTTCAGTTCGCGAACATCAATGACGATACCCTCTTCACCGTGGGGAACACGCAGGGACGTGTCACGCACCTCGCGCGCCTTCTCACCGAAGATGGCGCGCAGCAGGCGCTCTTCGCTGGTCAGTTCGGTTTCACCCTTCGGGGTGACCTTGCCAACCAGGATGTCGCCCGCGCGAACCTCAGCACCAACGCGGATGATGCCGCGTTCGTCGAGGTCGGACATGGCTTCCTCAGAGATGTTGGGGATATCCCGGGTTACCTCTTCGACACCAAGTTTGGTTTCGCGGGCATCGACCTCGTACTCCTCAATGTGGATTGAGGTGAGGACGTCGTCTTCAACAACGCGGCGCGACAGGATGATCGCGTCCTCGTAGTTGAGGCCTTCCCACGACATGTAGGCAACCAGGAGGTTCTTGCCGAGCGCCAGTTCGCCACCATCCGTGGAGGGACCGTCGGCGATGACGTCACCGGGTTCCACCACGTCGCCCTCGTTGACGAGGACGCGCTGGTTGATGC
This sequence comes from Schaalia sp. JY-X169, assembly GCF_014069575.1. Taxonomy (NCBI): domain Bacteria; kingdom Bacillati; phylum Actinomycetota; class Actinomycetes; order Actinomycetales; family Actinomycetaceae; genus Schaalia; species Schaalia sp. JY-X169. The sequence continues at coordinate 1,986,889 of NZ_CP059675.1, forward strand.
AGTTACCGGGGTTGGAACGCTTGAACTTGGTCAGCGAGTAACGCGACTGGGTGGCGTCATCGTTCGCAACTACGACCTCGTCGGCCGAAACAGAACTGACAACACCGGCCTTGTCGGCAACTTCAATCTCCATGGAGTCATGCGCGGTGCGACGTTCCATACCGGTTCCCACCAGCGGAGCTTCCGTCACCAGCAGCGGCACGGCCTGACGTTGCATGTTCGCACCCATGAGGGCGCGGTTGGCGTCGTCGTGCTCCAGGAACGGAATCAACGAGGTCGCAACGGACACCATCTGGCGCGCCGAAACGTCCATGTAGGTGATGTCATTGTGCTCGACGAACATGGGATCCTCGCCGGCAATACGGCACTGCACGAGTTCATCGCGGAAGGTGCCATCGGGGTTCGTCGGCGATGATGCCTGAGCAATGTACTGCCCAATCTCATCGTCAGCGGTCAGCCACTGGATTTCATCCGTGACACGACCGTCAACAACCTTGCGGTACGGGGTCTCGATAAACCCAAACGGGTTGATGCGCGCGAATGCAGCAAGCGAACCAATCAGACCAATGTTTGGACCTTCAGGGGTCTCAATCGGGCACATGCGGCCGTAGTGAGAGGGGTGAACGTCACGAACTTCCATGCCCGCACGGTCACGCGACAAACCACCGGGGCCGAGGGCGGAAAGGCGACGCTTGTGGGTCAGGCCCGCAAGCGGGTTGTTCTGATACATGAACTGCGAGAGCTGTGAGGTGCCGAAGAACTCCTTGATCGCAGCCGTCAGCGGACGGATGTTAATCAGTGAGGTCGGGGTGATCGCCTTCGGATCCTGGGTCGACATGCGCTCACGAACCGTGCGCTCCATGCGGGACAGGCCCGTGCGGATCTGCGCCTGAATCAGCTCACCGACGGAACGAACACGACGGTTACCGAAGTGGTCGATGTCGTCGGTCTCAACGCGGATCTCAGCGGGCTCACCGTGGCGAATACCAGGAAGAACCTTCTCACCCTTCTGCAGGGCAAGCATGTAGCGAACCGTGGCAACAATGTCGTCCTCGGTCAGGGTCTTAGCCCTGGTTGGGACGTCAAGGCCCAGCTTCTTGTTGACCTTGTAGCGTCCCACCTTGCCCATGTCGTAACGCTTGGGATCACGGTAGAAGTTGTAGAGGAGGGCGTCTCCGGCCTCGACCGAAGCTGGTTCACCTGGGCGAACCTTCTTGTAGATCTCTTCCAGAGCCTCTTCGCGAGTCTCGATCGCATCTTTAGCGAGGGTCTCTAGAAGCAGCGGGTAATCCTCATACAGCACTTCAATCTCAGGGGTGGTGAGGCCGATCGCCTTGAGGAACAGGGTGACGGGAAGCTTACGCTTGCGGTCGATACGCACCGAGACTGCGTCGCGGCGGTCAATTTCAAACTCAAGCCATGCGCCACGTGAAGGGATGATGCGCGCAGAGAATGTGTCGCGGTCCGAGTTGGGGTCCGACTGCTTGTCAAAGTAGACGCCCGGGGAACGAACCAGCTGGGAAACAACGACACGTTCGGTGCCGTTGATGATGAAGGTGCCGTCCTCGGTCATCATGGGGAAGTCTCCCATGAAGACGGTCTGGGACTTGATCTCACCGGTCTCTGCGTAGGTAAAGTCGGCCTTCACGTACATCTTTGACGAGTAGGTGAGGTCGCGTTCGCGGCACTCCTCAGGGGAGTTGCTGGGGGGTTCCAGGGTGGGCTCGCGGAACTCAAGGAGCATTTCCTTGCGGGGGTCCTCAATCCCGGAGGTTTCCTCAAACACTTCGTCGAGGCCGGATTCGCCGTGAACTTCTTCGCCACGTGCGACGGCCTGCTGAAGGGCAGTCTGGGAATACTTGCTCCAGTTGCGTGTCCCACACAGCCAGTCGAAGCTGCGGATCTGCAGTTCGAGGAGGTTGGGGGCCTGGAGCGGCTCGCGAAGTTTCGCGAATGAAATACGGTGTGTGGGTTCGTATACGGCGTTCGCCGCGTTTGAACTGGCAGCCAAAGGGGGTCCTTCCCGGCAAGTTTCTGACACTGTAGGGTGAACTACAGAGCCTGCATGCGTTGCGCGCGTTGCTCCCGGCCCCTAACTGACTCGCTCCTGCACGCTTGGCGCTGATTCGGCGTGTGGATACAGGTCACCTCGGACACATGGGTGCAAATGTTGAGTTTATGTGGGCCGGTGGTGTATAGCAATGGCGCGCGGCGTGAGGTTGGGCACGCTGCCGGCCGGCCCCGCCCCGCCGCCGCACCTCCGGGCCGCCGCCCGGGCGCATCCGCCACTAACTACACACTTGTGGCTCAAAAACCCCCGAAATCCCCGCAAATTCTTGCCACTTCAGTGCAGTTAGCGGAAATGCCTGCCGGCGGCCCGACCGCCCTGCCCGCGGCGGCTGCCCATCGGTCCCCACCCGTTCTCAAGGCCCCGACTCCTTCAGAACTTCCGGTCCCTGTGGAAAAGCTCCGGCGACTGCGCCGCCCAGAGCTTTCCACCGGGTCGAGACACTGTGACACCCAAAGCACACAGTCGCTCGCGCAAGTACACAGCCAGGGCTGAGAGGTCACGACACTGCTCGTAGTAGACATTTATGAAGCGCCACCCACTATCGGTGAGCAGCTGCTGGCGTCTAGAGAATCGCAATGCGACCTCATCCGCCGTTGCTGCAGTTCCCCCGAACTTGCCCATCCCAGAGACTTCGATTGCGATCATCTCCTCCGGCAGAGCGATATCAACAAAAAACCTCCGCCCTCGCACCTGCACTTCGTGCTGGCAAACGACTTCCTGTCGCCCTCGCACCAGGCACGTGAGCACCCACAGCACAGTTGACTCTGCAGGTGATTCGATCCCACCACTCGCACTCTCGAGAACTGCCTGGGTCCTGCGGTGTCCTCTTTCCATTCCCAAACTGCAAACCTCTTGAATGAGGTGCTCCCGCCAACGCGCCTCGCGGATTCGCGACCCCTCTAAGTCCCAGCGATCAAAGCCCGCAATGAACCGCAGGAAGGCGGAGACGTTGTGGAATGCCTGCAGCGGATGAGCTCGCTGGCACAGGTCGTAAGCCAGTAGCGGTATCGGTGCAAGGGGCATGCCCCAGAAACCTTCGGCCTCAAGCCCCTCAACCATTGGCCCGCTGCGACGACAATGCCAAGCAACGCTAGGAACGATGATCTCACCCACGCGGACAGCGGGGAACAACGCGGGCTTCCCACTCCTGGCGTCAGTTCGTACTGTGACGTCGGGATTGTTCCACCATGGCTCTATCCCGAGGGTGACTAGTGCAGACTCCCCCGTGAACAGCACTCCGTGCCTCGTCGTTGAGAGCAGCCGCGCTTGTGCGACCCTTCGCCGCACGTCCCAGGGCTTCTCGCCTTCGAGGTACGAGGTGGCGACGTATGTCCCCCTCACCACCATCACCAGACTGTTGCTCTTGCGGATGCGGCGGCTCTGCGTCGAGCGAAGAAGATGCTTGCTTGATACGTCCATAATTGCATCGTGCGCGACTCGAGATGTCTGCGCAGGTGAAACTTCCCCGGCTGGGGATATCAGCAGTTCCTCGGTTCTGTGGATAAGGACCTTCCCGTCAGGCCCGGACGGCACTGTCGCCGCGGAAGCGCGCTCGCGCAAGGCAACCAACGTAGCCAGACCCAACCATGCCGACCTCGGGTGCACCATCGCCACTAGCTACACTCTTGTGGCTCAAAAACCCCCGAAATCCCTGCAAATTCCTGCCACTTCAGTGCAGTTAGCGGGAGAGTCTAGACTGGACGCGCAATCTTTCCCCGACACCGGAGGGACACCCGTGGATCTGCCCGTAGACTCGACCTCAGACTCCCACTCCGTAATCGGAGCCGACCACGCCGAGGCCACCGCTCAAATCGGTCGCAACGTTGCCGCCGTCCGGGAGCAGATCAACGCCGCCGCCCTCCGCTCCGGCCGCAGTGCCGCGGATATCCGCCTCCTTCCCGTCACCAAGTACCACCCGGAGAGCCAACTCCGCGCCATCCACAGCCTCGGTTTCCGAGACCTTGGCGAGAACCGGATCCAGGAACTTCGCGCCAAAGCGGCGGCCATGAGTGACCTCGACATCAACTGGGTCCTCATCGGTCATCTCCAGACCAATAAGGCGACACAGGCCGCGCGGGTCGCACAAGAGGTCCAGTCAGTCGACTCACTTCGCGTCGCCACCGCCCTCAGCAATGCCGTGGTCAGACTCCACAGCGAGGACGAGGACGCAGGTGCGGGCGCCACAGCCGCATCCGCAGCCGCCACCCCACTGACGGTCCTGCTCCAAGTCAACACGTCCGGCGAGGAAGCCAAGCACGGCCTCGCCCCAAGCGAAGTCGGGGCCGTCCTCGAACAGGTTGCGGACCTGCCGGGCCTAGCCGTCGCAGGTTTCATGACCATGGCGCCGCTAACCAACGACGAGGGCGTGGTGCGACAAACCTTCTCCCGTCTGCGGGAACTGCGCGACGCACTCAGGACAACGTCGGGGCTGGAACTCCCAGAACTCTCCATGGGGATGTCCCATGACTTCGAGATCGCCATCGAAGAGGGTGCGACAACCGTGCGGATTGGCTCCTCAATCTTCGGCCCCCGCCTTTAGCTGGCGATCAGGCTGACCCGAACTGCCCTCTGAAGTTGTAGACAGCCCCAAGCAGGTTGGCATCGTTGAAATACCGACACGCTACAACGTGCGGCAAGGGGAACACCTCGTCGGAGAACTTCTTGGCGGCGCGGATCTCTTCGTTGAGGATCTGCAGGAACAGCGGCTGCACGCTGATCCCGCCTCCAACCGCGAACCTCTCTGGGGCGAGGACACACTGAATGTTGAGGATCTGGACAGCAAACTCTGAACAGTAACGGCGCAGTGCTGCCAGGGCGTCCTCGTCCCCCTGACCGGCCCGGGCAAACAGCTCTTCCCCGTCGATTTCCGTCGCACCCGACCTGCGCTGGTAGTCCGCGATGAGCCCAGGCACCCCTGTCGCCCACCCAAACCACCTGGTCTTCTCAGTTTCGTGCGCCTTACCAACGGATATGTAGCTGTATTCGCCCGCAAAAGAGTTGCGCCCGCGGAGGATCTCCCGACCCACGAACGCCCCTCCCCCAACTGCGGTCCCACAGATCACGACGGCCCCACTGTCGCAGTCCTCGAGCGCCCCACTTGTCATCTCTGCCCACACCGCTGCTTTTGCGTCATTCTCTATCGAGACGCTGACGCCGGGCATCCTCTCCTGGAGCAACGCGGCAAGCGGCACCCCGTAGTTGTATTCAAGGGCGCCACCCGAACGCATGAACCCCGCGTCACGATCCACAACTCCAGGAACACTCAGCGCAATCCCTTCCACCTGGCCGTGGAAGACCTGATATATCGACTCAACTGTATCGATGAAGTCATCCAGGCCTTCCAGTGGCGTGGGGACCCTACCTTTTCCGGTGAGGACCCCGCCCTCGTCGACGAGGGCGTACTTGATGAACGTTCCCCCCACATCGATTGCAAGAACCTGTCCCACACCGACCCCCTTGTCCGCTCCGGTCAGACTTCCACTATCCGGCTTCTCTGCCCAGAGTGCGCAAGGAAAACCCAACACTACGGCGGCTGTCAACCCACTTTCGGTATCGCGTCCTCGGTGAAAGAGTGGCGTGGATGAAAGGAGTTACCCATGAGAATCAGAACAAACTTGGTCGCCGGAGCAGCGTTACTTGCACTTGGGATGGCAGCCTGCACGACACCGCAGACAATCACGGATGACCCCGCGATATCAGGAGGAACGGACACCGTCATACCCCAGAGTGAGGCTCAACCGTCAGGTGGCGGCAAGGCATCTGACGACACCCAGAGTTCACAGGGAGAGGTCAACCCCATTCAAGCAATCGACATTGCCCTCTCACGGAGCCCGGGGGTCGTGGTTGAGATAGAAGCGGAGACTACGGATGGCCGTCCGGTCTGGGAAGTGGTCGTGAGGGGAGACGCTGACGACGGTTTCGAAGTCATCATCGACCGAGTCACCGGTGAGGTTATAGCGACGAACCCGCACCCACTGTCAGATGACAAAAGGGCAGAAGCGGGCATAACTGCCGCAGAGGCGATTCAGATCGGCTTCGCCGCTGTCCCCGGGGAGCTCGATGAACTCGAACTTGACACTGAGAACTCAGTCTTGGTTTGGGAGCTCGACATTTACTCGGACGAGGGCGGAAGGTATGAGCTGAAGATTGACGCCACAACGGGCGACATCGTCCAGCAGAAGCGCGACAACTAACCGCCTCGACCGGGTAAGCGACTTGAAATGGGAAGCAGAAACGCCCGCCCAACCCAAGGGTTGAACGGGCGTTTCGTTGTCTCAAAATATCTGAGAACGACGCTCCTGAAAACTACTTCAGGGTTACGGTGCCACCAACGGCTTCAATGTCAGCCTTGGCCTTGTCGGCATCTTCCTTCTTGGCGCCTTCGAGCAGGACTGACGGAACGCCGTCAACCTTCTCCTTGGCTTCCTTCAGGCCCAGGCCGGTCAGGGCGCGAACGGCCTTGATAACCTGGATCTTCTCGGAACCGAAGGACTCGAGAACGACGTCAAATTCGGTCTTCTCTTCCTCGGCAGCGGCCTCGGCGCCCGGAGCAGCAGCAACTGCAACAGCAGCCGGAGCAGCAGCGGTAACATCGAACTCATCTTCGAACAGCTTCACGAACTCAGAGAGCTCGAGCAGCGTCATTTCCTTGAAAACTGCAATCAGTTCTTCATTTGTCATCTTCGCCATGATTTTTCCTCCCACAAAACGAAACTTGGTTTTTTCAGGCCACGACCGCCCTCGTCATCAGACGGGAACGATCCGGGAACAGCAGTTCCTTACGCGGCTTCTTCCTGCTTTTCCCGCAGAGCATCGGCCAAACGGACCACCTTGACGGGGAGCGCCTGGAATGCGTATGCGGCCTGGGAAATCTTGGCCTTCATGGCGCCGGCGGCCTTAGCCAACAGCACCTCACGGGACTCAAGATCAGCCAACTTGTTCACTGCCTCTTGCGAGAGCAATGCACCATCCATCGCACCTGACTTGACGACCAGCGCCTCATTTTGCTTCGCAAAATCGCGCAGTGCCTTTGCAGCCTCAACCGGTTCCCCGGTCACGAAAGCAATAGCGGTCGGGCCATTGAGGTCTTCTTCGAGGAAATCGAATCCAACCTTCTTGGCAGCCAGAGTTGCAAGGGTGTTCTTGACAACGCGGTATTCGACACCGTCGCCGAGCGCACGACGCAGATCCTTCATCTGACCAACACTCAACCCACGGTATTCAGTCAGAAGGACTGCCCCGGAGTCGCGGAACTTGTCCGTCAACTCAACTACTACAGCATCTTTATCCATCTTCGCCATCTTCCACCTCCTGACATTCAATCTTTCACCAAACGGCTTGTGCCTCCGTAAATGCAAAAATCCCGGAACGCAGATGCGCTCCGGGTCCGTGCAGTTGTTCCTCAGATTGCTCTGGGGTCCTGCTGGTCGTTTCACACCTACGTGGGTATTTTCAGGTTCCTGATGCCTTCATTTCTGAAGTCTGCAGAAACACACCTACGGTCTTCGGCTTCCAGTAGCGTAGCAGGACGAGGGCGCTGTGCCCTACGCTCGGGCAGATTTTTCCGCGTGAGTCTGGTCACAACATCCTCAGGATGCGTCGCTAGGACCCGCTTGCGTCTGGGCCTCGGGCGAGGACGAGGACGCCGCGTGACCAGTCCCCTCGGGTATCGAAACGCGCCTCGGCCTCCCTTGGGCGAGCGTCCCTTGCGCGGCGGTCGAACCATCCCATCCCCCGCCACGCCCTCGTAATCCATAGCCGACGAGGACGGCCAGCGCCATACCCGCAAGCGGTCCCACTACGTAAATCCAGAAGTCGGTGAAGGTGAGGCTGGCCATGTTGGGTCCGAAGGTTCGGGCCGGGTTCATGGAAGCGCCGGAAACTGGCGACCCCCACATGCCTGCGAGGGCGATGTAGGCGCCAACGCCAAGCGATCCGATGATGCCGATATTCTGCGCGCCCGAGGCCGTTCCCAGAATCACGGTTACCAAGCCAAAGGTCAGAATGAACTCCATGAGAAAGGCAGCGCCCGTGCCATAGCCTCCCGCCGGGTAGGTGGACCCATTCTGGGCGGAAACCCCGAGCACGAACTGTAGGAAGTACGCCGCAGCGCTTGCGCCTAGGAGTTGCGTGCAAATATAAGGTACGACCCGCCCCCACGGGAAGTCTCCGCGCAACGCAAAGGCGATGCTGACAGCGGGGTTGAGGTGGGCGCCAGACACCTTGCCCATCGACATGATGACGGCCATCACCATCATCCCGGGCGCGACGACGGCGGCCAGCCTTGAGACGGACCCGTCGACTGCGACGTTCATCATCGGCGCGCCCGCGGCGACTAGCACCAGGAAGAATGTGCCAACAAATTCCGCAAGGAGGCGACGCCACTTTCGCCGCGGGTCGTTGAAGTCGCGGAAGATTTCGTCGAGGTCGGTGACGGCGCCAATTGATGCAGCCTGGTCCCGTGCCGGGGAGCCCACTCTTGCGTCCATGGCGCCAGCAACCGCGTCCGCGCGGGTCGCCTGCGAGCCAGTGCCAGCAACCGCGTCCGCGCGGGTCGGCTGCGAGCCAGCGCCCGACGCCGCTTCCAAACCCTGCGCGCTTCCCAGATCCACGCGCCCCACTCCGCTTCCCACTTCAGATTGGATTTCCGTCACGCCTGCGCACCCGACCTCATAAAGACACGCGTCTCGTTCTCGAGGTCGCGGATTTCAACAAACCCGAGAGCCTCATAAAACGCCCTTTGCCTCGGCTCATCATCTGCCATCAGCACCTGCTGCCGCACGTGCATGTAGGGGGCAAACACTTCATCCATGAGCCAGCGCCCAACCCCGGTGCGCTGCCATTCGGGTCGGACGAGGACGTCCTGCAAGTATGCAATCGTGTGCCCATCTCCGACGACGCGGGCGAGCCCCACAAGGACACCGCTCTGGTCCCATGCGGTTGCCACACGAAGCGAATTGGCAACGCCCTCGACCAACGAGTCCGGATCCGCCGTGTACTTCGTCCATCCGACCGAGCCGTACAGGTCGAGCAGCTCCACTCTGGTCGGCGTGCGTGTAGTACTGATCAGTGTTTCCGTCATTTCGCACCACCTTTCCGTTACTGCCTCAGGCTACCGTGGGTGTATGACTATGCAGACATGGAGCGATGTCCGCTCCCAAGCCTTGGGCATGGCGACGTCCCTTACAGTATTCACCCCGGAGGCCATGACCCGCCAGGAATCACGGGTTCCGGGACTCCTGGTCCTACTGCATGGACTGACGGGAAACCATGCGGTGTGGCCGATGAGGACGGACCTGCAATCCCTGGCCGACCGGCACAACCTGGTGATTGCACTCCCGGATGGGGCGAGGTCGTTCTGGCTTGACCAGGCTGTGGGTCTTGAGTGGGGGCGCTGGGTAGGGAGTGAACTGCCCGCGCTCCTGCGTTCCGTGTTGCGGGTCTCAGCCGCCCGGTCTGAGACGTTCATCGGCGGGTTGTCGATGGGAGGATATGGTGCGGTGCGCGCGGCTTTCGACTACCCGCGCACCTTCGGCGGAGTGATCTCACTGTCCGGCACGCTCGATGTTGCGGAGCGGGCCTTCCGGTCGCGCCACCTCGATCTCTACGAGATCGGGTTTGGGGACCTCGAGCGTCCTCGGCGGAGCGATGATCTGGTCACACGGATGGCCGCCGCAGCCCCCAACACGCCAACCCCCAACACGCCAACCCCCAACACGCCAACCCCCAACACGCCAACCCCCAACACGCCAACCCTCAGCCCCGCAACCCACAGCGTTGCCGTACCTCTCGACGTCCGGTGTTTCGCGGTATGCGGAACCGAGGACCGCCTGCTGAAGCAGAACAGGCGCTTCCGAGATATCGCGGAAGAGATCGGCCTCGATCTGACCTATCGCGAGGGGCCCGGCGGTCACGACTACGTGTTCTGGAACGAGTGGCTGCCGGTCGGTCTGGACCACCTGCGCGGCACGCCGAGTTAGGACCCCGCTCCACATCGTTGCCAACCGGCCCAACGCGGCCCGCCTTTTCACGCCCTGCCCATCTCCCCCAACAACCCGACCTCTGCTCGCCCTGCCCTGCCCTTCACACGTTCCGGTGGTCCCCTGCAGGTTCCTTGGTCCCCTGCAGGTAGAAAAGGTGGCCGAAACCGGGGTTGGAAGTGCCCTGCGGGGGACCAAGGCGCCTCTAGGGGACTGAGCCGCGTGGGTCAGACTGTCTGTGAGTCTGGGTTGAGAGATTGGGGCCTATGACTGTTTTGCCGCGGGGGCTGTGGCGTCAGTGACGATTACTTGGGTGCTGCCGCCGGGCGTTTGGGTGCTGGCGTGTTTGGGGGTAGCGCCGGTGCCAACCTCCACGACAAGCCAATAACAACCCACCGACTCCACACAGCCTGGCAGCCCGCGGAGGGAGACGAGTCGGGACGTGATGGCATCTCCGAGCGGTGCACGAGGACGGGCAGCTGCGAATGCCGCCGTCCGCCAAGGTTGCCGGTATCACGTACGGTTGCCGGCGTCCGCTAAGGTTGCCGCCATTCCTTACGAATTCCGGGCAACCTTAGGGGATACCGGCAACCTTAGAGATGGGCGTGGGGCGAGAGGATGGCTTGGTGCGGGAGGATGGTCCGGGCCGAGGGCGCCTCGAAGAATGGCCCGGGCATAGGGCGCCTAGAAGAAAGGCCCTGGCTGACGGCTGCCGAGCTGACGGCGGGCCAAGCCGACGGTAGCCCTGGCCGACGGCGGGCCTGGCCGACGGCGGGCCGCCAGCACGGCACGCCCTCCGCACAGGTGCACTTCCTGGCACGCCACTCGAACGTGCGCAACCTGCAAGGCAACGATGCTCCAGAATCACCACTTGACACGTACTACGTGTGTCGTAGTATGTTTGACGTACTGAGGCTCGCTCGTCCTCGACCGCTAATGGAGGCACACCGCCACGAATCGGGGACGCGAAACCTCCGCCAGCACAGCTCCATAGACAAGCCAACACTGCTAAACATAGAGAGGGGGACCCATGATCAGCACCGAGGCCATGCGCGGCTACATCGACATCTTGATCTTGTCGCAACTGGTTGACGCGCCCTCGTACGCCTACGCAATGGGCAAAACGATCTCCGAGGTCGCCGGCGGCGGGTACGCCATGAAGCAGACCACGCTCTACTCTGCCCTCAAACGCCTCGAAGGTGCCGGGCACGTGGAGGCCTTTGCCTCCCAATCTGAGTCGGGTAAACCACGGACCTATTACCAGATCACCCCGTCCGGGCGGGAAATGCTCGTAGCAAAGTCTGCCGAATGGCAGCAAACCAAAGAGGTCGTTGACCGCTTTGTGGAAGGAATCTCCTAATGGACATCATCGACAACTACTTGGACACTATGTTTGCCTCCTATCCCCTGACGCCGAGGACGGTCGAAGCCAAGTCGGAGCTGCGCGCAATGATGGAGGACATCTACAACGGCGCAATCGCAGCCGGCCAAAGTAGGAACGAGGCCGTTGGCCAAGCACTCGCTGAGTTCGGCAACATGGAGGAAGTCGCTGCGGTTCTGGGCGACCCGAGCGGTGCACCCATCGAGATTGCCGCCCAGTTTGACCGGAACCGACCCGCAGTATCGATGGCGCAGGCACGCAACTTTGCGGCGGTGAGCGAGAAGACACGCTGGCTGCTGGGCTGGGCTGTCGCGATTTTCGTCCTCGCACCCGCCCCTCTGGTGTCGCTCAGCATCGCAACTTCCGATCCGAACCTGCCCGTATCCAAAGCCCTAGCCTCCACGATTGGGATCGTCATCTTGCTCCCCCTCGTTGCCATAGGGGTGGGTCTTCTTGTGTGGCGCAATCAGAAGCTCGAGCCTTTCAACCTCATCACCCAGGGACAGGGGCACATCACGCCGGAAGTTGAGGTGTTTGGCGCGGCGGTTCGCCGGGAGCACTCAAACTCGCGCACCATGGCCCTCATTATCGCAATCGTTCTGTGGATACTGGCTGGCATTCCGCTTATCTCGATGGGCGTCTTCACACAAGACATGCCCCAACCGGAGGCGGACCAGTACTTGGCAGTGGGCATGGCGATCACCCTGGTCATGGTTGCGATTGGTCTGCTTTTGTTTCTGCCTGCGAACTGGGCAAACTCCGTGGCAAACCGACTCTCGGAAGATGGCATGGCTGAAGCCCGTGAAGATACCAGCGACTGGGAGATGGCGGCCTACCCGACCTGGGTGCGAGCCTTCATGGCCGGGTACTGGCCGATCATGGTGACGATCTACCTGACCTGGAGTTTCATCGGGGACGCGTGGGGTACGTCGTGGATCCTCTGGCCGATCGCGGGCGTTGCGTTCGGCGCGATCTCCGCCATCCTCTACGCCGTGTACCGGAACAACGACACCCAACAGGGGCGGTAGCCGAGCACGCAAAGAACCCCCGCAACCTCGGAAAACCGGTAGTTGCGGGGGTTCTTGATGCGTGACTACTTATGCCTGGTGTTCGGCCTCAACCTCATCAACCAGGGCGCGGGTCTTGGTGGGATCCACAGGGATACCCGGACCCATTGTCGTTGCTGCTGTGATCTTCAGCAGGTAGCGACCCTTCGCAGTGGTCGGCTTCAGTCGGAGGATTTCCTCCAAGACCGCCGCGTAGTTCTCCGTCAGTGCCTTCGCTGTGAAGTCAGTGTTGCCGAGGACGAAGTGGACGTTCGCGTGCTTATCCACACGGAACTCGATACGACCACCCTTGATGTCCTTGACTGCCTTCGCAACATCCATGGTTACGGTGCCGGTCTTGGGGTTCGGCATCAGACCACGTGGGCCGAGGACGCGACCCAAACGGCCAACCTTGCCCATCATGTCCGGGGTTGCAACGGCAACGTCGAAATCGGTGTAGCCCTTGGCTACCCTCTCGATTAGTTCGTCGCCACCGACCTCGTCAGCACCTGCTTCTTCAGCCTGTGTTGCCCGCTCGCCAACAGCAAAAACCAGGACCCTAGCGGTCTTGCCGGTGCCGTTCGGCAGGCTAACAGTGCCGCGGACCATCTGGTCCGCTTTACGGGGGTCGACGCCCAAACGGACGACGCCTTCGACGGTTGACGGGAACGAGGTCGTGGAAGTCTCTTTAGCGAGCTTCATCGCCTCAAACGGGCTGTACAGGATGCCGGGAAGAATCTTCTCAGCAGCTGCCCGGTACTTCTTTGAGCGCTTTGCCATTCTGCTTTTCTCCTTGCAGTCGTGGTGAACGGGCTGCGCAGCCCTACCACCTAAAGTTCTGTTGACGTGCGGCGTTTAGTCCGCGCGTGGAATCAGGCTTCGACGGTGATGCCCATGGAGCGGGCAGTACCAGCGATAATCTTCATCGCTGCTTCAACGTCGTTAGCGTTCAGGTCTTCCTTCTTGGTCTCTGCAATCTCACGCACCTGAGCGGAGGTTAGCTTGCCAACCTTCGCGGTGTGAGGGGTTGCGGAACCCTTGGGAACGCCTGCAGCCTTCTTGATCATCTCTGCAGCCGGAGGGGTCTTCGTCACGAATGTGAACGAACGATCCTCGTAAACCGTGATCTCAACGGGGACAATGTTGCCGCGCTGTGATTCGGTTGCTGCGTTGTAGGCCTTGCAGAACTCCATGATGTTCACGCCATGCTGGCCTAGCGCCGGCCCAACGGGCGGTGCGGGGTTGGCCTGACCGGCGGGAATCTGGAGCTTGATGAGCCCAGTTACCTTTTTCTTCGGTGCCATAGTTTTTGTGGGTCCTTCACTACTTATTGCAACACTTCACCTGGATTGACGGCGAACCTAAGTCAGGTTGCGCCACTCAAACCTGGGAAGCTGCCCCAGATGGGGCATCTGCGCACGCTGACAATGACGTACGCAAGCTGCGATTCTACTAGTCTCACGGGGTCGGTTTTGCCAGCCCGTGTGCGACTTCACTAACAGTCCGGAATGGGGCCTACGCCCCTCCGGCTCAACGACCAGCTACTTGTCGAGCTTTTGCACCTGGTCAAAACGAAGCTCCAGCGGGGTTTCCCGCTCGAAGATAGTCACCAGGACCTTGAGACGCTGCCCCTCAATCATGATCTCGGAGATTTCAGCGGTGAGTTCCGCAAACGGCCCGTCGGTAACACGAACGACCTCGCCAACCTCCCAGTCCACCACTGCAGGCGCCTTCTTGGCTACGCCAGCCAGTTTCGCTTCCTTACCAACCAGAAGTCCCGGAGCCAGCATCTTCAAAACATCATCGAGCGGGAGGGGCATGGGGTTGTACTGATCCCCCACGAACCCGGTCACAGCCGGCGTTTCTTTCACCACGCGCCACAACTGCTCATCCATCTCATCGTCATAGCCGGTGCCCTGCATTTGAACGAGGACGTACCCGGGAATAGCGCAGCGCAGCACCTTCTTACGAACGGTGTTGCGGATCTCTGTAACCTCTTCCATCGGCACCTCAACACGTGTGAGGAGGTGCTGCAAGTCCTCGTTCTCAACACGGCGCTCAAGGTTTTCCTTCACCTTGCGCTCATGACCGGAGAAGGTGTGCACGACAAACCAGTCGCCACCCTGATCTTCGAACTCTTCGCGGAGGGCCTCCATGGGGTCGAGATCCTCGCTACCCGCAACCTCTTCACTGTCAGCAGCGGCTTCATCAGCAACCGCGCCCTCGTCATCCGCGGGACGCGCAGCATGAATGCCCTCACTGCCGGACTCTGCTGCCGCGATGTCAAGATCTGCAGCCTCTTCACGTGCTTCCGCAGCGACCTCAGCCGCCTCATCAAGCCCGGCCCCGCCCTCGGGAACACTGTCGTCGAGGACGCCCTCTAGTTCCCCGTCGATCTGCACGACCGCATCCACGTCGTCGTCCATGTCTAACCCGGAAAAAATATTCTCAGCCACAGCCAGTCCCTTCAGTTCGGTAGGTGCGCCAACCGAGCTAGATCGGCCTTAGCCAAGCACAGCGCGCGCACGCGTCAAGATGGTTTCAAAAAACCCGCCTGCAGAAATCTGCTGGCGGGTTCCTCGTCTACTAACCAAATACTAGCTTAGAAAGCTCCGATGAGCCTAGGTCAATAACCCCCGTGAAGAGCATCATCAGCGCCACAAAGACGATGACGACTAGGAAGTAGGTCCAAAGCTCCTCTTTAGTGGGGTACGTTACCTTCTTCATCTCAGCAATTGTCTGCCGAACAAAGAGTGCAATGCGTTGGAAGATGTTGGGCTTCTTGTCAGCAGGGCGATCATCGCGCTTCCGCGTAGCACCGCTCTTCGTGCGGTCTTTAGGCGCGAGGGCGCCATCGGACTTCAGTTCCGGCAGGTTTTCACCATCACCCGGAAGACTTGCCGTCTGGCTCACGTGTATCTCCAGTGTTCGTCCAACTGTGGACTCCAAGGATAGCAATGGAATCCCCTACAGGGAGCAGGGCAGGCGAGACTCGAACTCGCAACCGCCGGTTTTGGAGACCGGTGCGCTACCAATTGCGCCACTGCCCTACGCACGCGACTGGGATCACCAGAAGCGGCCTGTCTGATTGTAATGATGCCTCCGCCCCCTGTCCAACGCGGCCCTAATAACGGAGCGAAATCACACCATTTTTTCCACTGCAGTGGAGCCGTTTCTGAAGTCGTGGTCCGAAATCTGTCACGTCCATCACCAAGGCGCTCATATTCTGGCACGCTAGTCCTATGAGCAAAAAGCCGATTCACCGCGTCTCTACGCGACTTGCAGCCATCACCCCTTCCGCGACCCTGGCCATCGACGCCAAAGGTAAAGCCCTCAAGGCTGCCGGCCAGCCGGTTATCAACTTTGCGCCCGGTGAGCCGAACTTTGATACCCCCGCCAACATTGTCGATGCTGCACTTGTCGCAACGAAGGACCCCACCTCGTACCGCTACACTCCCGGGAACGGACTCCTTGCGCTGCGTGAGGCCGTAGCTCAGAAGGTCGGCGTTTTCGGTGACGCGGTTCCCTCAGCAAACGACGTTCTCATCACCAACGGGGGCAAGCAGGCCGTCTACCAGGCTTGCGCAGCAATCATCGACGAGGGCGATGAGGTCCTTCTTCCCGCCCCCTACTGGACGACCTACCCGGAGACCATCAAGCTGGCCGGTGGCGTCCCAGTTCCCGTCGTCGCAGACATCACTTCCGACTACAAGGTCACTGTCGAAGCCCTCGAGGCCGCGCGAACTGACAAGACGATCGCCCTCGTCTTCTGCTCGCCATCCAACCCGACGGGCGCCGTGTACTCACCCGAAGAGGTCAAGGCAATTGGCGAATGGGCACTTGAGAACGGTATCTGGGTTCTTTCCGACGACATCTACGAAGCCCTCTCATACGATGGGGTCGAGGTCGTTCCCATGTACCGCGCCGTCCCCGAAATCGCCGACCAGCTCATCGTGTTGAACGGTGTCGCCAAGTCGTACGCAATGACGGGGTGGCGCGTGGGCTGGATGGTTGGCCCCACCGACGTCATCAAAGCCGCGGGAGCCCTGCAGTCCCACCTCACCTCAAACGTCAACAACATCGCCCAGAAGGCCGCGTTGGAAGCACTGACAGGCCCGCAGGAAGCGGTTGGGGAAATGCGCGAGGCCTTTGACCGCCGCCGCAAGTTGATCGTTTCAATGCTCCAGGAGATTGAAGCATTCGACACCCCGATGCCGCAGGGAGCCTTCTACGTTTACTCTTCGGTCGAGGGCGCCCTCGGCAAAGAAATCAACGGGAGGGTCGCCAACACGTCCTCGGAACTTGCGGACCTGATCCTCGATGAGGCCCTAGTTGCCGTTGTTCCCGGCGAAGCCTTCGGGACGCCGGGCTACATTCGCCTCTCCTACGCGGTTTCCGACGAGGATCTGGTTGAGGGCATCTCGCGCCTTCAAGCCCTGTTCGCCTAACCGGCAAGGTGCCAGCAAGATCACGACTTCCTGCTGGCACCTCTTGTGCCAAACTTGACGCATGAGTCACGCGCATAGGCATCCGGAACTTTTCTCTTCTCGCTCACCCGAGGACGTCCCCCGCGGAACCGTCCTGCTAGCCCACGGTTTCGGCGAGCACCGAGGACGATATGACCGGTTCATCCATGCGCTCAACAAAGCGGGCTTTGACGCTTGGACATTCGACTTCACGGGCCACGGCACCTCCCCCGGCAGACGCTCACGCGTAGATGTTGGCGCCCTCATCGGTGAGCACCTTGATGCGCGCCGGGACGTCCTCGAACGGTCCCGCACCTCTGATCTTCTTTTTTTTGGGCACTCCATGGGTGGCCTCATCACCCTGGCTTCCACGCTACTTTCACCGGCGCGTGTGGGTGCTGTTGCGGTGACGGGGCCCGCGCTGCGCCCCCTGCCACACATCAATGAAACGGTTGCGACACTGGGGGCGAGGGTGGGTTCACTGCTCCCCTTCCTCGACTCGGTCGCGTTGGACACGGAGCTGCTCTCCCGCGACCCCCAGGTTGTTGCGGACTACGAGGCAGATCCCAGCGTCTACCACGGCAAAGTCCCCCTCATCACGGGTGCTTCCATGGCGGTGCAGGGTCGCCAGGTGATTCGCCACGCGAACCTTCTGGCCCGCCCCACCCTGATCCTTCACGGCGGAGATGATGGCTTGGCTTCCTTTGAGGGTTCGGTTGAGTTCGCTGAAAGGGCCGGTGATCTGGTCGAACTTGTCACGTTCGAGGGCGCCTACCACGAACTACTCAACGAACCTGAGCAGGACACTTACACCCGGGCAATCGTTGACTGGTTTGCCAAGTGGTCGTAGGGCCACAGACTTCTAGGCCGCGGCTCACCAGCCTTCCGAAGGCGCACCTTCACCTCCACTTCACGGGGTCCATGCGGCCCGCCACCATGCTGGAGTTGGCAGACAAGCAGGGGTTACGACTTCCCGCGCACCTGCTTGAAGAAGACCCACTCACGGTTCCCGCCGATGCCCGCGGGTGGTTCCGCTTCCAACGTTCCTACGACTCCGCCAGGTCTCTGGTTCGGTCCGAGGACGTCATGCGCAGGGTGGTTCGTGAGGCAGCCGAGGACGATGCTGCCGAAGGGTCTGTGCGCTTGGAGATCCAGGTTGATCCGACCTCGTACGCCCCGTTTATCGGGGGGTTGACGCCCGCCCTCGAAATCATCCTTGACGAGGCCAAAGCGGCTACGAAGGCAACGGGAGTTGAGGTTGGCGTGATTGTCGCCGCCTCTCGGACACGGCACCCTTTGGATGCGCGGGTGCTGGCCCGGCTCGCTGCCCAGTACGCCGGGGATCAACCCGGGGAGGTGATCGGGTTCGGCCTCTCCAATGATGAACGCATGGGATCAACCGCCGAGTTCGCTAACGCCTTCCAGATCGCCAAGCGTGCAGGGTTAAGTCTGGTACCTCACGGCGGTGAACTGCTGGGGCCCCAGTCTGTGCGCGAGGTCGTCAACCACCTGGCACCCCAACGTCTAGGACATGGCGTGCGGGCAAGTGAGGACCCCGAACTTCTGCACCGGCTGGTTGATGACGGGATTGCGTTTGAGATTTGTCCGGCCTCGAACGTTTCGCTGGGCGTCTTCTCTGACCCCGCGAGTCTTCCCCTGCGGTCTTTCGTTGATGCGGGAGCCACGGTCGCGCTGAGCGCGGACGACCCCCTACTGTTCCGGTCACGCCTTGTCGACCAGTACGTCACAGTGCGCGATGTGCACGGGTTCAGCGCGGGGCAGATCGCGGACCTAGCGCGGGACAGCATCACAGCCTCCCGAGCGTCTGACGCCTCCAAACGGAAGTGGCTCACCAAAGTTGGCGACTGGGAGGACGAGGGCGCAGCACTCTAAGCAGGCGGGATCTGCGCCGTCCACGGCGAGAGCCAGAGGATTGCCACGCCCACCAGGGCGAACACTAACGCGTCGAACCACCTGTTGCGGGCAGAAAACCACGGGCGTCCCGGCCAGGCTCCACGAAGAAACCCCATCATCACCATGCCGGATCCAAGCAGGACAGCAGCGACATGAGGGCGTTCCAATAGGGCAAGAACGACGACGGCGAGCACCCCGAGCACTGCTGCAACAGCGGTGACGATTCCGAAGATCATAGAGGCCTCTCTAGAGGGCCCCGTGGTCTTTGGCCCCGCCTCGGAATGCTTGCTATCGGGCCAGATGTCGGAATCCGGGCCCTGCGCTGGTGGTGGGACTACAAGTGGGTCAGAATCTCCCATTGCTACCCTTTCCGACCTCATCATAAGCTTCGTTGTCACTAACATCAGTATCGTCGACTGACGCCTGGATGGCATCTGCGCCAGTACTATCCACACCTTCGCCCTCGTCCGCAGAGCGAGCTTCGCGGAACGAGCCAAACCCTTCCTTGGCACGCCTGCGAGTCTCCGGGTGTAGGGCAACCCCAACAGCCAACGCAACGCATCCCACCAGGCCTGTCGTCACCAGCCACGCGTCAGGTGTGGGGCCGAGGGCGGCCAGGAGGTTCTCCCCAAGTGAGCCGCGCGATGCGCTCATCCACACGTACATCGCCGCAGCGAAGGATGCGAGGGCGACAGCGCCACGCCGGGAGGCGTCAACAAGGGATAACCGCGATGTCACGACGGAAAACACCACGCCAAGCCCAACTCCGCCGAGGGCGAGCAGTGCGGGCACCCACGCCCCCGGCGCGGTGGTGGGGATGGTCGCGACTATGGGGAGAAAGATGGTCTCGTTGGGGGCAACCACGTGAGCGGAAGATACCAATCCCCCAACCACGGAGAAACCTGCACCCGACACCCAAGCAATGGCACAAGCCATAAACATGGGAAGATACATGGCTTGCATGGCTCCAAGACCAAAGTTTCCGGCACTGCTGAACCCAAATAGCTCTGTCGTAGCGATAACTTCCGGCCAGGATACGGCCAATGCAATCCCAAGGACTGTTAGACCCACCGCCGCGACTGCCGCCAGCCACGAGAGGCCGATGAGTGTCCCCGACCACACCCAACGGAGCCTTTTCGCCCAGCGTGGGAAGGTTTCTGTTTGCCGCGCAACCGCCCACCCCACGGCGATCAAGGAGATGAGTCCCGCGCCAACTAGGGCGCGCCAGAGGACGACCTGGGCGCCGGAAGCGGTGAGGACTATCAGCACTGTCAGCAGGTAGAACGGGATCGAAGTCCACAGCGCTGCGGACCCGAAGTTGCGGCCCGACAGGAGGAGGGCTCTGAACACCACCACCTGTAT
Source organism: Schaalia sp. JY-X169 (assembly GCF_014069575.1). Taxonomy (NCBI): domain Bacteria; kingdom Bacillati; phylum Actinomycetota; class Actinomycetes; order Actinomycetales; family Actinomycetaceae; genus Schaalia; species Schaalia sp. JY-X169. The sequence continues at coordinate 2,007,108 of NZ_CP059675.1, forward strand.
CAGCGTCCACAGAAGCGGAATGATGCTGACAGTCACCCCGTAGAAAACCGCGGGTGATCCAAGGGTCATCGCCCAGAATTCAGTGCCGCTACGGCCTGCTTCCCCAATCGACGTGTCACTGAGCCAGGCGTTGGAAGAGTCAGCCAAGAAGCCAACGGCGACTGCCAACGCGGGGATCAACCACCCGAGTAGGGCTGCCTCAATGCCTGCGAGGGCGCTGCGGGCCCAACCTGAAGGCAGCGTGACCGTGAAGGTGGGGCGCTCGCTCTTCCACGTGGGGTGCGTTGCGCCCGCTTCCACGGGTGTCTGCGTGTCGCTGTCAGTACTCATTCCCTCTATCTTCGTTGCAGCTGGGGGGCTTGAGCACCGTTGCTCGCGGCATGTCTTGTTACTGGTGGATCTCCCGGTATACAGCGCGTGCCAGATCGGCGGTCTGGCTGGGGGTTCGACCCACCGCCACACCGACGGCTTCCAGCGCTTCTTTCTTGGCTTCGGCGGTGCCCGACGAGCCTGAAACGATTGCTCCCGCGTGCCCCATGGTCTTACCTTCGGGTGCTGTGAATCCGGCGACATACCCAACGACAGGTTTGGTGACGTTTGCCGCAATGTATTCGGCGGCCCGTTCTTCAGCATCACCACCGATCTCACCGATGAGGACGATCACTTCGGTGTCTGGATCCTCTTGGAAAGCCTTCAGAGCATCAATGTGGGTGGTGCCCACCACCGGGTCCCCGCCGATACCAATACAGGTTGTGAAACCAATGTCTGAGAGTTCATACATCATCTGGTAGGTGAGGGTTCCCGACTTGGAAACCAGTCCGATGCCACCCGGCCCCGTGATGTCAGCGGGAGTGATTCCCACGTTCGACTTACCGGGGCTGATGATGCCTGGACAGTTGGGCCCAATCAGACGCACACCCTTTTCCAGCGCGTGGGTGACGAAGGCTACCGAGTCTGCGACTGGGATACCTTCCGTGATGACGACAACGAGGTCCAGATCGGCGTCGATCGCTTCAATCACTGCACCCTTGGCAAATGCGGGGGGCACAAATACTACGGATACCGTGGCTCCCGTGGCTTCTTTGGCTTCCGCAACCGTGCCAAAAACGGGGACGTCGACGCTCCCGGACTCAATCAGGCCCATGTCTTCCATGGGACCGTATCCAACGACGTCAAACTGTACGGATACCCCGGCTTTGCGGGGGTTTACTCCGGCAACGACTTTGGTTCCAGAATCAAGCATGCGCTGTGTGTGCTTCATGCCTTCCGAGCCTGTCATTCCCTGAACGATGACTCGGTCAGTTTCGGTTAGAAAAATGGCCATCTCCGGTTACATCCCCCTGCTTGCTGTGAACTCTACGGAAACCTCCGCGTCATCTCGCCCCAGTGCGAGACCCGCTAGGCGGGCAGCTTCTGCAGCTGCCAAGTCCATGGTGTCAACCATGGTGACCAGTGGAAGACCTGCTTCGGCTAGGATTTCCCGCCCTTCAACAACCGAGTTGCCATCCAGACGGACAACGATCGGCTTTGTAGCGCTGTCTCCCAGGATCTCGAGGGCGCCGACAATGCCCCGCGCCACCTCATCACACGCTGTGATCCCGCCAAAGACGTTGACGAAGACGGACTGGACTTGCTCATCACCCAGAATGACGCCCAGGCCCTTAGCCATCACCTCGGCGGATGCTCCGCCACCGATGTCTAGGAAGTTCGCGGGTTTCACGCCGTAGTCTTCGCCAGCCATGGCGACAACGTCGAGGGTGGACATCACGAGGCCCGCACCGTTGCCGATGATGCCGACTTCTCCGTCGAGGCGTACGTAGTTCAACCCGGCTTCTTGAGCCTGCACTTCAAGTGCGTCGTCGGAGCGGCGATCCGCAAGTGCCGCGTGGGCGGCATGTCGGAAGGATGCGTTGTCGTCAAGGGAGATTTTGCCATCCAGGGCAATGATGCGGCCATCGACTGTCTTGACCAGGGGGTTGACCTCAACCAGGGTCGCGTCCTCGCCCTTGTAGACCTTCCAAAGGCTGACGAGGACGGGGGCGAGGGGGCTGGCTTCATCTTCTGAGAAGCCAGCCTTGGAAAGGATGTCGAGGGCGACCTCTTCGTTGATGCCGACGGTCGGGCTCAGTTCGACGCGGGCCAATGCTTCGGGGCGTTCTTTCGCCAACGTTTCGATGTCCATGCCACCCTCTTTGGAACACATGGCGATGTCGCACCGCTCAGCACGGTCCAGAAGGATTGAGAAGTAATACTCTTCTGCGATGTCGGCCCCCGCCACGACGAGGACGGAGTAGACGGTGTGCCCGCGGATGTCCATGCCGAGGATTTGCGACGCCCACTCTTCGGCCTCGTCGGCGCTCCAGGCGAGCTTCACCCCACCGGCTTTACCGCGGCCGCCAATCTTCACCTGTGCTTTGACGACCACGGGGAACTCCCCGATTGTCTCGGCAGCTTCCCTCACCTCCTTGGCGGTGGTGCACACAATGCCCGTCAGGACAGGCACACCGTGGGCGTCAAAAATATCTTTGGCCTGGTATTCGTAAAGGTCCACTCCGTTGTTCCCTTCTTGGCTGTTGACATACCGCGTCGGTTGGGTTGGCGCTCCCGTAACTTTCGTGGCGCCACCTCTAGCCCCCTCAAAGATAGCGTTTCGGGACTGTCTTTGCAGAACTCTTCACGACAAAAGTCCCAGAGCCTAGAGCTTTGTGAGGGGAGCCATACGCAGGAGGAGACGCTTGGTGGCACTGTCGAAGGCAATCTTGGCAACCGCGGAACGACCGGAGCCTTCGGTGCCAACAACAACGCCTTCACCAAGGGTTGCGTGCATGACGCGATCCCCGACGGTCAGCGACAGTGTTGGTGCGTCTTCTTCAGCCGAGGAAGCCCTTCCGGCACCTCCGCCAGACCTCGCGGATGTTTCCGCCCCGAATCCACCCGGCCTCGACCCTTTCGTGCCGCGCCCCGCCGAACCTGTGCCGCTGAAGCTCCCGCGACCGCCGGAGCCACCGCGACTTCCTGAACCCCACGACCCCGAAGTCCCGGATCCAATGATTGGTCCGCCATCATCGTCGCCGTATCCACCCCACTCGCTGGCCTCGAATGAGCGTTGGCGCGCCCGCTCATGGGCGCTCTTCCACATCTTTTCCTGCGTGGACTCGCTACGAACCTCAACTGCTTCAGCTGGAAGGTCATCAAGGAACCGCGAAGGAGGCATGTGTTCAACAGAGCCCCAAGCGCTACGGGTTGCGGCTCGCGTCAGGTACAGCTGCTTTTGCGCCCTCGTCAGAGCCACGTACGCAAGTCGGCGTTCCTCTGCCAGTTCACTTTCATCATCCATAGACCGCTTGTGTGGGAATGTGCCGTCTTCAAGTCCGGTGACAAACACGTAGGGGAACTCGAGGCCCTTGGCGGTGTGAACGGTCATGAGGGTAACTTGGCCCCTGCGTTCCGCTTCGCCTGGGATCTGATCTGCATCGGCAACCAGTGCAATGCGTTCGAGGAAGGCCCCGAGGTCTGCGGCGTCAACACTTCCTTCATTTGCAAAGTCTTCCGCAACTGAAACCAACTCAGCCAAGTTCTCGACGCGTGAGGCATCCTGCGGATCTGTTGAGGCACGAAGCCCTGCGAGGTATCCGGTTGAGTCCAGGATCTTCTCAAGAATCACCGCGGGCGTCTCACCTGCGGCATCGAGGGCGCGCATCTCCTCAAGCAGGCCCCAATACTGAGCGGCCGATGCGCGAGCGCGCGGTGCCAGCCCTTCAACTGGCCGTTCGCTGGACTCGGTTGTGTCCGCAAGCGCTCCACCAAAGGACAATCCATACCTGTCCGCGTGTGCCGCGATGGCGGCTTGCGCACTGTCACCGATGCCACGCTTGGGGGTGTTGATGGTGCGCCGCAGTGCGACGGTGTTGTCAGGATTGACGACTGCCTGCAGGTAGGCCAGGGCATCTTTGACTTCGAGGCGCTCGTAGAACCGGGTGCCACCAACGATCTTGTAGGGAATCCCGGAGCGGAGCAGCATTTCTTCAATGACACGTGACTGGGCGTTAGTGCGATAGAAGATTGCAATGTCGCCCCAGTCGACATTCTTGACATCGAGGGAGCGCAGCTCAGAAATGATCAGTCGCGCTTCATCGTGTTCTGAGTCCCCTGCTTCCAGAGCGACAAGTGGACCTTTGCCAGCGGCGGTCCACAGGTTCTTTGCTCTGCGGCCTCGGTTGCGAGAGATTACGGCATTCGCGGCATCAAGTATGTTCTGGGTGGAGCGGTAGTTTTGCTCAAGTAGGACGGTCGTCGCGTTCTTGTAGTCCTGCTCGAATTCTTCAATGTTGCGAATGGAAGCGCCGCGGAAAGCATAGATCGACTGGTCTGAGTCCCCAACAACAGTCAGTTGTGCAGGTTCCACGCCGTCACTGCCGTCACCGACAAGTTCGCGAACGAGGACGTACTGGGCGTGGTTCGTGTCCTGGTATTCGTCAACCATGATTTGGCGGAAGCGGCGATGGTATGCCTCTGCAATCCCCGGATGCTTCTGCAGCATTTCTACCGTCAACATGATCAGGTCGTCGAAGTCGAGGGCGTTGGCTTGGCGAAGTCTCTTGTTGTACTCCTTATAGGCCTTAGCGACCATCTGTGAGATGGGGTCGGATGGGGCGGTTTCAGTGTATTGTCCAGGCCCGATCAGTTCGTTCTTCAGGTCTGAGATTCGACCCGAAACCATGCGTGGGGTGAAGCGTTTGGTATCCACGCCATGGTCCTTGAGCACCATGGAGAGCAGACGTTGTGAATCCTGCATGTCGTAGATGCTGAACGTTGACTTCAAGCCCACGGCATCATGATGCTCGCGCAGGATGCGAACGCATGCGGAGTGGAAGGTCGACACCCAAACCCGTCGCCCCTCTGGCCCGATTAGCTTCGCTGTTCGTTCGCGCATTTCGGCGGCGGCCTTGTTTGTGAAGGTGATTGCAAGGATCTCGCCAGGGCGGGCCTGGTGCGTTTGCAGGATATAGGCAATGCGGTGTGTGAGGACGCGGGTCTTCCCAGAGCCGGCACCGGCCATGATCAGAAGCGGCGTCCCGCTGTGTTGAACGGCACGTGCTTGGGCTTCGTTCAGGCCGGTGAGCACGTCAAGGGATGAGGCCCCGTCCGGGCGGGAGGCGGTAGCGGCACCAAACGGGGCTACCCCGTCCGATCCGGAGACGGCACCAAACGGCGACACCTCGTCCTCGACTGCGGGGTGGGCTTCGAAAAGAAAGTTCTGGATGTCCATGGCCCCTCTACCTTAGAGCAGGCTTCCGACATCTTCGCACCGCGTCGCCACACTCTGCCCCGGCACAGGCACCCACACCCACACATCACTTCGCCACAGGGGCTGCAGCGTCAGTGATGGAAACCTGAGTGCCAGCGACGGGGACTTGGATGCCAGCGACGGGGACTTGGATGCCCGGCCGCTCGGGGCACCCGAGCATCACGGAGCCGGGTGCGCCTAACGGAGCGGGTTATGCCTAACGGAGCGAGTTTGGCTCCATTTGGCCTTGAATCACACCGTTATGCATGCCAAACTCGCTCCGTTAGGCATAACCCGCTCCGTTATGACGTGGGGTAGCGCCAGCACCAACCTCAACAACAAGAAAACACCAGCCCGCCGACTCCAAACAGCCTGGCAGCCCGCGAACGTATACATTTCGCGGAATGCCCTGATGACCACCCCACAACCCAGGGCCACGCCAGCGGAATGCCCCACGCCTCAGCCCACCCTGCAGGAAGACCGAGCTGCTTGGTCCCCCGCAGGCTCCTCGGAGCTGCGCAGGTAGAAACGAGCACTCAACAACGCAATGAACTCGACCTGCGGGGGACCGAGGCGCCGAGACGGGACCAAGCAGTCTGATACTCCTGCGGGGTGGCGCGCTTCACCAGGTTCACGAATCAAGCTCAGCCGAGGACAAGTTGTTGTCACAGGATCGCAGCCGGGGTCATACCCAAGGTCGCTGGCGAAGTTCAGTCGGCGCCCTCGTTGGAGCGCCTCCCCTAGCACCACGCGCCCTGGAGCGACTCGCGCCCAAATGTATATGTGGGGAACCAAACCACCTCTGGGGTACGCACCCCAGACGCACATTTCGCCCCAACGCATACATTCCGCGGAATGGCGTGGGCGGGGCCGAGGGGGAGTCGGGCGAGGCGGAATGGCGAGGCCGTTGGCGACGGCAGGCAGCGGCGGCCGAGGCCGTCGGCGGCAATCCTAGCGGTGGTTGGGCGGGGTCGGGTCGGACTCCCCTACTTGTCGCGCAAGGCCTTCACCAACCGCGCCGTATCCGCAACGGTCATGTCAGGCAAATAGGCGTGACCAATAGCCAACCCAACCGTCGCGAGTGAACCCACATCCGGCATGCTCAGGTACACCGGAGTGTATGTCGGCCGGAACTTCGCCTTGAACTGCAACAGTGACCGGAAGCCGTACACCGGCTCCAAGTTCTTGCCCAAGATCTCAAGAATGAAGTCGAGGGCGGCCGACGACGAGCCCGCCTCAACGTCCTCGTCCGCCACACTATCCGCGTTCTTAGCCGGCTGAGCCTTCGCAAGCGGCGCGCCCGACAGCGACAGAATCTGGTAGTTTTCCTGCTGCGCCCACAGCGCCGCCTGAGCAATCATGTACTCCATGGCTGGGCGGAAACCATCATCACGTCGTCGCATGAAGTCAAGCGTCCACCCGATGATTTTCCCTTGCTCATAGACGGGCATCCACGAGGTCGCCCCGTGTAGCTTGTCGTCCTCGTCCACTGCAAGTAGCAGCATCACATCGGGGTCATCCAGTTCATCGACCCCACCCAGGGTGAAGCCCATCTCGGGTAGTCCTTTTCCGGAGGCCCACTGCTCAGACATCGCCTCAATCTGCATGGCCAGGTCCGGCGGGCATTCCTGCCAGGTCGTCCACACCGGGCGGATCCCTTCTTTCGTCCCCCGGTTGAGCGCCGTGCGGATTCCTTGGAATGACTTCCCCTTGAAGGCGAGTCCCGGTAGTTCGAGGACAGTTTCCTCTGCCACCTGCAGTCTGGGCCAACCCAACGAGTCAGTAACCTCGGTGACCGGTCCGTGCACGGAGTAGAAAGCTGGAATCATGCCCTGGGAAGAACAGAAGTCCGCGAACTCCTTCATTACCTCTTCCAAGTCTTCAGGATGCGCCGCCGGGTCCGTCACCGTCAGGGCAACGCCAAGATCAGAACGGTAGGCCACTCCGGCCTCGTACTTTTGCGACTCCCAGAAGTCGTTGCCCTCCCACGTCGACATCCACGCCATGGTCCCGGCGTTGGTGGCGCGAACAATCTCCTTGTAGCGCTCGCGCTCAGCCGCGTTCGGCAGCGCCCGCTTTCCAAAGGAAATCAAGAGAAGGACGATCGCCGCCAGCCACGGCAGAATAGCGAGCCAGTCGGTAGCCCGCGACAGCCACATGGAATCACTCTGGAACTGCGGGGATATCAGGTAGAGAGCCGGAACCGGCAGAAGCCTCACAAAGAAGTCCCCAACCAACCCAAACAGCGTGGCTTCCGGAGTGAATGTGTGCCGCATCGTAAGGCCCACGGCAACATAAATGACGAGGACGATGGTGGTGAGCACACCCAATCGGGTCCAGAACCTCGTGTTTGTGCCAGCGGCTGCTTTCACCGTGAAGAGCCGGCGGTTCGCCGCCACTAGGAGCAGCAGGGTCAACGGAACCACAATCGGGATGATGAGACGGGCGGAAGGCACACCGCCCTCGTTCATCCCCAGCGACTCCGCGACAGCGTCGAAGCCGCTGACCGAGGCCCGGACGACCACAAGGTGTGCGATGGCCAGCAGCGCCGATCCGCCCTGAATGACCATGGTGCCCCAGAATGCAGCCCTCCGCCCGCCGCGCAAGCCCCAGGCCAGCACAAGCTGTACCAGCAGCGGCAAAATGGGCAACAACCTTGCGGCGAAGCCCGTGGATCGCAGCATGTACGACATATGAGCGCATTGGGCTTCCATGCCGGCCGTGTTACAGACCTGGGCGACGTCTTCCTCGTTGACGTCAAGGAGCAGATCACCTCGCAGGTTTGCCAGAGCGCCCACCATATCTGGGGAACGCAGCGCCATCAACGTCCCAATCGTCACGCCGGCCACGATGATCGCAATCAGTACGCGCCCTTCACGTCGCGTTCCTGTCAGGCCACGCCGGTCGCGGTTCTTCCCCCACAGAACAAAGCCAATAGCCCAGCCGATGACGCCCGCGAGCAGCGAGGCGATTGAGTCGATCGACCCTGAGAAAAGCACGGCGACGCCAAGGATGGTGAACAGGACGATCTGGATTCGCCTGCGCCACAGCGTGTCCAAACGGATGGAAACCGCCAGCGCCGTACCAACGAGAAGTCCGGTGATCCCAGAGATGTACTGGGGCGCCAATGCCTCGGCCCACTGGCGATCAACGAGGGAAATGACCTGGGCACCCCCCAGGGCCAGCGCGGTTCCCGCCCAGGCGGACCCAAGCCCCACCAGTGCGTACCACTGAGAGGTAATCTTGCGTTCCACCCACGCGCCCAGACTGAGGAGTAGAACCACATCTACAACAAGGTGAACCCAAGTCGAAGTCCACACCACGGAGGTAAAGACCGTCCACCACGGCTCACCCACCCCGCTTGCCACGTTCCACATCAGGGCATCTGAGCCAACGATCTGGGCGACCACCCTAACAACGACCATGAGGGCCGCAAGCGCCATCGACACTGGTGCTGCCCACACCCATTTTCCGTAGCGGGTAATCCACGGACCAACCTGACTGGCCCATCCCTTCCTGTCAGGTTCAGTGGCTTCTGGATTCTGGCTAGTGCTTTCCGACACAGCGTTTCCTCCGCTAGTTGAGATCTGGGCACCCGTGTGGGGAACTTCTACCAATGCATTCTATGATGCACTTCCCACATTGCCGCCGCGGGGCAGGTAGATTTGCCTGTGGACCAGTTAGGTGGGTGACGTTTTTGACTGACAGAGCAGATACCCCCAATCCACTGCACCAGGAAGACACGGGTTCGTTCGAGGGACGCCGAAGCGAGATGACGCTTCAAGATGGGCGGCGTATCGAGTGGCGAGAGTTTGGGGCCGAGGACGGCTTCCCGATCCTCTACTTTCACGGCACCCCCGGTTCTTCTGTCGAGGGCGGGGTGTTCGAGGACGCTGCCCGCTCAAGGAAAGCACGCATCATCGCGGTTGATCGCCCAGGCGTCGGTCGGTCCGACTTTCTTCTTGACCGGCAGGTGGTCGATTGGCCGGGCGACGTCCACCAAATCACGGACCACCTCAACCTGGTGAAGTTCTCCATTGTCGGCTGGTCGGGGGGTGGGCCGTACTCGCTGGTGTGCGGACCAAAACTCCGCAAACACCTCTACCGCATTGGCCTGGTCGCCCCTCAGACTGAACGCGCGGTCCTCAACAACGACTTGGAGCGGTGGGCAAGCAGAATCTGGATGCCAGCCCTCAAGGCACTCACTCGGGTGCCACGCGTTGGTGAGTCCATTTTGGAACTGTCCTTCCGCCTCTCCGACAAGCACCGACAGAAGCGCCCAGACCAGCGCATCTATCGAAGGGTCTTCGCACGCTCCCATCGTCACGCCCAAGAGGTCTCAAGCCGCGGGGTCGTTCACGACAACGCCGCTCTACTTACCGACTGGGGAACCACAGTCACAGAAGTGGCACGAGAACTTGCGGTACTCTCCCCTCCCCTTCCCATCACGATCTGGCAGGGCGGCCACGATACCTCCGTCGACATTGACGGAACCAGAGAGCTGGCCAAATCCCTGCCCGACTGTGAGCTGATCTTTGATCCAGACGCCACCCACTTGGGGATCCTTCTGGATCAGGCAGACGCAATCCTGGATGCAATGACCCCTAGAGCCACCAAGTAGCGCACCCACCTCACCTAAACGATGTTGCGCTTCAACGCCCAGCGGGTCAGCTCGTGACGGTTCGATAGCTGCAGTTTCCGCAGAACCGCTGAGACATGAGTTTCGATGGTCTTCACAGAGAGGAAGAGGTCGGACGCGACCTCCTTGTAGGTGTAGCCACGAGCAATGAGCCGCATCACCTCTGCCTCACGGGTAGTAAGGAGATCCAGTTCGTCCTCGGCATTCGACACCGTCGACTCGGTGCCGAAAGCGTCCAGGACAAACCCCGCAAGACGGGGACTAAACGCAGCGTCTCCCGCCGCGACACGTTCCACGGATGCGATCAGTTCCGGCGTGGAAATCGACTTGGTGACGTATCCGCGAGCACCCGCCCGAATCACTGCCACAACGTCGGCGGGAACATCGGAAACAGACAGGGCAAGGAACCGCGTCTGCGTCAGGTCTGCGCACCTTCGCGCCACCTCCGGGCCCCCTCCCCCACCGCCCCCAGGAAGATGGACATCAAGAAGGGCCACGTCCGGCTGCAACGAGTGACACGCCTCCACCGCAGAATCCACGTCGGCGGCATCCCCCACCACGTCGATTACGTCACTTTTCTCGAGTTCGGACCGGACTCCAGCCCGCACAAGGGGGTGATCATCAATCACTAGGACGCGGATCGTCATGCCGATTCTCTCTTCTCAGTTTCTGGCGCCGCCACGAGCGCCATTCCAACACTATTGTCCCGCGCCGCGCTCACCCAGCGCTCATCTGCCGCTTGCGGTAGGAAGATGCGGATCTCCGTTCCGCCGACACTCTTCTTAGCTTCCGTGTCCGAGGGCGCCGTTGCAGCCTCGGGCACACTCCACGGTGAGACTTCCACCGGAGGCAGGAACCGCACCTCAACCTTGCCGCCGACCCGTGAGACTCTCCCGAGGATTGAGTTGCGCAGCCCGTGACGATCGTCCGGGATGGCTGTCATGTCGAAGCCATCTCCAGCATCTTTGACAAAGATTTCGAGGTCGCCCCCGCGCGCCTCCTGAAAAACGGTGATGGGGGCAGCTCCGTGGCGCACGGCATTCGTCATTGCCTCACCTGCCGCTGCAATTGCAGCGAGTTGCCGTGGTCCCGGCACCGTGTCCCCCACGGTAACGACATCAATCGCAACCCCGTAGGTTGCTTCAACGTCAGCAGCCTGTTCTTTGAGGGCCTCAGCAACAGACACGGCTGCCTCAACGCTTCCCGTGTAAAGCCAGGAACGCAGCTCGCGCTCTTGGGTTAGTGCAAGGGCCCGGACTCGGGCTGGATCGTCTGCGGCGCCGCGGATCAGAGTCAAGGTTTGCAGCACCGAGTCATGCAGGTGAGCCGCAATGTCGGCACGTTCCACTTCACGCGCCTCGCGGCTTCGTGACACGGTCAAGTCCTTGACCACCCTCATACCAAGGGGGGCGAGGGCGATTGTCGCAACCACTAGGACAGCCAGAGCAGCAATGAGCCCTGACCCCACGTTAACCAGTTGCCCGTTTGCCGCGAGGACGGCTACCGTCCCCACCACGACCATGAGCGTTCCGAGCACGACGAAGCCGATTGGTCGCACTGCTCGACCCGCAATGCGTGGTGCTTGCAACCACACCATGAGCAGGCCAAGAACGGTGATGATTGACCAGAAGAAAGTCGGCCCCGACGTCCCGGAGGCGATACCTATGACGGCTACGAAAGCAGCGAACAGTAAGAAAAGGGATCCCGCAACCAAGAGGCGTCCCGCGGTCACCTGAGAGTCCCGGCGTTCACCCACCGCCCTCATCGGCGAGCGGAACGCATCTGTTGCGTGTGGCGCACCACTACCATCCAGCGAAGACTGTTCGTCTGTGGGGGTGGTGAGCCACAACCACATGTACGCGATGATGCCCGCGCCGGCAACCGCACTCAACGCACCGAATGTGGCGCGGACAGCCCCTACTGGGAGCCCGTACCGGGAAGCAACTCCGGACGCTACCCCTCCAACCCAGGGTGCATCCATGTCCGCACTGTCGGACTGCGCGAGACGCAATGGTGGTCGTTCTGTTTTTGACACGACTCCATCGTGGCAGACACGCGCCGTCCATCCCACCCCCACGGGCATTTTGAGGGGATTATCAGGGTCTTACCCCATGACAGGGGACACCGTTGGTGCGGCAAACTTGAACCATGAGCGAACAACCATCAAACCTTGCGCCCAAGGCGCGCAGTCAATCTTCAACTCTGAGCAACTCAATATCGCTGTCCGCCGTCGGCGCGATGCTCCTTATCGCCGCGGTTGGCATCCTGGTTCTGACCGGTTCTACCGGTACACGGACCGCTGGTACAGCCGTCCTCGTGTCAACCGGCCTCATCATTTTGATTGCGGGCGGCGTCCTCATTTACGCGGCGCTAAAGAACCAGAAGCCCGGATGGTTTCTACCCTTTACGATCGTTGGCGCAGTTCTGTCCTTCCCCGTCCTTATGGGGGGCGCTGCACTCGGTGCGTGGAACACGACCTGGGATTACACGACCGGCTCATCGGCGGAATACCTCGAGGAAGACTCGGACTTCGGGTGGACCGAGGACTATGACTATGAGACCGAGGACGACTTCAACTACATGGATGGTCGCGAGGTGGACCCGTCCGAAAGCAACATTGAGGGCTACGACGAGAACCTGCTCCTCGATTTGACGGCACTGCCCGAGGGCCAGAACCCTGACTTTGACGTGGATTTGGAGTATTCGAACCTGACTGTCCTCTTGACCTCCCAGCAGCTCCCCATGTTCCAGAAGCTCAACTTGGACGACACTTCCTATATTCAAGCGACATCACCCACCACCTTCTTGGGGAATTACGAGGTCGAGGAGGCGCTAGTCACGTGGACCGTGGACCCGGTCCCCAGCAACTACCCGTGGGATCTGGGCCGAAACGGAGCCGACGCGAGCAACGTGGTGTCCTTCCGGTTGACTTTGGATGATAGCTCCAGTGTCCACTTTGTCATTCTTGACAACCTGGGTTCTGCGTCTTCTGGTGACGAAGCCCAATCCGGCGCAAACGAAACAGCTCAGAGCGGAGAGGGAAACTGATCATGGCTGACAACACGCAAGACACACCAACGGAGAAGTTCACAATGCCGAGCACTCAGCCGGGATCAACCCAGCCAATGCCGAACATGCAACCTAGTCCGACCCAGCCGATGCCGCCTGTCCAACGCATCTTTGTCGCTCCCGATGGCAGCCGCATCGCGACATCGACGATGCCGGGGGGCGCACCGAACTACGCGGGACCCTATGCTGCGCCAACAAACCAGTACGGCCCGGGAATGGCAGCACCACAGGCCCCTTACAGTGCAATGCCGCAAGCGCACTATGGTGCAACAACTGTTCCCGAGGACGGCCCCCAAACAATGAACGTGGGCCTCCTGGTGTGGGGGGCAATCCTTGCCATCGTCGGCCTGATCCTTGTGTTTACCTCCATTTTTGGCGGCAACACATTCCAGGCGATCGTCGTGATTCTCTTCGCGGCGGCAGGTATTGGCTTCCTCATCCTGGCCTACCTCACCTCACAGAACAGGGGTCCCGTCGCGGCTTCTGCGAGGGCGAACCAGCCCGGATCAGAACAGAACTAACGCTTCTACCGCGAGGCGTACCGTTCCAGTTCCTCTTCAACGATGGACGGATCCAACTTAGTGAACACGGGGGTCGGCTTGGCGATCGGAGTCCCCACTTCGACGTCATGTCGGCCCCACGTCATGTATCCGGCGTAGTCGCCGGTGATCACGGGGTAGCGGCCCGAGACAACCTCAAGGTTAGAGTCCGGAGCAACGTCCTCGGGCGTGCCGGGGGCCTCCGCAAGTAGACCGTCCTCGTCCCCTTCAGATACCCACACCAGCCGCGGCATCGGCGCAATGCGGCCCGCCCCACCCATGACAGCATCAACCCCATTAGCAGAGTGCGGCAAGAATGGTGCCAGCATCGTGTTCAAATCGGACACGCTCTGCGCCAGAACCCACAGAACCGTGCGCAGGCGCGGCAGCTCCTCTTCTGACTTCAGCTTGAAGGGCTGCGTGTCAGTAACGTAACGGTTGACTTCACCAACTAGGCGCATCACGGCAGCGATGGCGGCCTTCTGGTGGTGGCCTTCAATCAGCGTTCCAACCTCGTCAAAACCACTCTCAAGCGAGCCCAGCAAGTCGACGTCAATCTGCTGGAGTTCCGCTGGCTCCGGGATCTCCCCGAACCGCTTGTGAATCATCGAGGCGGTCCGGTTCACCAGGTTCCCCCACCCCGCAACCAGTTCATTGTTGGTGCGGCGCAGGAACTCTTCCCAGGTGAAGTCGGCGTCAGACGTTTCAGGACCCGCTGCGCTGATGAAATAGCGCAGCGCATCAGGCTGGTACCGCTCCAGCATGTCGCGAACGTAGATGACGATCCCACGTGAAGTGGCAAACTTTTTGCCCTCCATAGTGAGGAACTCCGAAGAAACGACCTCGGTCGGCAGGTTCAACTTGCCGAACACCCCGGGGGTTCCCCCCAGCGCACCCTCACCGTTGTAGCCCAGCAGTTCAGCGGGCCAAATCTGGGCATGGAAGACAATGTTGTCCTTACCCATGAAGTAGTAGGTCAGCGCCTCCGGGTCGTTCCACCACTTCCGCCACGCCTCCGGATCCCCGGTGCGCTTCGCCCATTCGATCGAGGCCGAAAGGTAACCAACCACCGCGTCGAACCAGACGTAAAGGCGCTTCGTAGGCTGATCTTCCCAACCGGGAACCGGGATACCCCAGTCAATGTCACGCGTCATTGCCCGAGGGCGAACCTCCTCAAGGAAGTTCTTCGCGAAACGAATGACGTTGGGACGCCAGCCTGCGGCCTCACGGCCATCGAGCCATTCACTGAGCGCGGTTGCCAGTTCAGGCAGGTTCAGGAAGTAGTGCGTCGTCTCAACAAACTCGGGGGTTTCACCATTGATTGAGGAACGCGGATCGATCAGGTCGATCGGGTCCAACTGGTTTCCGCAGTTGTCGCACTGGTCCCCGCGCGCTCCCGCGTAGCCACAAAGTGGACAAGTGCCCTCAATGTAGCGGTCCGGCAGCGTCCGTCCCGTCGAGGGCGAAATGGCGGCCTGCGCCGTCTGCTCCATCATGTAACCGTTGTCGCGCACGACCTCGAACATCGACCTTGTCACCTCATGGTGGTTCGCGGTCGTCGTCCTCGTAAACAGGTCATAGGACAGACCCAGTTTGACTAGGTCCTGCGCAATAATCAGGTTGTTCTCATCCGCCAACTGGCGCGGGGTTTTGCCCTGCTTTTCGGCCTCGACCAAAATAGGCGTGCCGTGCTCATCCGTACCCGACACCATGAGCACGTCATGGCCTGACATTCGCATGTAACGAGAAAAGACATCGGAGGGGACCCCGAAACCTGCAACATGACCGATATGGCGGGGACCGTTAGCGTAGGGCCAGGCAACTGCGGAGAGAATATGACTCATATCCCTAGCCTAGTTGCGCTTCCCCTCCCAATAAAACCGAGAAGAGTCTAGGCTTGTGGACTGAGCCGGATCTAACGAACTGTGGAAGATATCTGGAGGAACTACCATGGCCCGCGCACTGATCATCGTCGACGTTCAGCCGACATTTTGTGAAGGTGGCGCACTCGCGGTTGAGGGTGGGAACGAGTGCGCGAAAAAGATTGCAAGATACGCCATCGCACACGAGGACGACTACGACGTAATCATCACCACCCAGGACTGGCACATCGACCCGGGTGAACACTTCTCAGATGAACCCGACTTTATCGATACTTGGCCCCCGCACGGCGTTGCTGACACTCCGGAAGCCGAACTGCACAGGTCCCTAGAGCCTGTCAGTATCGACTACCACCTGAAGAAGGGCGAGTACGAGGCCGCATACTCGGGCTTTGAAGCCGAATGCCCCAGCGGGGAGACACTGGAAGATATCCTCGCGGACGAGGGCGTTGACGACGTTGACATCGTCGGACTGGCGCTGTCACACTGCGTGCTGGAAACCGCCCTGGATGCCGCACGTATGCGTTCACTTGATCGTGTTCGCGTCCTCGTAGACCTGACAGAACCGGTTTCTCCTGAGCAGGGCGAGGCCGCGCTGGAAGAGATGGCCCGCACCCGGATCAAGCTGGTGCATAGCGCCTAGGGGACAACTAAGAGGCGTCCAACGCGGCCTTGAAGATGGCGTTGGGGCGCTGACCACTACCCTGGGCAACCTGCGAAGCCGCCTCTTTGAGGCGGATTCCATCCCGCGCTGAGAGCGCCAACGCTGCCTGGGCAAGATCAGGCAGGCTTTGTTGCGCGTGTTTAGGGGCACCTTCGATCACCAGCGTGACTTCCCCCAACACGGGCGCGGCCTGCGCAAACTCCGCCAACTCCGCCAGGGTGCCCCGGGTGACTTGCTCGTAAGTTTTCGTCAGTTCGCGGCACAGCGCAGCTCGGCGGTCGCCGCCGAACACATCACTGAGTTGAGCAAGGGTAGCGGCGGTTCTGCGCGGGGACTCGAAGAGTATGAGGGTGCGCGGCTCCACAGCTAGGCCCTCAAGGTGAGCCTTCAGTTCGGAGGCTTTGCGGGGCAAGAAACCCTCAAAGACGAAACGGTCCGATGGTAGGCCAGAGACGCTGAGTGCGGCAAGAGCCGCACTGGGACCAGGCAGTGGTGCAAGGCGCACGTCCTCGGCAGCAGCAAGGATGGCCAGTCGATAGCCGGGGTCGGACACGGTTGGGGTGCCGGCGTCACTAACGACCAGGACCGTCTGCCCCTCTTGGGCTGCAGCAATGAGTTCTGTAGCCCGCTCGCTCTCAATATGCTCATGAAACGCCATGATGCGTCCCTGCGGCGCAATTCCCAGGCGTGAACAGAGGCCCTTCAACCTGCGGGTATCTTCAGCGGCGATAATGTCTGCTGTCTCCAGTTGGTGACGGAGTCGGGCGGACGCGTCGTCAGTGTTCCCGATGGGAGTAGCGGCCATGTAGATGACTCCGGGGGTGGTTTCACTCATGGGAACAGTATGTCCATATCCTTACTCGGCAGGCATGCCTCAGCCACACTGCACCGCATTCACGGGTTGGTAGCGCCAGCCTCGCGAATCGGTTTTGACGAACTCACCGTCCCGGTAGAAGTGGCGGTCCACGTTGACGAAGAACCCGGGGTTGCCGGCTCCGGACGGCACACACCCTGGCCTGGTTGAGATGATCGTTGTTGGTTGGACTATATCCTGACGCGGGCCGGTTTCAGTGCGGATCTCCCACACCTTTGTGCTCCAGAATGCGACGTGTAACTGACCGTCTGCCACCCAGGATTCGATTAGCACGCCATAATCGGAATCGTTCTTGAACTTGAGGTCAATTGAAGGAACATAGATGGTTGCCTCTCTGCCCTCTGGATAACGGTTGATGTACTGAGAGTGCGGCTGGTGTTCAACGTCTTCTAGACCGGCAAAGAATGAGGCGTTGTAGACGGTTGTAGCCAGCTGGGAAAGCCCGCCACCCATCCCATCAACAACGACACCATCAATTATTACGCCTGCATTGCCGTAACCGTTCTCGGGGGTGATGGGACCAAGAGTATCGAGCAAACTGAAGGTCTCACCCGGCATCACGATTACTCCGCTGATTGCAGCGGCACCCGTGCGGAGATTGTTTGTGCGAACCTCGTCGTTGGTGAGGTTTGTTGAAAAGTCTGAGATCCTCTCAACGATCCCCAGTGCTTCAACGTCCGCCACGGTCATGTCCGCCTCTACCTGCGCTAACTCAACTTCTACAGTGCGCGTCTCGCTTTTAGATGCGGCTAGGACCCCGGATTCTAGCGTCTCTGCATTGATTTCGGTTCCCAGGGCATCGGGGGTGATTTGCGGGGCGCCCTCGGAAATCTGCACAGTCGCGTTCACTGGGGCCTGTTCAAGTTCGGGAATCTGGGCACGCAGATCATCACTAAGCATCTTCCCATCCAGAATCAGCTCCAAGGTCGACCCCTGAGCGACAAAGCTGGCCGCTGCGGCCAGGGAGGGCGGAGCCAACTGGGCCGAGGTTTCCCCAACTACGGCGGTAATGGGACTTTCAACCAGAGGTGTGGCGTCCTCGGTCAAGGCCCGCTCGACCTCGGCGTCATCGATGGCGGGTTCAACGGAAACCACGGGTAACGCTAATGGTCTGGGTTCGGTGAGCCACTGCTCGCCAATCTTCGTGACGGCTCCGTCGACATCAACTTCAAGGCCCGGCTCCGCAGGCGTGGGTTGGGGCAGTGCATCAACAAAGCTGATTCCACCATCAACCGGCGCAATAGCGAAGCTTTCTGCCATCCCTTCAAGGGTGGTTGTCAGTAGTTCACGATCAACCTGACTGACAGGAGCGGCATCATGGCCACCAGCAACATGGCTCCACATGCGAGCCGGTGAAAGCGTGAACCCGGTGAGATGTGCGACCGTGGCATCCGCATCGAATATGAGGCCAGCTCGCGCGGGGTCAAGTTCACCTTCTACACCCTCCGCGACAACGGTCATGGGCTTGGAAGTGAGATCGGCGAGTGAGGATTCCAGAGTCTCTTTAGCGGCTGCCGACGACATACCGCCGACCGCCACACCGGCAACAGTGGTTCCGCGCGGCACCCGGTCAGAAAGGAGCCACGCCGCTCCTACGTACGTGATTAAGAGTGCTGCAACGACACCGGCCGTGACAATCGCTTTCGGCTTCCCAGACATGCGTTTTCGCGGTGCGGCAATCGGGGTTTGATCAGGGGATCCGGGATCGGGCCCGACAAGATCGGGTGCTGCGGGATCGGGTGCTGCGGGATCGGGTGCTGAGGGATCGGGTGCTGCAGGGTCTGAGGTTTTCTTCACAGGTCTAACCGTAGTGCTTTTGCACCCCTCAGCAGATGTGAGCCGAGCCGCTTGCCAAGCTAAAATGGGTGGCTCCTACTGGAAGGCCCGTTGCTTTGAAGACTTTTCCTGCACGCCCAGCTGTTCTCCTCGTGAACCTAGGGAGTCCTGATCAGCCGGAAACTAAACACACCAGGAAGTATCTACGTCAGTTCCTTTCAGACCGCCGAGTCGTTGAAACGCACCCACTTCTGTGGCGTCCGGTCCTTGAAGGAATTATCCTAACCACTCGCCCTCGGCAGTCAGCGGCGAAGTACAGAACAATATGGGATGAAGACGCCTCTCCCCTGGTGAAGGCAACCTCGCAGCAAGCAGAGTACCTCCAGCAGGAGTTCGGAGACGCAGCGGAAGTCCGGTTCGCAATGAGGTATGGAAGTAGCTCGGTGCAGAGCGGCCTCCAGCGCCTGCACGATGATGGGTTCCGGAAGGTTCTGGTAGTACCTCTTTACCCTCAGTACGCGGCCTCAACGACGGCGTCGATTACTGACGAGGTCGCACGGTGGATGCTCAGAAGTCGCGATCAGTTTGCCGTGCGAATCGCTCGCTCGTTTCCTACGGATCCAAAGTACATTGATGCTCTGGCCTCTGCTTTGGAGAATCGCTGGGAATCCATGGGCAGGCCCAACTTCGCCGAAGGAGACCGCCTAGTACTGTCTTTTCATGGCATTCCTGTCGCGATGGCGGAGGGCGGAGACCCTTATCCGCAGGAGTGTGAGGCAACGACTGCAGCATTGCAACGGCGCTTAGCCATCCCTGATGGCGGTGTGGTGAGGGCGTACCAATCTAAGTTTGGCCCGGCCCCGTGGCTGACTCCCGCCACAATCGACACGGTCACGGAGCTTGGAGCACTCGGGACAGATCGGGTCGATGTGATCTGCCCGGGTTTTGTCAGTGACTGCTTAGAGACGTTGGAGGAGATCGATGAACTCAATCGTGCTGCCTACGAGGACGCAGGTGGCGGCGAGTTCAACTATGTGCCTTGGGGGAACAACTCCGCCCCCTGGTTGCAGGCCTTGGCAGCGTTGGTGAGGGCCGATCTGGCGGGCTGGGCTTAAACCAAGCTCATCACAAATAGGGCTGTAGGTGGTGTTTCAATCCTCCGTTGTGGAGGAGGCTGTGGTGGACGTGGGTTTGGAGGCTTCGAAGTCCTAGGGCGATGCCGCGGCGATGGTCGAGGAGCCGGTCCGGCTTAGGGAGCCGGTTACGCCATACGGAGCCAGTTCGGCTTAGGGAGCCGACCAGGCTTGCATATCGGCGTAATCTCTGGCTGCGCTGGGCATATCGGGCTCGGTAGGCCCTATCGGGCTCCGCAGTGCTGGGGAACCCCGCCTGCGCCCGCGGCACCTCCGCCCATCCCCGCCCCGCCTTCGCCTCCGCGAGATCGAATAGTATCGACAGTTTCGGGTCCAATAACATCGTTATGTGTCGATACTATTCGATTTCGCGGTTTGAGGTGGGTAGTGACGGCAACGGTGACCTGTCGGAGAGGTACGAAGGATACCCCAGCCTCTTCTGCGACCAGCCAGTAATCAACTTACAGAAGAGCCCTTAAACCAGTGGTGCCCCTGAACTTGTGTTGGTTCAGGGGCACTACATTGTTGTTGATTTGCGGGGGGGTGCTATTTTCCCGCACCCTATGGAGTGGAGTATCTTCGCCGCTACAAGGCTTAGCTTCCAGGTTCGGAATGGAACTGGGCGTTTCCCTTGTGCTATGCCCCCCGCAAAACTTGTTGTTCACACACTACCCACCCACCGGCTGCTAAGAGCAACCCCATTTTATTTGTGTTGGTGTGGGTGTTTGTTGTTGGTGTGGCAACCCCGTAACTGAATCTTGTGTTACTTGGGGTTATCACTATTCTTTGTGTGTGGATTATTAGTGAATTTGCATAGTGATTGCTTGCAAATCTGAATGATTGTGTGGGTTGTTTGCGTATGCTCGTAACACTTTGTTTTGTGTTGTGTTTGTTTGTAGTGTCGGCCGATTAGTACCAGTTAGCTTTAGAACACCTTACGATGCTTCCACTCCTGGCCTATCTACCCCATAGTCTCTAGGGGGCCTTCACACCCACAATGTGGGTGTTGGAAACCTAATCTCAGAGATGGCTTCCCGCTTAGATGCTTTCAGCGGTTATCCAACCCGAACGTAGCCAACCAGCGGTGCCCCTGGCGGGACAACTGGTATACCAGAGGTTCGTCCATCCCGGTCCTCTCGTACTAGGGACAGATCTCTACAAGTTTCCTGCGCGCGCAGCGGATAGGGACCGAACTGTCTCACGACGTTCTAAACCCAGCTCGCGTACCGCTTTAATGGGCGAACAGCCCAACCCTTGGGAGCGACTCCACCCCCAGGATGCGACGAGCCGACATCGAGGTGCCAAACCATGCCGTCGATATGGACTCTTGGGCAGGATCAGCCTGTTATCCCCGGGGTACCTTTTATCCGTTGAGCGACCACGCTTCCACAAGCCGTGGCCGGATCACTAGTTCCGACTTTCGTCCCTGCTCGACTTGTCAGTCTCACAGTCAAGCTCCCTTTTACACTTACACTCAACACCTGGTTACCAACCAGGCTGAGGGAACCTTTGAGCGCCTCCGTTACCATTTAGGAGGCAACCGCCCCAGTTAAACTACCCACCAGGCACTGTCCCCAAACCCGATAAGGATTCAAGGTTAGATGCACATTAATATCAGAGTGGTATTTCACCAATGACTCCACCAACACTAGCGTGCCAGTATCACAGTCTCCCACCTATCCTACACAAACACTAACGAACACCAATACCAAGCTATAGTAAAGGTCCCGGGGTCTTACCGTCCTGCTGCGCGTAACGAGCATCTTTACTCGTAGTGCAATTTCACCGAGCTCGTGGTTGAGACAGTAGAGAAGTCGTTACGCCATTCGTGCAGGTCGGAACTTACCCGACAAGGAATTTCGCTACCTTAGGATGGTTATAGTTACCACCGCCGTTTACTGGGGCTTCAATTCAAAGCTTCACACACTCAAGAGCGTGTTGACCTTTCCTCTTAACCTTCCAGCACCGGGCAGGCGTCAGTGCGTATACGGCGCCTTACGGCTTAGCACGCACCTGTGTTTTTAGTAAACAGTCGCTTCTCTCTATCCTCTGCGACCCCCAAACGCTCACCACCGCAAGGATGGATCACTTCCAGGGGTCCCCCTTCTTCCGAAGTTACGGGGGTATTTTGCCGAGTTCCTTAACCACGATTCACTCGTACGCCTTAGTATGCTCTACCTAACTACCTGTGTCGGTTTAGGTACGGGCGGCTTTGACCCTCACGTCGAGGCTTTTCTTGACAAAACAGGCTCACCACTAAACCCCACAAAAGGGATTCCCATCACGCCTCACCTATCACGTTCCCGGGTTTACCTAGGAACAGGCCACACGCTTAGACACACACAACCACCGGTGTGCAGCAGCTACCACTTTGTGTCACCCCTGTTAACACGCTCACCATACCCACGCTCACCAAAACGACCAAACACAAACCCAACAAACCACCACAAAAGCGGAATGAAAAACTCGTGCCCAGCGGTAAAGACTCACTGCTAGATACAATGTTGAACGGATCAAAAGCCGGTACCAGAATATCAACTGGTTATCCATCGACTACGCCTGTCGGCCTCGCCTTAGGACCCGACTAACCCAGGGAGGATAAACCTAGCCCTGGAACCCTTAGTTATACGGCGGAGGGGATTCCCACCCCTCAAATCGCTACTCATGCCTGCATTCTCACTCCCCCACAATCCACAGCAGTTCACACTGCTGCTTCACCTCATGAGGGACGCTCCCCTACCCAACAAGACCAAAGTCTTGATGTCACGGCTTCGGCGGTGTACTTCAGCCCCGCTACATTGTCGGCGCGGAATCACTTGACCAGTGAGCTATTACGCACTCTTTCAAGGGTGGCTGCTTCTAAGCCAACCTCCTGGTTGTCACTGCAACTCCACATCCTTTCCCACTCAGTACACACTTAGGGGCCTTAACCGGTGATCTGGGCTGTTTCCCTTTCGACTACGAAGCTTATCCCCCGCAGTCTCACTGCCGCGCTAACACTAATGGCATTCGGAGTTTAGCTGATCTCAGTAACCCACAGGGCCCATTAACCAACCAGTGCTCTACCACCACCAGGCAACACACGACGCTGCACCTAAATGCATTTCGGGGAGAACCAGCTATCACGGAGTTTGATTAGCCTTTCACCCCTACCCACAGCTCATCCCCCCAGTTTTCAACCTAGGTGGGTTCGGTCCTCCACAGCGTCTTACCACTGCTTCAACCTGGCCATGGGTAGATCACTCCGCTTCGGGTCTAGAACACGCGACCAAAAAACGCCCTATTCAGACTCGCTTTCGCTACGCCTACCCCACAACGGGTTAAGCAAGCCACATGCCACTAACTCGCAGGCTCATTCTTCAAAAGGCACGCCATCACCCCCCACCCAAAGGCATAAGGCTCTGACGGCTTAAAGGCATCCGGTTTCAGGAACTATTTCACTCCCCTCCCGGGGTACTTTTCACCATTCCCTCACGGTACTATTCACTATCGGTTATCAAGAAGTATTCAGGCTTACCAAGTGGTCTTGGCAGATTCACACAGGATTTCACGAGCCCCGCGCTACTCGGGCACCAAACCAAACCAATGCACACATGAACCATCTACGCGACTATCACGCCCTCCGGTCAACCATCCCAGGTTGTTCAACTCCACGCACACACCAGCCACACCCCCCAGCGAAGGAATGTGTATCATGTCTGGCCCCACAACACCGCATGCGCAACCCTCGCTGGGTATCACACACACACGGTTTAGCCATCATCCGCTTTCGCTCGCCACTACTAACGGAATATCTCTTCCTATGGGTACTAAGATGTTTCACTTCCCCACGTTCCTCCCATACTGGCTACTTAACTCACCAGCAGGTAACACCCCATTACAGGTGCTGGGTTCCCCCATTCAGAAATCCCCGGATCAACACTCGCTCGTCAACTCCCCGAGGCATATCGCAGACCGCCACGTCTTTCATCAGCTCTTGATACCAAGGCATCCACCGAACGCCCACAAAAACTACAAAAACAAACACACAAATGAACCAACCCCAAACACACCAACCAACAAAGGAAAATGCGTCTGAAGTCAAAAAATCACTCAAACAAAACAAAATCACACAAAAATAAAGATGC
Organism: Schaalia sp. JY-X169; assembly: GCF_014069575.1. Classification (NCBI taxonomy): domain Bacteria; kingdom Bacillati; phylum Actinomycetota; class Actinomycetes; order Actinomycetales; family Actinomycetaceae; genus Schaalia; species Schaalia sp. JY-X169. The sequence continues at coordinate 2,031,096 of NZ_CP059675.1, forward strand.
AAACAACCACTATACAATTCACCAACAACCCACACCCAACACACCAAACAAGCCCCAAAAGGCCCGCCAGCAGTGTTGAACGTAAACCCGATAGTGTGCCCCAACCACAATCAAAAGACCATGACCAGAAAATGTTTGCCACCCCAACAAAGAAGTGAAAAGAATACCCAACCAACCAAAAATGTTGGCCCGCATCACAAGCCACCGCGGCCCATAATGACTAACAAAACAAAACCCCCACAACAAACCCACCAAACAAACACACCCAACATGAGTGCGCCAGCAGGCCAGTGAGGCTCCTTAGAAAGGAGGTGATCCAGCCACACCTTCCGGTACGGCTACCTTGTTACGACTTCGTCCCAATCGCCAATCCCACCTTCGCACGCTCCCCCCAAAAAGGTTAGGCCACGCGCTTCGGGTGTTACCAACTTTCATGACGTGACGGGCGGTGTGTACAAGGCCCGAGAACGTATTCACCGCAGCGTTGCTGATCTGCGATTACTAGCGACTCCACCTTCACGAAGTCGAGTTGCAGACTTCGATCCGAACTGAGACCGGCTTTAAGGGATCCGCTCCACCTCACGATATCGCTTCCCTCTGTACCGGCCATTGTAGCATGCGTGAAGCCCAAGACATAAGGGGCATGATGATTTGACGTCATCCCCACCTTCCTCCGAGTTAACCCCGGCAGTCTCCCATGAGTCCCCACCATAACGTGCTGGCAACATAGGACAAGGGTTGCGCTCGTTGCGGGACTTAACCCAACATCTCACGACACGAGCTGACGACAACCATGCACCACCTGTACACCAGTATCAAAGAGACCACCATCTCTGGCAGCTTCCGGTGTATGTCAAGCCTTGGTAAGGTTCTTCGCGTTGCCTCGAATTAATCCGCATGCTCCGCCGCTTGTGCGGGCCCCCGTCAATTCCTTTGAGTTTTAGCCTTGCGGCCGTACTCCCCAGGCGGGGAACTTAATGCGTTAGCGCCGGCGCAGAACCCATGACAGGCCCCACACCTAGTTCCCAACGTTTACAGCGTGGACTACCAGGGTATCTAATCCTGTTCGCTCCCCACGCTTTCGCTCCTCAGCGTCAGTAATGGCCCAGAGACCCGCCTTCGCCACCGGTGTTCCTCCTGATATCTGCGCATTCCACCGCTACACCAGGAATTCCAGTCTCCCCTACCACACTCAAGCCTGCCCGTACCCACCGCACTACCACAGTTAAGCTGCGGAATTTCACGGCAGACGCGACAAGCCACCTACAAGCCCTTTACGCCCAATAAATCCGGACAACGCTCGCTCCCTACGTATTACCGCGGCTGCTGGCACGTAGTTAGCCGGAGCTTCTTTACCTCATACCCTCAACAACACCAAAATGCTGCCTTGGTCAAAAGCGAAAAAGGTTTACAACCCGAAGGCCTTCATCCCTCACGCGGCGTCGCTGCATCAGACTTCCGTCCATTGTGCAATATTCCCCACTGCTGCCTCCCGTAGGAGTCTGGGCCGTATCTCAGTCCCAATGTGACCGGTCACCCTCTCAGGCCGGTTACCCGTCAAAGCCTTGGTAAGCCATTACCCCACCAACAAGCTGATAAGCCGCGAGCCCATCCCCCACCAGAAAAACCTTTCCAACCAAAACCATGCGATTCCAGCAGAATAATCAGTATTAGACACCCTTTCAGGTGCTTATCCCAAAGAAGGGGGCAGGTTACTCACGTGTTACTCACCCGTTCGCCACTAACCACTCAGTGCAAGCACCAAGCAATCCGTTCGACTTGCATGTGTTAAGCACGCCGCCAGCGTTCGTCCTGAGCCAGGATCAAACTCTCCAACAAAAAATGCCAGAAAAAAACAACCAAAAAAGGCTGCAATCCCAACCAAAAAAACACCAACAAAAACAATTTATTGAGTACACTCAAACAAACAAAAACACACTATCAAGTTCACAAACAACACCCCACATCATATGAAGGGGTTTGCTCCACTAACCTGTGGAAGTCCACCTTGAGGCCTTGGGCCTCCGGCTGCTTCCCGGCTGTTCACCGGAGCAACAAAATAGAACTTTACGCAGGTGCCCCCCAAACCGTCAAACGAATCTGCGGTGACCCCGGCCACACGGGCTAGAACACCCTCTGACCTGCAGGTTTATCCATCATTGATTTCGCGTTGACGATCCGTGTTCGGGCGTGTCCAAACGACGTCCGGTCAACCTTTTGGAACCGATGGCATCTGCGCCGACACAAAATTGCGATCGCCCCGGCAACCTTTCCGATATGGAAGTTTGCCGGGGCGAACTCAAGACGCGCTGAGCCTAGCTACCTGCTGGCTTGAAATGCAGCTCGGTACCCTCTCCCGTCAGCGTCATTTCTTCAGCCGAGGCTGTCCCCGCGGTGACAGAGTCCAGAGCCTGCGTGTACGCAAACTCAAGTGTCATCGCATCCTCTTCACATGCCATCATGGTCTGCCCGATGGTTCCCATGTCCACACTGCCATCGGTGACAGTCATGGCTCCCATGATCGAGTTACAGCCGCTGCTGCCTGAGAACTGTCCGTCTGATTCAATCGTTAGCTCAATGGGGGTCTCCTCAGTCGGCTTGACCTCGCCTTCCGGCCCCTTCCCATCGACGAGAACCCAGGATCCCGCCGCGGACTCCTGTGTGATTGGGGCCCCTTCGGAACTCTGAGTTCCACCGGAGGAGGAGCATCCCGCAACCCCCATCGCAAGAAGTCCTACCACTGCAACAGCCGAAAAAATCTTCCTCATTAGTCCTCCTAGAGTTGAGGCATCACGTTCTGACAGTGACAGTATTCCCCCTCTGGGCAAAACGCGCATTGGGGGGTTCTAAATTGCGCCAATCCTGCAACAATTGAATCATGTCAAACCCTAGACGAGGCAAAGTAGCGCTGGTATACCGTCACATCACTTCTCCCGTCGGCCCTCTGTTCGCGGTGGCCAGCCGACGGGGCCTGGCTGCCCTGTCGTTCGAACCCGAAGCCACGCTTGAGCAGCTAGGACTCGCAACACCACGCACCGCTGCGCCCAGCGAAGCGAAACAGGCCCAAGTTGATCATCCAGGGGTAGAAATCCTCGACCAGGTCGAAACTCAGCTATCAGAGTATTTTGCGGGCCAGCGCCACAGTTTCGCCCTCGTACTTGATCTGCTGCCAACATTTGAAGTCGACGAGGGCGGGCCAGAGGTTCCGAACCCCTGGGTGTCGGCAAGCGGACGTTTTCGACAAACCGTCCAAGTGGCACTCTCAGGAATTCCGTATGGGAAGACGGCCTCGTACGGGCGGGTGGCCGAGCTCGTTGGACATCCGAGAGCGGCCCGAGCCGTGGGGTCGGCCTGCGCCACGAACCCACTGCCGATCATTCTGCCCTGCCACAGGGTCACCAAGGCCGACGGCTCGCTAGGAAATTACACGGGTGGGACCGAAATAAAGAGAGCCCTTCTCGACCTCGAACGTCCTCGTACCTGAGCGGACATTCCCGCCAGGGCCAAGAACCACAAAATGTATGCGTCGGGGCGGAATAATAGCTTGGGGTACGCACCCCCGGCTCACTTCTATTCCCCGCGTACACATTTCACGAACATGTCAAGGTTCGAGCGTTGTGCATTCGTGGAGCTACGGGGATTCGAACCCCGGACCTTCTCATTGCGAACGAGACGCGCTACCAACTGCGCCATAGCCCCTTATGCGGTAGAAAGCTTAGCACGGACACCCCGGGCTCTAACAACCGCTCAACCGTGAAGTTGACGATGGCCGCGACCGGCCCCCTACTGCGCGCGACGCTGGTCGAGGACGGCATCCAGGTCGAAGCGGAACGTCGGCCCTGTCACCTGCGCAGCTGCAACCGCAGCTGCTGCTACCTGGTCTGACTTATGCAAAGGCCGCGCTGGCACGCCCGAGTCCCGACGTTCTTGAATCGGCACCAAGTCGGTGTCAGCGTGCACACGGCGCGTCAGCGCAGGCGCCTGACCGCTTCCCCGCACCGGCGGGAGGGAAACTACATTCCACTCCTTCGCAGGCCTCTGCATCACGGCCGAGGGCGGTGCGGTGGGTTCACTGACGACCACAACATCGCTTTCTACGTCGTCGCGCGCGGCCTCATCCGAAGCGCCCACTGGTAGTGACTCCTCAATATCCTCCTTGGCCGGCTCCACTGCTTGGCTCTGCGAGGAGACTGTCCGTTCAGAGGGACGTGAGTTCCCACGCGTAGTGGCCCTCACCTGATCCTTGATTCTTGCGAGCTCGTCGACTTCATCCCTGCTCTGACTCTGCGCCCGGAAACTACCCGCCACAGAGCTACCCACCGTCGCAACAAGGAACGTCACCGGCAGGATCAACCACAGCCACGACAACGCACCTAGGGCTGCAACGACAGCGAAGACTAGTAGCAAGACCGATGAGGCCGCGGCCATCACCACCCTCCGCTTCACAGCCGCCTGCTCACGCGCCAGTCGAGCCACCCGACGAGCCCGTAACGCCGCCATCTGCCGAGTTGGGCTATCCGCTCTGCCAGCAGAAGCGACCTTTTTGGGGCCCTCGGGCCGATCCACCGCGGGTAGACCTAGTTCTGGATTGTTCACCATGGGTGTTCCTTCGCTATGGCTCACTAAGACATTGGGAAGAAGAGGCCTGGTTGAGACGTGCAGACCCTGGTGCATCCGCTCCTCAACTTGAACCTGTTTGCAGGGGACCAACTCCACGCCGGGAGAGAACCGATCCCCCTCACGTGAAGTAACCACTGCCACACGACGCGCGATTGTTGCGGGCAGCGCGTAGAGGACGATCACGCACGCGATCACCGCAACGATAAAGCCAGCAAATTCCACGACTCCAACCTAAGTTGAATCCGCGACATTTCCGGCGTGCCACTCCGCATGTTGCTGCCATTGGCATTTGGGTTTCACGCCTTTTGGGCCCCCGTCAGTGTTTGCCCCCTCGTCGGACCCTGTGTTCCACCAGGGAACCACCCGGCATCTGCCTCAGGTCTTCCTGATCAACTGCGAACCCGACATGGTCCGCCCACCGACCATTAATGTGCATGTAGCGTGGCTTGTACCCTTCTTCGCGGAGCTTGAGTTTCCGAGCCAGTCCCAGCGAAGGTTCGTTCTCAGGGCGAACATTGATCTCGATACGGTGCAGGTCGAGCTGACTCAAGACCATATCGATTGTGCTGGCAACCGCGAGGGACGTGATCCCTTTCCCCGCGTGGGCCTCCGCTATCCAGTAGCCAAGCACACCCAGGTGCATCGCCCCACGCTCCACGGCTCCGACGGAGATGAGACCCGCTATCTCCCCGTCAACCACAACCATCATTGAGAGTGCTTCACCACCTGCCTGCTTGCGGTCCATCAGCCGCGGAAACTCCTCCCAAGTCGGCACGGACGCACTACTGCCCGGGGGGACCGTCGCCTCCCATTCGCCCAGCCAACCCTTGTTTGCTCTTCTCACCCGCTCAATTTCCAAGTGTTCGCGACCCGCTGCTGGACGCAGCACGACGGAAGACACACCGTGGTTTTCGTGCAACAGGTCGTCCAGCCGCTCGCCCTCGTACCGAATTTCAAGATCGCGGGCCGGTCGGCCCCACACTGACCGCCGCGAACGGAAGAACCCCGACACGGCTCAGTCCAGGAGCATGCACGTCAGAAGCGTTCCCTCGGGAACACTTGTGGTTTCTTCCGGAATTACCGCAAGCGCGTTCGAGGACGCAAGCGCAGAAATCCACAGAGCCTTCGGATCCCCAAGGGCGTGCGCTTCATATCCGGACGAAGGGGATCCCTGGATGCGAACGCGCAAGAACTCCCTAATCCCCGCGGGGGACTGTAGGGCAAATGTGGCACGAGCCTTCACAGATGAACGGTTCAGTGTCTTCCATCCCTGCATCTTGCGAAGGGCTGGACGAACAAAAACCTCAAAACACACCTGCGCTGCTACGGGATCACCCGGGAGACAAAAGATTGGAGTTGCGGTGGTTTCATCGCCCTCAACGCTGACGGTGCCGACCCCCAGCATCGCTCCCGGCTGGCCGCTGACAGTGTCGAATCGTACAGTCCCGTGGGATCCCAACGTCTCCCTCACCGTATTACCTGAGCCGTGGGAAAGACCGCCGGTAGTGACAATCAAGTCGGCCCGCATCAGTTGGTCGTCGATCATTTGCCGCAGGGCAGCTCGGTCATCTCCAACCGCGACCGCATGGAAAGTCTCCGCACCCACCTCAGATGCTGAAGCAACTAGAGCTTGGCCGTTGATGTCGACAACACTTCCTTCACGGGGAGCTGAGCCGGGTTCAACCAGTTCGTCACCGACGGAGAGAATCACGACTCTCGGGCGTGGATGTACGAGGACGCGCGCGCGCCCAGCTGCCGCGATCGCCCCAATTTGCGGGGGTCCCAGCCTGGTCCTCTTCGGAACGACGACGCTACCCTGTTTGATGTCTTCACCCTGGAGACGGACGTTGTCACCCACATCCACGCCCACGTTGACTGACACCAGTGACTCTCCCTGGTCAGTGTCTGTGAGTGCCACAACTGCATCGGCTCCGATGGGAAGTGGCGCCCCCGACGCGATTCGCACTGCAGTGTTTGGTGCCAGACCACCGGCATGCGCCTGCCCGGCACGGATCTCCCCGGTCACGGGTAACTCGACGTGTGTGAGTGCGGTAGCCATAGTAACGTCGCCCGCGCGGAGTGCATATCCGTCCCTACTGGCGACGTTACTTGCCGGATAGTCTGCGACCGCCACAACGTCCTCGGCCAACACGCACCCAACTGCATCCAAGAGTAGAAGGTCCAGCGGAGCTTGCTGATCAGCGTTACTTAGACAATCCTGGTAGATGTCTGCAACCGAGCGCATGGGAACCAACTTTCTTCCAAGACGGCTGTTTGCTCTAGCTTAAGCCACACTCCATTTAGCATGGAGACATGAGTGTGGCAGAGCGGAAGCAGATCTGGCGACGGGCATACCTCGCATCGCGGGCGGCAAGGCGCATTGCCCATTCCCGACTGCCCCTAACACTTCAGGACATTCGCCAAATTATCCAAGCAATCCCCAGGTCAGCAACGATCGCTGGCTACCTGCCTCTCTCATCTGAAGTTGATGTTTTGCCACTACTGCGGGAATGGGTCGAGGGCGGTGGCGCTGCTCTGGTTCCGACACCGGCAGCACTGGCCAGTGGCGGGCGCAGTTCACCGCAGTGGCAGCACCTGAGCTGTCAAGATGGCGGAGGCGGATGTGAGGAGCAGGCCCCTGAGCGCGCAAGTGGCACCGGGGATGAACCCCCACTGGGCGTCCTTTCGGAGGCGGCTCTAATACTGATTCCGGGCCTTATCTTCGGTCGTGACGGACGCCGCCTAGGAAGAGGTGCGGGGTGGTATGACCGCGCTCTTTCCCAGGCAACACAGGGAGCCATTTTGGTCGGTGTCTGCCATGCCGGAGAGCTCGTTGAAGCAATGCGCGTTCCTATTGAGGAGCACGATAGGCTGATGGATTTCGTCCTAACGCCGACTGAGCTGGTCATTTGTCGCCGCCCAAACCTGTAGAGTTCCTTGGCGTTTGCTCAACTTCCCGGAGCGTCCTCGACGGCTGCATAGTATCCCGGAGAGCAGCCAACGACTACCGGGGTTTCCACAGTGCAGCACTGGCGGCGATTTCCCCAGATGTTGTTCTCAGCTACAAAATGTTGCTGGGGATTTGGCACTGTTGACACATGGCGCCCTCACTCACTTCAAACAGACGTCTCATCCCGCGACGCAAACTGGTCACGGCGCAGCATCTGCTGCTCCTCTTGGCCGCACTATCCATCGTCGTCTTCGCAGTATTTGCCCTGCGGCCACCAATCGAAGGCACCGCAGTTGTTGTCTCCAAGTCTGATTTGGCGGCAAATGAACCAGTAGTTCGATCACAGCTCAGGGTCCTGACACTTCCAGGTGAGGCAGTCCCCGTCGGAGCCGTAGGGGATGTCGCCGCCGCCCTTGATCAAAGGCCACCTCAGTTCGTCCCGGCCGGAACCGTCCTCACGCAATCCCTACTGGGCATTGGCGACACCACGGCCAGGATCCCGCCCGGCTATGCGACAACCGTTCTGTCGTTGGATCCGGGTTCTGTCTTCATGGAGGCTGGTGACGTAGTGGAGGTATGGGGGACGGTGATGGATTGCGGCGTAGACCCGTGCCCAATTACTCGGTTAGCCGACGACGTGACTGTTCTTAGCATCTCTGAGCCACCCTCAAACTCCTTCTCTGGAGAGAACCCAACACTGGTTACTCTAAGCCTCAAAGCAAGCGATGTTGGACCTGTACTTCAGTCAGCAGCCAGCGGGAGCATACATTTCGTGCTGGGGTGACGTCCCGTCGCCCGCCCAAGTATCCGCTCGCGGGCTGCCAGACTGTTTGGAGTCGGTGGGCTGGGGCGGAGCCGGCGCACGGGACCGTGGCGTGGGCCTGCTACCAGTGAGGGGGAACGTTATCCCTCAGCCACCGATCTTCTGGAGATTCTCCCTCTGGAACCGCCTCATCACGCGCATCGATCATGTCTGAGCGTAGGGGGCTGACTGAGTCCTCCCCAACAATGACGGCATCTTCGACTCCCCCATTGTCAACTCTCGTCACATAGACAGCTCGTCGGACGCGCGCTTTGGTAGGCGTTCCTTCGTCCTCGCCTTGCTTCGCATCTTCACCCGCCACAGACATCATCACTGTCCAGAGGTACGCCGTATGACGTTGAGCAGGATCGCATGGGACTGGGAGCCCCTGCGCCTCAGGCCGATTGCCTCCCTCATCCCCTCAACCAACTCGCCCTCGTCCGCGTCCGCACTAGTTGCTCGAAGCCACGCTGCGACATCGTCAAGTTGGTCGTCACTGTAAGCAGAGAGGGGAAGTCCCTTGGTAATGCTGGGCGGGCTAAGCGGAGTCGCATTGTCCGAGGGCGCAGAATCGACCACTGTCGTTGCAACCGTCTCAAAAAGCGGCTCCGGCTCGCTTTCGGGCTGGTCCCGTGGCTCGGGTTGAACTTCTGGGGCGTGTGGCTCCGGGGCATCTTCCGGTTCACTCTGCGGCGCGGGCTCGCCCTCCACGGCGACGTCTCCACTTAAGACGCCTTCAGGGGACGTCTCTGCCTGATTCTTCGATGCGCGCAGCTCCACGCCTTCGAGGGCGAGCGTCGCCGCGGACGCCGGCGTCACCGGCTTACCAATCCGAACGTAATAGTCATCGACGGCGTCTAGGACCAGCTCCACAACATGCTGAGCTTCCCTTGTCGGATCGATGAATACCGACATTGACAGCTCCGTGCGAACCTTCCACCCCTGCCTTTCAAGCAGCTCTGGCCAGTACCTGTCGCGAACACGAAGCGATGGCTCACTCCGGTACGACGGGTCATCAGTAAGCACTGCAACCAGCCACTCCCCCGGCACCTCTGGGTGTCCAACGGCAAGCGGAATCCGGTTCGCGCCAGTACCCAGATTTGCTGCTACCGGAAGTCCCAGACGGTGAAGGCGGTCAGCCAAGTCAACCAACAGGTCATCCGGAACATGTTCCCCTGAGTCAACCTCAGCGGCCGCTTCGTCACGTCCCTCAGCTACCTCCAGCAAGTCAACCAGGGCCAATGCACCGCCGTGACGGAGCCGAGACCTGTCAATCTCTTGCGATTCCAAAGACGTAATGACTGTGAGATTCCCACCGCTTCCCTGCGCGATGGCTTCGATCACGTCCATGCCCTCCGGAGTGGAAAGCACCCCAAAATCATGGATGACTCGCCCGTGTGGCGTCTTCGCAAATCCCACTGAAAGTACCGTGTGATCAGGAGATAGCGCCGGCAGTTCGTGTGGCAGGACGATTAGCTTCTCCGGTTTGACGCTGAGCGCCTGCGGTTTCTCCGCCAATGCTCTGCGCAGTGAGACGCGGATGCGATCGGCATGCCTGTCGTTGAAGGCGACTACAGCAACGCTGGTCTCAGGTTCATCGATGAGGGATCTAATCAGGTAGTTCGCTGCGGCTTCCGCCTCACCCAAGGAGGACTCTATCGCCACCGTTGTCGGAGCTGGCATACCGGAGGCATCAACTTTTATGTGCTCTATATCCGCGGGCGGTCGCGGCGTGGGCACTGCGGTGATACTGGCGTCTGGCTTGTACTTGCGAACCAGGTCGGCAAAATGTCCGTTGACAGTAATGGGTTTACCTGGCAACTCCAACACGGTGAGGAACTCTGTTAGGCGAGTGACCCAGCTGCCATCTTCGATAGCGTCGCCCCGTGCGAATACCACGGCGTCGTCTGCCCGAGCCAACACCGGGGCGGTCTCCGCCAGAGAGAGGCTCGATGCTCCCACAACCAACACAACATCGACACTGTGACGTCGGCGGGTCAGAAGTGGAACCATAGAAGGTCCAGCACACACGATAGGGAGCAGATCCCAGGCAAGCGAGTACTGGTTGAAGAGGTTGGCTCCGGCAGCTCCCCCCGCAAGGGACGCCACCAGCTCTGTGTATTGCTCCGGATACAGTGCGAGGGCGTCACGGCGCCGTGCCTTAACCCTCTCAACCACCGACAGCCCCAAACTTGCCACTTGGGCCTCGTCAAGGACCCGCACATCGCTGACCAACCCCTGTAGCAGGTCGGGATCGAAGCCACCAAGCCTAGGTTCGGCTGCGAGCATGAGGCCCAAGACCGATGCCCACCAGGCCAGATCAAGCTCGAGACCTATCAGGTCTCCGTCGATACGCCTATGACGAAGGTCGTCGACCAGTTCACCCAACCCAAGGTCCTGCAGCTCGCCTAGAACCCTGAGTCTCTGCGGTACTAAACGTGCACCGTTAGCATCGTCTGCCAAGGCCTCGAGTGTCGGACACAGTTCATCCAGCGCCATCGACCCCAGGTCACCAAACGTCTGCTCTAGGTATGGGGCACACACCGCAAGTAAATCTTCCGTTGCCGCCAGAGTCTCTGCGCAGCTCTCTAGGCCCTCGGGGATGGTGGGCCATGGCTCATCATCCAGAGATGCGGACAACCACTGGTGGCGGCACTCCTGAACTTCAATCAGGGCCTGATTTAAGTCAGCAATGTGAACACCGGGACGCACCAGGTCGCGTGCCTGCTTGACGAGAAGCCGCCTCTTGGACCCTTTCAGCGTTATTCCCTTTTGTTTCCTCCACTCGGGCGTCGCCGTCGCGATGACGAGGTCGGCTGGAGATCTTTCGAAGGCTTCCGGGCGGAATGTGTCGAGAATCGTGCGTGCTCGCGCGATGAGCTCCAGCTGCATTTTCCAGCCATCCAAAGTGGTGGCAGTTCTGAGACCCGTTTGTCCCGCAACTCTCGCCATCTGCACTCGCAGTGCAGGTAGCGCTTCTCGCGCCAGAGTCTCAGTCGCGTCAACAACACTGTCAACCTGGGCCGCATCTTCCAATGGGATGTCATCCCAACCACTGGCCTCGCCAAGGTCGCTAAAGAGCCCCTGCCGGGAGGCATCCTCGAGGAGATCGCGGGCATGCGCAGCACCGTCCTCGGACAGAAGTCCAAGGGTCTCACTAGAGAGCCTGACACGCGTAGTCGGCCCATCGGGGTCGGACGTCAACTCTGTCAAAACCTGCAGCGCATCAAAAGGCGTCACGCCCCACTCTTCAAACTCGGCGTGCAACTGCTCTTCATAGGCAGTAAGTGCAGCGCGAGCACGCCGCAACCCCACCCGCATGGACTCTGTTTCCGCCTCATTCAGCCCCGGCGCAACATCACGCATCGCGGTATCAAGAAGCGTCGTGACGCCCTCGTCAAAACGATCCGGAAAGAAATTTGCCACAACCGATTCGATCCGCATCTCTTCAAAACGTGCGGCAAGAGCACCATAGGCGTCCTGATCATTTGCAACAACAAGAACCGATTTCCCATCACCAGCAAGAGCCGCGGCAGCGGAAACCGCACCCGCGATGAGGTCCGAGTCGTTCTCTGCCACCACCACATAGGATCCTCCGCCCGCAATCTGTTCGATTACGTCTTGGACCTGAGGGGATTGGTCCCCAACTCCAACCTCCTTCCAGGGGTCACGGTCGGCGGGATTTGCGGGTTGCGGCTGAGTAGCCGCCTCGATCTGAGCGGTGCGGTCGCCATTGAGAGCCACCAACAGAGGGGACTGCTCAAGAAACTCCACATCCGCCAGGTCTCTAAAAAGTGCCGCTGTGGGATGCGTGAGGATCGCCAGGGACATTTCGTCCCTGAGTCTAAAACTCTCGATGTTGCGCCCAACTTCGGCAATCTTGTCGAGGGCGCTAGCCGGCGAAAAACCCCCGGGCCCATGCAGCGCCTCAAACAGGAGGTCTCTGTCTATGTCAACCCCGGCTGCGGCTGCCTCACGCAGCAACCTGGACGAAACCTCAACTCCTGGCATTAGCTGCAGGGTCGCAGATCCGTCCTCGTCGCTGCCAACTACAACCTGCCTCATGAATACGGGGACGTGCGATGCCGGGCGCTGCCCACCCCAGGAAGCGCTGCCCACCACCAAGTGCATGACGATACCACCGTGGCGGGTCGCCATCGCTTCAGCAAACGCGCCCAGGCTGTTGACCTTTTCGGTTATATCCGCAAGCGCGGTGGGCTCGCGGACCAAACTGGATAGCCGCGTTGGCGTATCTGCATAGAGCGCCGCAAGACCTCCTGGGTGAAGACTCTTCAAAGGCACGGCCAGACTTGCGGCCGTAGCAGCATCCTGACGCGCGGAAGCGGCCAGTTGTGTGCGCAGAGCGGTCGCCATATCAAGAAGACTGGAGGAATCGCTAGTATCCTCTACTGGTTGCGAAACAGACGCATCCTCTTCTTCATCCCCACCTTGTTCATCCTCACCTCGCGGACTTGCAGCGGGAACTTCATTAGCATGAGGGGGCTCTTCGGGAACGCCCTCGGCCTCAATCTGGGCACCATTGGGCGCCGCACGTCGGGAGCTCTTACGCGAAAAAAATGAACGGGCCACAAAGCAACACTAGCGACTGTGCGCCTGCTCGCGCGATCGGCGTGCCGTACAGGGGGTCATTCTGGGACTCTCTTCCCCCGATCACCCAACATCGTGCACTATAGCGACAAGACCACTCAGAGTTGAGCACAGAGAGAAGGATCTTGAGATGACTGCAACCGGTGATACCTCCCAGAATATCTACCCACCCATTCCCGCCATTGTTGATGAAGCGTGGGTGAAGGACTGGCGCACAGTTGAGGCATCCGCAGGCCGCGACCCAATTGACTACTGGGATGGGCGAGCTAAGGAGCTCACCTGGTCCCAGCCTTGGACCCAAGTGCTGGACGACAGTGAGGCACCCTTCTTCAAGTGGTTTGTCGGCGGACAAACCAACATTGTCACCAATGCGATTGATCGCCACCTCGATGGTCCACGTAAGAACAAGCTGGCACTGCTGTGGCAGTCCGAGGATGGGAAAGAAACCCGCACCTTCTCGTACTTCTCGCTCAACCGCGCTGTCACTCAGATGGCGAACGTTCTCAAAGCCCTCGGTGTCCACAAGGGCGACCGGGTCACCATCTACTTGCCGCGCATCCCCGAAGTCTTTTTTGCGATGCTCGCATGTGCGAAGATCGGTGCCGTTCACTCGGTGATTTTTGCGGGCTTCTCTGCCGACGCACTCACTGCCCGCATAGACGATTCAGAGTCGAAAGTTGTGATTACGGCCGACGGTTCGTGGATCAACGGTTCGGTGTTTCCCCTCAAGAGCATTGTCGATGAGGCCGTGCGGTTCTCCCCCACAGTGGAGAACGTCCTCGTCATCAAACGGACGGGTTCAGAGGTCGAAATGGACCCACTGCGGGACCACTGGTATCACGACCTCACAGCTCTACCGATCGCGCGGGGAGCCTGTGAAACAGTGCAGGTGGACGCCGAACACCCACTGTTCATCCTCTACACTTCCGGATCAACCGGGAAGCCGAAAGCAGTCCTCCACACCCACGGCGGCTACATGGTCGGCACCTATGCCACCCTGCACGACACGTTCGACATCCACGACGGTGACCGCTTCTGGTGCACGGCGGATGCCGGGTGGATTACCGGCCATTCCTACGTTGTCTACGGTCCCCTCCTCAACGGGGCGACCTCGTTCATGTTCGAGGGCGGACCATCGTATCCCCACCCCGACCGCTGGTGGTCACTGATCGAACACTACGGGATCACCACGTTCTACACGGCGCCGACCGCCATCCGCTCCCTGATGCGTTTCGGGGACGCCTGGGTGAACCGCCACGACCTTTCAAGTCTGCGCATTCTGGGGACTGTTGGGGAGCCGATCAACCCTGAAGCCTGGCGGTGGTTCTACGACGTGGTCGGGCAGGGGCGCTGTCCCATCATGGACACCTGGTGGCAGACAGAGACAGGGATGTTCCAGATCGCTGGCGTCCCCGCGATGCCACAGAAACCGGGTTCAGCTGGGCGTCCCGTCTTCGGTCAGGTGGCGCAGATTGTGGACGAGGCCGGAAATCCCGTCGAAGATGGGGTCGAAGGTTTCCTCACGCTGCTCAACCCCTGGCCAGCCATGATGCGCACCCTCTACGGGGATGACCAACGCTACGTTGACGCCTACTGGAACGTCTACCCCGGGAAGTACGCCACCGGGGATTCTGCCCGACGGGATGAAGACGGCTACTACTGGGTGATTGGACGAACCGACGACATTATCAAGGTGTCGGGGCATCGCCTTGGCACGGCCGAGGTCGAGTCGGCCATCACCTCACATTCCGCCGTCGCAGAGGCAGCGGCCATCGGCCTCCCACACGAGATCAAAGGCAACGCAATCCACGTCTACGTTGTCCTCAACCCCGGTCGAGCTGAGGGTCGTGAAATGACGGAAGATCTGCGCTCCCACGTCGCCAAGCATCTCTCACCGATCGCCAAGCCGGACGAAATCTCTTATGTCGATTCCTTACCGAAAACTCGATCTGGGAAGATCATGCGAAGAGTGTTGCGTGCCCGCGCCCTCGGCCAAGACGAGGGCGACCTGTCAACGCTTGAAGGATAGCCACCCGGATCCCCCGCGCTAGGACGACTTGGGGTCTGGTGCAGGTTTTTGCCGAGGTGGCAGGTTAAGCAGTTCCATCTCGCGTTTGCGGATACCGATTATCAGCGTGAATGCCGCAACAAGTATGGCAGCGACCCAGGTGAGGACGAAGAACACGTGGTGGTCGACCACCTGGTTCCATCCGTGTTGGTCGAGACCCGCAACAACGTGGGCCCAACCATCCTGAGTGTCCAGACCCTGGGTGAGTGCCGTGGTGAACGGATCTTCACCACTCTTACCCGGCACCATGGTCTTTGAGTACTCAGTCGAGAGCGCCTTGGAAAGAGCACCGGGGGTCAGCCCCGCCAGTCCAAGCAGGGAGCTGGTGACTGCAAACATCAACGGCGGCAGGACAGACCTGATGTAGAGGTTCTTCTCTCGCGCTGAAATGCTCACAACTGAAACGACCTCGCCAATCAGGAACCCGTACACGGCCCCGGCCGTGGAGATATCCAAGAGGAGTGACGGGGACACCGTGTCAAGTAGGGCCATACCCAAGAGCTGGAACTCCCCGGTTGACAGAGGAACGACCACAAGCGGGATCAGCGCGCCCACGAATACGCCTGCAGCAGCTCCGAACCCAGCCCAAGTGCCAAGGCTGATCGCGACTCTTGGAAGCGTGATGCCACCACCGTTTCCTCGCAATACCTGCATTAGGGAAGTCGCAGCGATAGTGAGGACGTATGCGGCCGTCCAACACGTTGCGATCAGGAGGGTATAGAACCCTACTGCGTGCGACAGAAAGTCGGATGTTTGATTGCCGCGGACATTCATCAGAATCGATGCCGCCAACACCAGGGCGATACCGGGCACAATGACGAGGACGGCACCCACGTTGACAATCTGGTTGATGTGCGACGCGTCCGACCGGTCAGTCGCACGCAACTCCTTAGTATCAAGGGACTCCCAGTCGGGTAGGGCCACTCTTCCCGCAAATTTGAGGTGCACTGCGACAAGCCCCAGCCCGTCCCCAGTGCTCCGGTTGAGGGCGAAAAGTGCAATCCAGAAAATCAGGCCGACCAGAAGCAGTGCACCTGCGACCCAAACCATTGGCACCGGAACGTACGGGTCACTCCTGAGAGTTATCAGAACAAAGACACCCGCAATAATGAATGCTACGGTGCCAAGAACCGCCCAGGTACGGCGCTTGACCCTGACTTTTTCACGCAACGACACAGAGCCGCAGAGCAGGCTTAGCCCAAGCGCGTTGGCAGAGAGGCTAAGGAGAATACTGTTCATGCCTTCACCCTAAACGGTTGGGTACTCCGGCGGTGCCCCACCGTTTTCTATGAGGCTGGAGACTCTGCGCGTGCAATCATCCCGCCACCGTGGCGAGGCGCCAGGCGCAGCACACCGAGATGTGCTCGGGTTATCTTCTCGACGATCGAGAGCCCGAGCCCATTTCCTGGCTGATCGTCAAGTCGTGTCCGACCCGCAGCTTTCAAGAATGGCTCCGTGAGTCTTGAGAGCTTGACCGCAGCCATCTCAGCCCCGGTGTTCTCAATGACCACGATCGCTCGAGTTCGCTCCCGCAAGGTGCTCACTCGAACCTGGCCCCCCTGCGGCAGGTTGTGCACGATCGCGTTGTGGACGAGGTTCGTGATCATCTGAAGGAGCAGAGGCGACGAGCCCAACACATCGACAGATGACCCGTCGATTGTCAGGACCACACCGTGCTGCTCGGCAAGCGGGAGCAACGTCTCAACTGCCTCATCGGCGAGGAGTGATAAGTCGACGATCTCCGGCTCGGCAATGGTATTCCCAGCACGGCTTAGCAACAGGAGTGCCTCCGTGAGAGCGATGGCACGATCGTTCGTGTCTTTCAGACGCGCCAGGTCGGCGACAGGGTCCCTTCGCGGATCCTTTTGCGCCACATCGATGATGGTGCGCGTGATCGCAAGTGGTGTACGCAGCTCATGCGATGCATTCGCGGCAAAACGCTGCTGCTCGGAAACGCGCAATTCGAGCTTCGCAAGCATCCCATCGAAGGCATCCGCCAGTTCGCCAAACTCGTCCTTCCGGTCATCCATTTGGATCCGGTGAGAGAGGACACCCGTACCGGCGACGCGTGTCGCCTCTGTGATTCGTGTAAGGGGTGACAACATCCTGCCTGCGAGCAACCACCCGCCCAGGACTCCTCCGACCAGAAGTGCGATGAGAGCGATGAGGGTCGGTGGGAGGAAGGCTCTCAGCAGGTCAGAACGATTGGGAACAAAGGTCGAGGTGGTGGCGATTGCCGTATTGGGAACGTATCGCAGCAGGAATACCCAGACGACGGCGAGGAGGAGCGTGCCCGCTGCCATAAGGAATGCCGCGTAACTCAGCGCAAGCTTCCAACGCACACTCATGCCTCCACGCCTATTTCTCTGCACTGGCCGGGCCCTCTATCCGGTAGCCGGCACCTGGTACCGTGCCGATGAGCCAGGGCTCTCCAAGTCGCTTACGCAGACCGGAGACGGTGATTCGTACCGCATTGGTGAATGGGTCCGCGTTCTCATCCCATGCTCGTTCGAGCAAGTCCTCAGCACTCACCACGCCTCCCTCAGCCGACATGAGCACCTCGAGCACGGCGAACTGCTTCCGGGTCAGGGCAACATATCGGCCCTCCCGATACACCTCACGCCTAAACGGGTCTAATTTGAGACCCGACAGCTCATACACGGGAGGGCGCCGCGAAGCCCGTCGACGATCAAGCGCTCGGATCCGGAGAACGAGCTCTTGAAAATCGAATGGTTTCGTCAGGTAGTCGTCAGCTCCCAGTTGAAAGCCCGAGGTCTTGTCGTCGATCCGGTCGGCTGCCGTGAGCATCAGGATCGGCAGGCCGCTTCCCGACTGCACAATTCTCTTGGCCACCTCATCCCCTGAGAGCCGGGGCAGATCTCGATCGAGAACGACAATGTCGTACTCGTTCAGGTCGAGCAGATAGAGCGCGGTCTCGCCATCTAACGCAATGTCGGCAGCAATCGCCTCAAGCCGTAATCCGTCACGAATGGCCTCAGCCAGAAGAGGTTCGTCCTCAACGATCAGTACCCGCATACTTCCAAGGCTACGCGTGGTGGCATATTGCGAACGTATCGAAAAGCGCATACGGACTGGCAACACTCCCTCACATGTACTGAATGCATGAATGCTCAATACAGGATGTCGACCAAGAACAGACTCTTCCGCTTCACTGCCGGGTGTGCGACCCTCTCGCTCGCCGCAATCGTCCTCGTATCATGCCAAGCCCCCCAGGCGACATTTGGCAGTCTTGTGGGGTCCACGGTGCAGACACGTGAAGTTGACGATCGGGAGATGGGCGTCCTCCCTACCCACGCAACAGTGTTCGATGAGAGCCTCCCCGGTATCAGCGGGCTTTCTCCCGACCTACGGAATGCCCTAGAACAGGCGACACGCGCAGCACGTGAGGAGGGAGTGGAAATCTTCATCAACAGTGGGTGGCGGGCTCCCGCGCTCCAGGAACAGCTGTTGACAGAAGCAGTCTCGGATTACGGGTCACTCGAAGAAGCCGCCCGCTGGGTTGCCACCCCCGGAAACGTCTGCGCATGTCTCCGGTGACGCGGTGGACATCGGAGACCTAGATGCCTACCTCTGGTTCCAAGACCGAAGCTCTGGCTTTGGACTCTGCCAGATCTACGCGAACGAACCATGGCACTACGAGTACCGGCCGGACTCTCTTTCCGAAGGCTGCCCGCAACCGTACCTCGACCCCACTCACGACCCGAACCTGCAGAACTGACCCAAGATCCAGCGTTCAGAGGGGAACGCTGTACGTTGAGAATCAGCGGCCCTATGAAGTGCCCCCGAGACGATTCGAACGTCCGACACCCACTTTAGGAGAGTGGTGCTCTATCCCCTGAGCTACGAGGGCGCGTCCGGTTTCCCGGAAAGCACTGTCCAGCTTAACATCCGGACGCACCGACACAAACCACCGCTGTCATTTATATGAGGTGGCTAGCGCCTCTGCCACGACTGGGAGGGATTGGGCTCACGGTCACGCTGACGCGATGGGACCGTCATTACGGGGCAGGTTGAATGATGAAGGACGGTCTGTGATGTAGATCCGAGAAGCATGCCTGCGAACCCGCCCCGCCCTCGAGTTCCGACCACTACCAGGTCCACTGCGGTTGAAAATTCGGTGAGAAGGGCTGCCGCACTGCCGTCGAGTGCGTGCCGAGCAACTCGAATGGTGCGGTCGCCAACTGCCTCTGCGATAGCACGATCCATGCTGGTTGTGATGTCATCAAGCAGTGTTTGCCGGTCCATTGCGGGGGGCACCCACCCCATCATTCCCCCACCAGTGGCGATGGGGACCGCCGCAACCACTGTCAGTTCTGCGTTCCAAATCACGGCCTCATCAACGGCCTTCTTGAGCGCCATTGAGGCTGTGTCAGAACCATCCGTACCAACAACAATCCGGCGGATCGGAACGAAGGGAGCTCCGGAACGGTGAGGGGGCACCACCACCACCGGGCATCTGGCGTGTGCTGGCACTGACGACGACACAGAGCCAAGCAGACGATCTGCGAACCCACCGCCACCTCGCGAACCCAAGACAATAAGATCCGCATGGTGGGACAGCTCTACTAGGACACTCGACGGGTCACCCACCTCAACCTGGGTGGTCACTGAGACATCAAGATCCCTGATCGACGCCGCAGCATCCTCAATAACTCGTTCCGCACCGATGCGGAGTGCATTGTCATCTAATACTGCCAATCCACCGTCGAGGGCGGCTGCGCTGTAAGAGGCAATTGCGTAAGCACAAACAATTCGCAATCGGGCTCCCGAGGCCGAAGCACGAGCACCGGCCCACTTGACCGCATCAAGCGCTTCGTCTGAACCATCGACACCAACCACTAACTCTTGGATGTGTCCCATTATCGTTTCGCCCCCAAAACTCTCGCCTCTGGTGTCACTGCGCACCATCTACTTCATTGTGCCTCAAGTGTCTCGCGTCACAAAGTCGAATCGGGAGAAAACCTGCATTCGCGGCGCGTCACACCGGCACACACCACTAGGGCCCGGGGGGCGCACCAGTTAACGAAAAACGTGCCAGACAAAGTCCGGCACGGTCTTCTGAAGTCTGCGACTAAACGCGTGAGAAGTAGTAGGAACCGTAAAGGGAACTAACCTTCACACCGGTTGCAGGTGTTGATGCATGAACGATCATGCCGTCGCCAATGTAGATCGCAATGTGGCTTTCACCCCACACGACCAAGTCACCCGGCTGTGCTTCTGAAGCAGGAATCTGCGTTCCTGCACGACCCTGCTCACCAGACGTGCGAGGGAGACCAATACCGTGCTGCGCAAAAACGTACTGCACGAAACCGGAGCAATCAAAGCCACTCGGACTGCTACCACCGTAAACGTAGGGGTAGCCAACGTACTGCAGTGCGGTCTCTACCACGCTGCCAGCGCGAGCAGGCGGGACAACGCTAGAGGATTCAGCACTGGCAGCTGAACGATCGTAATCACGACTGGCGGTCTCCGTCGCAACTTCTTCAACCACTTCTTCAACAGCTGGCTCAGCCGCGGTTGCCGCGACCTCATCGCCGGGTTCCCACGCGATATCCAAAGAAACAAGCGTCGCAGAATCAACGGTAGACAGGTTGGAGACGAAATCGTCTGAGGGCTGAGAAGGGACAGCCGAAGGAAGTGTTCCAGCAAATGCTGAACCAGCAATTGTTGCGGTAACCGCAACCCCAGTTGCGGAAGCAACGGCAATGCGCTTCGTGGTGAAGCCGCTGGATGTAAGTGTGTCAGTAAGGCTGCTGAGCGGTGTAGTTGTCTTTGAGACACTGCGGTGACGCGGTGCACTGTAGTTAACTGTCAATCCATCTCTCCCGTTTAAGCCTGCGAGGTTAGCTGTCGGGTTAGGAACGGTCGTCCCGCCCTCCGAAGAGGACCTCACCCCAAGATCATCAGATCAGTGGTGGTTCCCCCACTCTGCGTCTAGTCCTATCAACACCCAAAGCGACGCAGACTAGGCTGCAATGGGTGCGGGATTCCCGAAAGTCCGAGGTTCCTCTATGAAGATTAGGCCAACAAACACCGAATGTCACGCTAACGTAACGAAATCTAACTCACAGAAGTGGGTTTGCGTCCGCTAGAACAAACAGATGTGGGGCTAAAGCCTTAGGAACGCGTAGTGAGCCCACTTCAAACCGGCGCTCCTCATCCGTTTCGGGCACTCTTGCGACGACAACGTCGCCACCGCGAAGAACAACGGTGACCCGAGCCGCGGGAAGAACACCGATCTCTGCAAACTCTTCAAGCAAGCCCACCTCTGCTTGGATTGGCTCGCCGATCCGAGAGATAGTCACTTCGGTCGGCTCAGCCGACCTTGCTGCGACGTCCTCGACTTTCTCTTCACCGCGCACGGGGCGGCCAAGGCCTGGAACGGGGTTGCCGTAGGGATCCGTCGTTGGGTCACCCAGAAGAGGCGGAAGATAGCCTTCCACAGCCGTGGACATGACGTGTTCCCAACGGCATGCTTCCTCATGGGCCGTAGCCCAATCCATCCCTATGATGTCCACCAGCAGCCGCTCCGCGAGTCTGTGCTTGCGCATAACGTCACGCGCAAGAGAACGTCCCGTCGGCGTCAGGTCGAGGTGGCGATCTTCTCGAACCGTCACTAAACCATCGCGCTCCATACGTGCAACTGTCTGCGAAACTGTTGGACCGGAATGGCCTAAGCGTTCAACGATACGTGCCCGCAGTGGCACGACTCCATCTTCTTCCAGTTCGAAAATGGTCTTCAGGTACATCTCTGTTGTATCAATCAAGTCAGCCGACACCGTCATCCCCCAAACTGTTGCGAAGCTTCACCTGTTACGATACCTGCCGTCCGCGCTATGTCGTTGCCAAGCCAAGAAGTCGCCGATTAACTAACCTAGGACGCATGACGATTCTGACCCCACCACCATCCCACCTCTTACCATCCGATGGCAGGTTTGGCGTGGGACCATCCCGAATCCGTCCCGCTCAAATGGATGCACTTGCCGACGCGAGCGAACTGGGAACATCCCACCGCCAGTCTCCCGTGAAGTCGCGGGTAGCCTCCATCCGAGAAGGCCTTCGAGAGCTGTTTTCGCTACCTCCTTCTTACGAAATCGCCCTCGGAAATGGTGGCGCGACCGCGTTCTGGGCCATCGCTACCTCCTGCCTTGTGGAGACGAGGGCGAAGGCTGCCGTGTTCGGAGAGTTTGGGGCTAAGTTTGCTGACGATATCTCTGCAGCGCCATGGGCCAGTGTCGATGTGGTCAAAGCACCCCCGGGTGAGCTCGCCACAGTTGAAGACAATGCCGCCACTGCTGATGCGTACGCGTATACCCAGAATGAAACCTCAACCGGCGTGGTGTCTCCCCTCTACCGCGGCGCCCCGTCGCCCGCGTTAACGCTGGTAGATGCGACCTCGATCGCGGGTGCCTCCGTTGTTGACTGGGACCTGGTCGATGCCTACTACTTTTCGCCACAAAAGTGTTTCGGGTCCGAGGGCGGCTTGTGGATTTCAGTCCTCTCCCCCGACGCGCTAGAGCGGGCACAGCGGCTCGTGGCAGACACAAACCGCTTCGTGCCAGCAATCCTGAACCTCGACGAGGCCGTCAAGGCGTCACGTGTGGACCAGACGCTCAACACGCCAGCCATCGCAACACTCATCCTCTTCGACGAACAAATCAAGTGGATGCTTGACAATGGGGGTTTATCTGCCATGGAGAAGCGGGCCCGCGCCGGCGCCAACCTGATCCACGAGTGGGCAGAAACGCGCCCATTCGCATCCCTGTTTGTCGCAGACCCGGCGTTGCGCTCACCCGTGACAACCACGGTTGATCTTGCCCCGGAAATTGATGTCTACGACCTCGCGCGAACTCTTCGAGACGTCGGCATCGTCGATATTGAGGGTTACCGAAAGCTTGGGCGCAACCAACTGCGCATCGCGTCATTTCCGTCAGTGGAAACGTCCGACATCGGTTCGCTCCTAGCCTGTGTGGACTGGATGGTCGACCAGGCTACCTCTCAACTTAGTCTTTGAGTTCTTCCTCTTCGGTTTCTTCCTGAACCTGCTGGGCGAGGTCGACGTCGGCCTCGGTCTTAGGCAGTGTCACCGGCCCAGTGTCAGCTCCGGCCGCAGCAAGTACCGCATCACCTTCTGAGGCGACCGCAAGTTTCACATTCGGGGCCCCGGGAATCACCAGGTGAGGGGTATGTCGACCGTCCCATTCCAGGCGGATCTTCCACACCAGGAAACCCCACAGCGCCGCGAAAACAGCCGTGACAATTGAAACGATTGAACCAATCCCCATTGCCCAGCGAGCGCCCCATTCCTCACCAATCCATCCAACAATAGGGGCTCCAATGGGCGTGGTTCCTAGGAAGATCATGGAATAGAGAGCCATGACTCGTCCGCGGAACTTGGGTTCTGTCGAAATCTGCACCGCGGCGTTCGCCGAGGCGATCAGTGTCATTGATAGTGCACCGGTTGGGATAGCAATCACCAGGAACCACATGTAGCTCGGAGCCAGCGCCAAGAAGCCAAGGAAGGTGCCAAACAGGAGGCCCGCGCCCACGATGAGACGCAGCCGCGGGTTGTTATTGCGCGCAATAACCAGAGAACCAGATACAGCTCCGATGGCAAGGAACGTGCTCATAAGACCGTAGCCACCTGCCGGCAGGTTATAGACCTGCGTCGCCATCAGTGCCGAAGTGATTTGGAAGTTCAAGCCGAAGCAAGAGATCATCCCCATCACCACCAAAATGAGAATGATGTCCTTACGTCCTCGGACGTAGTTGATCCCTTCCCGCAACTGGCCTTTTTCGCGTGGGATCTTGGGGGGCGTTGACAACTCATCTTTGCGCATCAGCGCCAAGGTGAAGACGGGCACCAAGAACAATCCTGCGTTGATCACGAACACCCAACCCGGACCAACCCAGTCGATGACGACGCCGGAAATAGCCGGACCGATTAGTCGCGCAGAGTTGAAAGCAGTCGAGTTGAGAGCGACCGCGTTCGGGAGCATGCGGGCTGGGACCAGCTCGGAAACAAATGCCTGCCGCACCGGGTTGTCAAAGGCTCCCGCTGTCCCACCGACAAACGCAAGGATGTATACCATCCACAGCTCAGCGGAACCGGATAGCACTAGGATGCCCAAGACCAAGCCACTCAGGGCGGTGAGCGTCTGAGTAATCTGCAGGAGGTGGCGGCGGTCAAGCCTGTCAGCAACCACTCCCGCCCACGCAGAGAACAGTAGGATCGGGGCAAACTGCAGGGCCGTGACGATGCCTAGTTCGAGGCCGCCCCCCTCCGTGAGCACGGTCAGTACCAGCCAGTCCTGAGCTACACGCTGCATCCACTGGGCGGATGAAGCAAAAATGTTGCCCGTAAACCACAGCTTGTAGTTGTAGAAGCCGAGGGACTGAAAGGTCTTACTCACGAAGAGTGGCGCCTCCTCTAAAAGTTGGGAACTAACCGCCGATCGCGGTCTGAATTGGCCCCAGTGCAAAGTAGAGCAAGAACATTGCGGAGACAATCCACATGAGAGCGTGCACGGACTTTGCTTTGCCTCGGGCTACTTGAATAACTGTATAGAAGATGAAGCCCGCACCGATACCCGCTGTGATGGAGTAGGCGAATGGCATCAGCGCAATCGTCAAGAACGCTGGAATTGCGTACTCAACATCTGTCCAATCGATGTCCGTGACTTGAGACATCATCAAGAAGCCGACAAACACCAGTGCGGTCGAGGCAGCCTCTGCGGGAACCAGGGCGGCAAGCGGCGCAAAGAACATCGCGACCAGGAACAGGGAACCCGTAACGACTGAAGCCAGCCCCGTCCGAGCACCTTCGCCAACACCCGCAGTTGACTCAACGTAAGCGGTATTTGAAGAAACGCCGCCCAGACCGCCGAAGATCGCACCCAGTGAATCAACAACCAGGATGGAACGGGACTTCAGCGGGATTCCGTCCTCGTCCAAAAGGTCCCCTTCCGAGCCAACAGCAACCATTGTGCCCATGGTGTCGAAGAAGTCGGCCAGCATGAGGGAGAAGATCAGGAGGATTACGGGGAGAATGCCGAGCTTTGTAAATGCGCCGAAGAAGTCGATCTGGAAGATGGTCGCGAACGACGGCATCTGGATTGGTGAGCCCTGGAGCTGCGGGACAGTTGACTGCCAGCCGCCAGCGACCTCGTCGCTTACAACCGGCACCTTGGCGACTGCCTGGACAATGAACGCCACTACCGTTGCGAACGTGATTCCCAGGAGAATCGCACCCTTCACCTTGCGCGCGTGGAGAATCACGATCGTGATCAACCCAATGACGAAGATCAGTGCGGGCCACCCGGAGAGGGATCCGCCGACGCCAAGCTGGACCGGCGTGCCACCGGGGCGCACAATACCGGCATTGATCAGGCCAACAAACGCAATGAAAAGCCCGATGCCAACGGAGATTGCGCTGCGCATCTGCCGGGGAACCGCGCGGAAGACTGCCTCACGGAAGCCGGTAAGAACGAGGATGAGGATGAGCACGCCCTCCCAGAAGACCAGTCCCATCGACTCCTGGTAGGTCAGGCCCAAACCAAGCCCGAGGTTGAAAGCGACGAGGGCGTTGAGCCCCATTCCGGCAGCCATCGCGAGGGGGAAGTTGGCGAAGATGCCCATGAGGATGGAGAGGATGCCGGCGACCAGGGCCGTGCCCGTGGCGATCGCGGCAATCGTAATATCTGTTCCCTCAGTGTTCGCCGAGAGGATTGCGGGGTTAAGGATCAGGATGTAAGCCATCGTGATAAAGGTGACCAAGCCACCTCGTACCTCACGACTTACAGTTGAGCCTCGCTGTGACAGTTGGAAGAAGTTGTTGAGGAATCCGGATTGATCGTCTGGTGTTTTCTGTGCCTGCTTCTGCTGGTTGCCAGCTACCTTTGTGTTCACTCTCCACAGTGTGACCCCGATTTTTGCGCCATCTCGCACCGCATCCGCCATTCGGGCGGCGACGAACAACCTGGTAAAATGGAGGAACACATTTTCTCAGGCGTCATGAGGCTCGCTTGAAAACTCCAGATAGTAAGTTGCTGTAAATCCGCAGAGTTACGCCGAAAATTCTCCGATTTCAACATCATCGTCATTGATCCGTGATGTCACCAGTGGCCATTGTGAGCGCTGCTGAGGCTGGTCTGTTTCGGAGTGCGCGCCGCATGAGTGGTCGAAACTCACAACCCGACCATCATCTGGTGACCACTCGTTCCCACACACGCCAAAGAGGGTGCCCATAGTTCCCTGCATCTTTAACAGGAATCCACACGAAGCACACATAGCGTCCGGCTTAACTCCGGCAACAGCCCCCTGAGGCGAGTCGTACCAACGGTCCGCGGCCAAATCCAAGCCGTGCTGCGAGAGAACACGTTTGCGCCCGTGCCCCATCTCATTCAAACCAGCCAACTCAATTTCGTCAGAGTCAACCTCTTCGAACCCATTCTGCAGGCGCCCGTCATTTGCGTCGTACGGCAGCACATCCGTTCTGGATACGTCACCGGGTTGCAAACGGTCTCGCCACGGGATCCACGGGGGAGCCAGCGCCACATCTGGCCCGGGGGCCAAATCAATCTCGCAAACCGTTGCCTTTTTTGACCGAGGTGCACGTCCAAGCGTAACTTCCCAGAACCATCCCGGGTACCCGGCCTCGAGGCATACGAATCGGTGAGTTGCCAAGCGATCACCGACCATACGCACACCAGCGTGGTCCCCCAGCGAGGACTCACGAGCGACAGACAGAGCCGCCTCCCTCGCAACAGACACCGAGTCCATTAGAACCGTGTCCTTACGAAATGCCCTGTTGCGCTTGGCCCTGGCCGCCATGTCCACTACCGCCGGATCTTGCGTCCCTGTCTCTGCATCCTCAACCACTTGCTCGGTCAAGAGACTCTGGGCTTCGGAACCCCTGTCGTCACTGTCATTCGGTGTGGAATCAGGCATCGAAATCCTCCGCAACGACTTTAAGAACCTTGGCGATCTGATGGGAATTCGCAGGGTAACGCCCTCGACGTAATGAATCTGATGACCCATCAAGAAGCTTAATGAGATCCTCAACGACTGGGACCATGTCTTGCGGCTTGCGACGCTGGGCGCGAAGAAGTGATGGTTGCTCAAGAATCTTCACAGAGATTGCCTGGGGACCTCTTCGGCCGTCTGCAACACCGTACTCAACACGCGTTCCGGGCTTCGGTGCAGGGTATCCATCGGGCAGAACCGAAGAATGGAGGTAGACGCGCGCTCCATCGTCACCCG
Organism: Schaalia sp. JY-X169; assembly: GCF_014069575.1. Classification (NCBI taxonomy): domain Bacteria; kingdom Bacillati; phylum Actinomycetota; class Actinomycetes; order Actinomycetales; family Actinomycetaceae; genus Schaalia; species Schaalia sp. JY-X169. The sequence goes on from NZ_CP059675.1 coordinate 2,058,426, forward strand.
AAATGAAACCAAACTGGCGTTCCGCGTCATAAAATTTAACTTTGCCGGTAGGCACTGCTCTCACCCACATCTCCACTCACAACCGCAGCGAAATGCTGGGTTCTTCTATTCTACTTGGTCACGGCCACAGTTTTGAGAGTGTCGGCTGACCGCATAACAACCAGGGTATCCGGCTGCGAGGACGGTGTAGGCGATGTCAAGCACACTCGGTAGTATTGAGTGATCGGGCTTACAGAAGACACATATTTCCTAAGGGCCCCACCAACTTCGGATAGGCAGGCGAACCAAGTGCAGATGCTCAGACCAAGCACCACCCTCCCCAAAGCACGCCACAAATGGATGGGCTTGCTGACCCTAATTGTCGCAGCTCTCATCACCGCAGTGCCTCTGGTTGCAACCGCCTCCACCCCACACCCGGCAACTGGCCCACTACCGTCATCCGAGCCAGTCCCCCTCACCGAACCTGTCACCGACCCGACGGGCTTCCTCACAACAAGCGAAGCTGGCAGCATCCGCAACGAAATCTCTCTAACTGCAGGTCGAGGCATAGATACCTTTGTCGTCCTCGTCCCAGACTTTTCTGGCTACGATCCAACTGACTGGTGCTCCCAAGCGGGAAACCTCTCGCAGTTGCCAGAGAACTCCGTGGTATTCGCACTGGCGTTCGAGGAGCGCGACTCGTCTTGGTGCACCAACATCTCTGAGGATTCCAGCCTGATCAGCGACCGTGCTATTGACCGCGCCTGGGACGACGCATTGGCGATTGCGGCAGAGGCCGACCCAATGGATGGTGAGCACGCTGCGCAGGCTTCCGCAGCCTTCGTTGCGAGCATTGGCAGCGCAATTGGTTCTGGCTCTTCGGGAGGTTCAGGCTCCGCAGGTGGTTCGTTTGCGGGAGTCATCTTCTTCGTTGCCGTTGCGGCAATCATCCTGGCCGTAGTCGTGGTGCTCGCAAAGTCGAGCAAGAAGAAGGCGAAGCTCGGTGCTGCTGGTAAGTCTCTCCCCACCAACCCGCAGGAACAACAGCACCAGGTGGACCTAGCCCAGCAGCAGCTACTGGCTTCAGATGAGGCGCTACGCGCTGCCGCGGACGAAGTGCAGTTTGCGCGCGCTCAATTGGGCTACACCCAAGCGGACAAACTTGACGGTGCTGTGCAGACCGCGCAGAAGGCAATAAGCCAGTCCTTCCAACTGCTTCCCTCTCTCCAAGATGCACCAAACCTGGCACAGAAGTCCCAGATCGCCGGTCAGATTCTAGCCACCATTGCTCAGGTGATGCCCCCCGTTCACGAGGCGCAAGAAGAATTGAAGGCATCCCGCGATCGGCAGACAAATGCCGAAGCACGGCTTGGCGAACTACGCGCACGACTTCAGGAAGCAGGCGTGCAGGCTCAAGTTTCGGAGCAGAAGCTCAATGATCTTCGCCTTCGGTTCACCGCAACGCAGCTGCAGTCACTGGAGGCGCAGCCAAAGCAGGCCGCCGCCTTTATTCAAGCGGCCCTTCAGAACTGCGACGAAGCACAGCAGCAGATGGACACAAACCGGGCCGGTGCGGTGGATGCCCTCGATCGCGCCACTTCCCAGCTCCAGTCCGCGCTCGCTGCCATAAGCTCGGTTAATGGTGCAGAGAAGGTTATCTCTGAGTCGAACCAGGTGCTCGGTAGCGCGATAGCCTCGATCACATCGGACCTGGATGATGTCACTAGGCTTGCCGCTAACCAGGCAAACTTTTCTCCGCTTGTCGATGATGCACAGAACGCGATCCGAGCTGGGCAGGCAGCGCGAAATGGAATGGGAGACCCCGTAGCAGCACTTCAGCAACTGCGAAGCGCCGAGGATGCGCTTGATGCGGCACTCGCATCGTTGCGTTCTGAACACGACCAGAGACAGCGGAACACCGCCCTCGCCGCTGAGAGAATCACCGCGGCGCAGGCCATGGTTTCACAAGCTGAATCCACACTTGCCGCAAACCGAAGCTCAGGGGATTTGCAGGCCCGGTCAGCCGTATCTAATGCGCAAGCACAGTTGGCACAGGCCCGGGCTCTGCAACAAAGTGATCCAGCGGCGTCAATAAGCGCTTCAAACGCTGCACTCGCCTCCGCTCAGAATGCGCTTTCCTCCCTGCAGTACAGCCAACGCCAGCCTGTGAACCACCGCTCCTCCGGCAACAATTCCCTCCTGTGGGGAATGATTCTAGGTTCCAGCATGAGTAACAATTCCAGGAACAACAGGGGTTCTTGGGGATCACCTGGATACTCCAACCAAAGGGGCCGCAGCGGCGGAAGCTTCGGCGGCGGACGCAGTAGCGGTGGGTTTGGGGGTGGCGGACGCAGCAGCGGTGGCGGCTTCCGAGGGAGCAGCGGTGGCGGGTTCCGTGGAAGTAGTGGCGGCGGGAGTCGCGGAAAGTTCTAACTGCTCAGCCACATCCGGATCGCATGGATCAGCAAGCAATCTAGTACCTGCGAGACAAGCTCGCTAAACACCAAGGAAAGAGAGAGAACATGGCACAGAAGCAATCGGTTTTTGGCCGCATGTCACAACTACTCAAGGCGAATGTTAACGCCCTGATCGATAAAGCGGAAGACCCGCAGAAGATGATCGACCAGCTGATTCGCGACTACACCAATGAGATTGCAGAAGCCGAGAAGGCTATAGCCCAAACCATCGGCAACCTGCGACTTCAGGAGCAGGATCTAGCAACTGATAGGGCTGCCGCTGCCGACTGGGGTTCCAAAGCACTGGCGGCCTCGAACAAGGCGGATGAGGCCCGCAATATCGGCAATGCCGCCGAGGCCGATAAGTGGGACAACCTAGCCAAGGTTGCAATTGGTAAGCAGATCTCTTTCGAAGATCAAGCCAAGGCAATGGAACCGGCAATCGCACAGCAGAACCAGACGGTTGAACAGCTCAAGGCTGGGTTGAACCAGATGAAGGAGCGCCTCGCTGATCTGAAGGTTCGCCGCGATCAACTGGTTGCGCGACAGAAGACCGCAGAGGCACAGGCAAAAGTTGCCGATGCCATGGGTTCGATCAACGTCATGGATCCCACCTCGGAGCTCTCGCGGTATGAAGAGAAGGTTCGGCGTTCGGAAGCCCAGGTTATGGGCCAACAGGAGCTGGCATCCTCCTCACTGGAGAGTCAGTTCGCGGAGCTTGAGACCGACTCCTCCGCGGTTGAAATCGAGGCGAGGCTGGCAGCCCTCAAGAACAAGTAGGAGAGACAGTGGAGGGGCGGCACCTGTTTCCCAGGTGTCGCCCCTCCACCCACCTCAGTTGGCGTTAGGGAGCTGGTTACGCCATAGCGAGCCGACCAGGCTTGCATAACAGTGTGATTTCCGGGCGCGCTGGGCGTAGTCGGCTCGCTACGCCCTAGGTGGCTCCGTAATACCCGGCCAAACGGGGCCAATCGGGGCCGATCCGGTGTTTCGACCACAGTCAACGGCATCCCGGCCACCGGCACCTGCATTTCGACCACGGTCAACGGCATTCCGGCCACACTCACTTGAAATGTATACGTCGGGAACCGAAAGCACTTTGGGGTAGGCCCCCGAGAGGCACATTGGTTCCCGACGTATACATTTCAGTGCACCGCCGGGCGGGGCTTCGTAACGGGCGGGTGCTGATGAGGGTGCTGGCCGCGAAGCGGTCCGGGGCGGATGCTGGCGTCGGCTGGTGCGCAAAGGCAACAGAAAGGGGGCCGGTCAGTTGAACTGACCGGCCCCTCCCGCTACCTGGCTGTAAACAGCCCGGCTTGGATTACTTCACGTCCTCATCAACCCAGGCCATCGACTTGGTGACGGCCTTCTTCCACAGGCGGTAGGTACGCTGAACTTCCTTCTCATCCATGTTGGGGGTCCAACGCTTCGCTTCCTGCCAGTTAGCGATAACGTCAGCCTCGCCCTCCCAGAATCCAACGGCAATGCCGGCTGCGTACGCAGCGCCAAGAGCCGTGGTTTCAGCGACGACTGGAGCAACCACGTCAACGCCGAGGACGTCAGCCTGGAACTGCATGAGGGTGTTGTTAGCAATCATGCCGCCGTCAACGCGGAGCTCCTTGAGAGCAACGCCAGCGTCGGCATCCATGGCATCCAAAACCTCACGTGTCTGGAACGCCGTGGCTTCCAGAGCTGCACGAGCCAGGTGACCCTGAGTGTTGTAACGTGTCATGCCGACGATTGCGCCGCGCGCATCATCACGCCAGTACGGCGCGAACAGGCCGGAGAAGGCAGGAACGAAGTACACACCACCGTTGTCCTCAACGGTGAGAGCCATGTCCTCAACCTCGGGAGCCGAGCCAATGATCTTCAGGTTGTCACGGAGCCACTGGATCAACGATCCAGCCACTGCGATCGAACCTTCAAGCGCGTAGACCGCCTTCTGATCACCAATCTTGTAGCACAGGGTTGTCAGCAGACCATTCTGGGAGAAGACAACCTCTTCGCCCGTGTTCATTAGCATGAAGCAGCCGGTGCCATAGGTGTTCTTCGCCATGCCAATCTCGAAGCACGCCTGGCCGAATGTTGCGGCCTGCTGGTCACCCAGAATGCCTGAGATCGGAATGCCTGTCAGTAGTCCATGCTCACGGCCGTGGCCGTAAACCTCAGACGATGAGCAGATCTGCGGCAACATCGACATCGGGATACCGAAGTCGGCACAAATATCAGGCTCCCACTCGAGGGTCTTCAGGTTCATCAGCAAGGTACGGGAAGCATTGGTGACATCCGTCTTGTGTACGCCGCCCTCGGTGCCACCGGTAAGGTTCCACAGAACCCAGGAGTCAGTGGTGCCGAAGAGTAGATCTCCCGCTTCCGCCCGCGCGCGAGCACCCTCGACATTGTCAAGGATCCACTTGATTTTTGTGCCTGAGAAGTAGGTGGCGAGCGGCAGGCCGACGCGATCCTTGTACTTCTCTACGCCCTCGTCGCCCGCCAGTTCGCGAACGATTGGAGCTGTGCGAGTGTCCTGCCAAACGATGGCGTTGTAGACCGGCTCGCCGGTGTTCTTGTCCCAGACAACCGCGGTTTCACGCTGGTTGGTGATACCGACTGAAATGAGGTCATCTTTGTTGATACCTGCGGCAACAAGAGCATCTGCGACGACAGTCCGTACCGAATCCCAGATCTCAATGGGGTTGTGCTCAACCCAGCCGGGGTTCGGGAAAATCTGCTCGAACTCCTGCTGGCCCACACCAACAATTTGGCCACTGTGATTGAAGACAATGGCGCGGGATGAGGTGGTTCCCTGGTCGATTGCGAGAACGAACTTCTCGGTCATAGAAAGTGTCCTTCCACTTCTTTGTGAATTGAGTGAGTGATAAGAAAGGGTGGGGGCCAGATAGACCCCCACCCAGTTGATTTACTACAGCGGCAGCGCTGCAGTGATGTCGATGCTGCCGAGGCCGAGCAGGTAAACGACTACAACGGCAACTACCGCGCCGATGATCGGGCCGACAACAGGAACCCAAGCGTAACCCCAGTCGGAGCCGCCCTTGCCCTTGATTGGGAGTACTGCGTGAGCAATACGAGGTCCGAGGTCACGGGCTGGGTTGATAGCGTAACCGGTCGGGCCACCGAGGGAGGCGCCGATACCGACAATGACGAGGGCGACGGCCAGAGGACCAACCGCGCTCGGTGTGCCGCCGGCAACCATCACGAAGACAATCAGAACTGCGGTAGCAATTGCCTCAGTTGCGAGGTTCCAACCGTAGGAACGAACTTCAGGTCCGGTAGAGAAAACGCCGAGCTTGAGGGCCGGATCGCAATCCTGGTCAAACTGCTTCTTGAATGCCAGGTAAGCCAGAACCGCACCAACGAAAGCACCAAGGAACTGGGCTGCGAAGTACACCAGCACATTTCCAAACGTGACGTCAACGGCGGTTGCTGAACCGACCGCTGCTCCGTTGAGGGTGACCGCTGGGTCGAACCAGTAGGCCACCACTTTTGCAACGGTTACCGCAGGGTTCAAGTGGCCACCTGTCTTCCAAGCGGCGTAAACACCGACGAAGACTGCGAGACCCCAGCCCCAGTTGATCATTAGCCAGCCGCCCCCGCGACCCTTTGACTTGGGCAAGAGGTTTGTTGCTACAACGCCCGCACCGAGTAGCAACAGCATCGTTGTGCCGAAGAACTCAGAAGCGAACACATCCCATAGATTCCACACTGTGCTGTGAACTCCTTCCGCGCCGTAGCGCATGTTGGTATCCATTGCCTGTTAGCCGGTCTCTTCAATGTGACCAGGCCACAGGAAATGAATCAGTTAGTTGGGATCCAACACCGGACCCCGTTTCAACGTATCAGACCTGAGTGAAAGGCCTAACAGGTTCGACCATTTCCCGAATGGCCTGAGCTTCTTTCTCATCGGGAAGTTTCTGTGCCTGCCAAACTGCTTCGCAGGCGTCGCGATAGAGATCCATTTCCCTCGCCTTGGTATCGTGATCCCACCCGAGCATCTCACCCATGAGGTCAGCTATCTCCGGCATGGCTTCAAGACCCGAGTCCCGCTCTTCGTAAACCAAGCGGACTCTGTGAAGCAGAATGTCTTCTAAGTGCATTGCGCCCTCGTATGCAACACCGAACGCAACATCTGCGCGCAAATAGTGGGGCGCATGGCTCAAACGTTCACCAAGATCGGGGCGCTCATCAATCATCTTGAAGACGATCTGGATGTCGCTGCCGTAACGATCCAGAAGGTCTTCAACCTGATCAACCGTCAGACCACGCTCTTTAGCGATTGTCTCCCGGCTGTTCCACAATGCGAAGTAGCCGTCGGCACCTTCCAGCTCCGTCTTAGCGGTGACTGAAGGATGCTCCTTCGTGAATGCTTCACCCATCGCAAAGTCAACCGCGTCCTCGGCCATCTGGCGGTAGGTGGTGAGCTTTCCACCAGCAATTGCGGTCATACCCGGGGTCACCGTGGTCACGGTGTGTTCACGAGAAACCTTCGTCGACTGGTTCTCATCAAGGGTGCCCGGCTGCAACAGTGGCCGCAATCCAGCAAATGTTGAGATGACGTCATCTTTGGTGAGGGGGTCCTTCAAAACCGTGTTGGCTTCTGCCAGCAAGTACTCAATATCGGTCTCATCAGCGACTGGGTCACGGAAACCTTCATGATAGGCGGTGTCCGTGGTTCCGATAATCCAGTAGTACTTCCACGGAATGATGAAGAGGACGGACTTCTCGGTACGCAGGAACAGCCCCACTTCCGAGTCGATCTTTTCTTTGGGGATCACCAGATGAATGCCCTTTGATGCCAAGACCTTGAGGCCACCGGTGGCATCTGCCAGAGCTTGGCTCTCTTCAGTCCATACGCCCGTTGCATTGATGATGCGCTTGGTTGCAACGTGCAGGGTGTTCCCAGTCTCAAGGTCGAGCAGGTCCGCACCATTGATATGACCCTGACCGTCCTTTGCGACGCCGACCATTTGGACTCTGCTGGCGGCCAATGCGCCGTAGCGAACCGCGCTACGAACAAGGGTGATGACCAGTCGGGAATCGTCAACGCGTCCGTCGTAGTAGACAATCGAACCGCGCAGGTAATCCGGCTTGAGCGCGGGACACAACTTCAGAGACCCCTTGCGGGTGTGGTGGCGCTGTAGCGGCACCGATCCGCGGTGCGCCCACTGGGCCAAACCGTCATACATACCAACACCCACCGCCGAGTATGCCCGTTCAATCACTGGCATCTTCAGCGGCCACAGCAGAGGCTGCGCCTTCACCAAGTGGGGGGCATTTCGGGTCAGCAGAAGCCCGCGCTCACGGAGGGACTCCGTGACGAGGGCGAAATCAAGTTGGTAAAGGTAGCGCAAACCACCGTGAACCAGCTTGGAGGATCTTGAAGAAGTGCCGGACGACCAGTCCTGCGCTTCGATAATTCCCACTCTCAGTCCGCGTGTTGCGGCGTCGAGGGCGATTCCCGCACCCGTCACGCCACCACCGACGACAAGAATATCGAGGGGGGCACCCTGTGCCATTTCTTCTAGCGCTTCTCCGCGGGCTTCTCTTGAAAGAACCGGACTAACCACGTTATCATCTCCGTCAGATGTAGATCGATCACGTTATCGAATGGTCACGGCCCGCAAACGGAGGCCACGCCTTGGCCCATTTGAGGGCAAGTGCCACCCCGTCGTTGCAGACAGACAAGTACATTATCCCTCAGGTGGTCGAATGTCCGATTTGCCTGCACGAACGTGCACCTGCGACACTAAGGTGTGAATATCCGTCGCGAGCAGGCGCATCTTGCTGCCTCTATGTACTACGAGCAGGGCTTGACCATGGATGCGGTGGCCCGAAGACTCGATGTCTCCCGCTCTTCGGTCTCCCGACTCCTGGCATTTGCGCGCACCTCAGGGATTGTCCAAATCCGCGTTTCGGCGCCGCTCACCGAGCCCGGCACCTTAGCCGCGGAGTTTCAGCGCCAGTTCGGGGTGCGGACACTGGTGGTCCCCACACTTGAGGTCGACAGCCCGGCTACCAGACTGAACTCCGTTGCCGCTGTAGCAGCCAGCCGCTTGAGCGAATTGATGGCTCCCGGCAAGACACTGGGGGTCGCCTGGGGAAACACCGTGTCTGCTGTTATCAACCACATTGCGCCACACTCCATGCCGGGTTCGACAGTAGTCCAGCTAAATGGCGCGGCCAACGCCTTCGATTCCGGCACACTTTATTCCGACTCCATCATCTCGACCCTCGCGAAGGCGTTTGACTCTTCAGCAGTCCACTTCCCAGTTCCAGCCTTCTTTGACTATGTGGAGACCAAGAACGCCCTCGTACGAGAAAGGTCAATTCGTCGGGTTCTTGATGTCATCGACTCCTGCGACCTCGTGGTCTTCGGGGTTGGAGCAATGGATCCTGCGATGCCCAGCCACGTCTACGCCGGCGGGTATCTGTCTTCCACGGAGTTGAAGGAAGCGCGCGAGGACGGTGTCGTCGGGGATATTTGCACCGTCCTCATACGTGAGGACGGCACGACCGATATGCCACTCAATGCGCGGGCATCAGGACCACTACCCGCACAGCTAAAACGGATCTCAACTAGGCTGTGCGTAGTGGCGGGAAGCGCCAAAGTTCCGGCTCTTCTCGGGGCCTTGCGTGCAGGGGTAGTTACCGACCTCATCATTGATTCGTCTGCCGCCCGCGCACTTGTTCACCGCAGACGTGAGGTCGGGCGCGGGGATCTGCCCGGCACCCTCTGATCCAAGTCAAGTCCTCCGACTCACTGCTAAGCCCCACGAGTCAGCCCAAACAGTCCTAAGCTTGGGAGATGCACTCAACAGCGAAGTGGGTGTAGCGGGAAGGGACTAGCAAGATGCGAATAGCGGTTTTCGCGACCTGTATGGGGGATGCGATGTTTCCGCAGGCACCCCGCGCGACGGTGACGCTCCTCGAGCGCCTCGGCCACGAAGTGTTCTTCCCAAGACAGCAGGCATGCTGTGGACAGATGCACATCAATACCGGGTATTTCGAGGACGCTCTGCCGTTGATCAAGAACCACGTCAAGACCTTTCAACCGATCTTGGACGGCGCGTGGGATGCGATCGTCGTCCCATCCGGCTCGTGCACCGGCTCCATCAAACACCAGCAGGCCATGGTTGCCAGCAAACTTGGCGACCAGAAGCTGGCAAACCGGGCGGCCATAATCGCTGAGAACACGTATGATCTTCCACTTCTGCTCACGGATTTCCTTGGGATCGAGGACGTTGGAGCCTACTTCCCTCATTCCCTCACCTACCACCCGACGTGCCACTCGATGCGCATCACGAAAGTGGGCGACGCGCCAGAACGGCTCCTCTCCCGAGTGCAGGGAGCCACCGTCGTCCCACTTCCAGACGCGGAGCAGTGCTGCGGGTTTGGCGGAACGTTCTCCCTCAAATACCCGGAAGTTTCTTCCGCCCTCGTCAGCGAAAAAGCACGGGCCGTGGCGTCGACGGGTGCGGAGTTTCTAGTCGCGGACGACTACTCCTGCCTGATGAACATCTCCGGACGCATGTCACGACTCGGCATTGCAACACAACCACTACACCTCGCCGAAGTACTGGCGGGCACACGCGACCACCCGTTCCGCCGGGAACCCGCAGGTACGACCTTGACCACCAGGGGGAAGGCGTGAGACCACAGTCCACTACAGAGACCTCTCCGCTGCAGTGGGGGGAAACCTTCCGTGACGGATCGCGCCGCATGGTTGGCAACGACCAGTTACGTGCAAACCTGCGCAACGCAACAGAGACCATCCGTTCAAAACGGGACGCCCGCGCCGCAGAAACGCAGAACTGGGAGGAGCTGCGCCATGCTGGCGCGGCCATCAAACGCTACTCTTTGGACCACTTGGCAGACCTCCTTGAGGAGCTAGAGGCCAACGTCACTGCCAACGGGGGCATCGTGCACTGGGCAAGAGACGCGCACGAAGCGAACGCCATTGCCTACGACATCGTGGCGCGCCACCAGGTGGATGAGGTCGTCAAGGTCAAGTCCATGGCCACACAGGAAATTGGCCTCAACGAGTACTTCGCTGACCGAGGCATCCAAGCGGTAGAAACGGACCTGGCGGAGCTCATCGTCCAACTGGGCAACGATCATCCAAGCCACGTTGTGGTCCCAGCGATCCACCGCAACAGGTCTGAGGTTCGCGATATCTTCACAGATAATTTCGAGGACGGAAATCGCCCATCAAGTGACGACCCGCGCGAACTGACGATGCGAGCCAGGACCCACCTCCGAGAGAAATTCCTCAACGCTAAGGTCGCCATCAGCGGTGCCAACTCGATGATTGCTGACACCGGCGCCCTATCCGTCTATGAGTCCGAAGGCAATGGACGCATGTGCCTGACCTTGCCAGAGGTTCTGATCTCCATTGTGGGCATCGAGAAAGTGATCCCCACCTGGCAGGATGCTGAAGTCTTCACCGAACTACTCCCCCGCTCTGCAACCGGCGAACCCATGAACCCCTACACGTCGTGGTGGACGGGTGTGACCCCCGGGGATGGACCGCAGGAGTTCCACCTCATCCTTCTGGACAACGGTCGCACCACGGTGCTCGCCGATCCTTTGGGACGCGATGCCCTTGCCTGCATTCGTTGCGGTGCCTGTATGAACATCTGCCCTGTCTACCGTATGGTAGGCGGCCACGCGTACAACTCCGTCTATCCGGGACCCATCGGCGCCATTCTTACTCCGCAACTTCTCGGCGCTTTCGAGGACGGTGACCCGTCGGCCACACTCCCGTTCGCATCTACTCTGTGCGGAGCCTGCTACGACGTGTGCCCCGTGAAGATAGACATTCCGTCCATCCTCGTGGAACTGCGCCGCCGCAGCGTTGAGTCTGGAGCTGGTTCCGGTAGCGGTTGGGGCACAGCAATGAAAGCGTCCTCGGAGGTCATGCGCTCCGGAAGGCGCCTGGGGGCCGCAGAGGCGCTACTCCCACTGGGGCGCGCCGTCGCCGACAAGGAAGGAAGAATCACCCAGCTGCCGTGGCCCGTGTCATCATGGACGAAGAGCCGGGATGTTCCTTCCCCACCAACCGAATCGTTCCGCAGGTGGATGAGTAGGCGAGAGAAGGCTGAGCGGTGAGCAGCAGAGACGACATCCTTGCGAGCATCCGAAGCGCTAACCGCAATGCGGGACGCGATGGGGTCACCGTCGAGGTTCCACGCGACTACCACCGTCGTGAGGACCTACCTGCAGGATCACCTGCGTTGCCGGAACTCTTTGTCGGGCGGCTCGAAGAGTACGGTGCCGAGGTCGGGTTGGCCTCGAACGAGGACGAAGTTACCGCCCTAATCAATCGGTTCCTTGCGTCTTGTGACACGGTTGTGGTTCCCAGTGGCCTTCCCAAAGAATGGGTCAAAGCAGCCATGGCGCATCATCGGGTTTACCTGGATGGGCCGGGTGGGCAAATCCCAAGTTCCGCCCTCGACAACATCGACGCAGTCCTGACTTCAAGCAGGTGCGGCGTCGCAACTACGGGGACAATAATCCTTGACGCCACCCCCGACCAGGGGCGTCGCGCGATCACACTGGTGCCTGACACCCACGTCGTTATTGTGGATGTGGGCGCGGTGAGGGAGACAGTTGGCGAAGCTTTCGCTATTCTCAGTTCGAACCCCACGCGACCCATCACGTGGATTGCGGGGCCGTCAGCCACGTCAGACATCGAGTTATCGCGTGTCGAAGGCGTGCATGGCCCCCGTAATCTGAAAGTGATACTGAGCAGCCTCGGAGAGAATTGATGGCCCCCGCCCAAGAAGGACTTTTTCAACTTCCGGACGGTTTCCGTCGCTCACGCGCCCAAGTCATCATTCTCACCGGCCCTTCCGGTTCGGGAAAAACCTCGCTGGCTTCTCGCGTCGGACTGCCTTCCCTCTCCCTCGATGATTTCTACCGAGGGGATGATGAGGAGGGAATGCCCATGCTGTCTGAGAACGTGGTGGATTGGGATGACCCTGCCTCATGGGATGGCGACGCCGCATTCTTGGCAGTGGCACAACTGTGCATCGAAGGCCAGGCTGAAGTACCGATCTACGACATCCCTTCCAACCAGAGAACAGGGGCGAGGACGATCACCCTGGGGCAGAACCGGCTGTTCATTGCGGAAGGGATTTTTGCATCTGAGTTGGTGCCAAGGCTGATAGAGGAGGGGCTCCTAGCCGATGCCATCTGTATCGCGCGTTCACCACTGAAGAATGCTTGGTTCCGTTTCCTTCGTGACGTTGCGGAGGCGCGTAAGCCCGTTCACGTGTTGGTCTACAGGGGGGCTCGCCTGACCAGGCTTGAACCAGGCAAGATCCGCCAGTGGCGCAACCAGGGGTGCCGACCTGTCCCTTCGTTGGACACAGCTGAGTCTGACATCCTCCTGTTGCGCCACCGCACCCGGCTATCCCAGTCAGGTGACTAGGCGCGGGGCTTGACCAAGGGGAAGAGGATTGTCTCCCTGATTCCCTCTCCTGTCAGCGCCATGAGGAGGCGGTCCAATCCCATACCTAGTCCAGCTGCTGGCGGCATGCCGTAGTCCATGGCTTCAAGGAAGTCTTCATCAACTGACATTGCTTCCGGGTCGCCATTTGCCGCGGCCAGCGCCTGCTTGTTGAAACGTTCACGCTGAATCACAGGGTCCGTTAGTTCTGAGTAGCCCGTCCCCAACTCGAAGCCCCTCATGTAGAGATCCCACTTTTCGGTCACACCTGGAACCGTGCGGTGACCCTTCACCAAGGGGGAGTTGTCAGCCGGGAAGTCCCGAACGAATGTCGGAGCATACAACTTGTCACCGACCAGTTCTTCAAAGATTTCTTCCGCAATCTTGCCGTCCACGTAGTGGTCTGGAAGCTCAAGTCCGATGCCGTCGGCAATACTCAGCAGCTCCCCGCGTGGTGTCAGTGCCGTAACTTCACGTCCCAGGGCTTCCGAGATGGAGCCATAGAGAGAAATCTGCTCCCAAGTTCCCGACAGGTCGTATGTGCTGCCATCCGGAAGCGGAACCTGAAGTGTACCGATAGCATCGAGTGCCGTGTGCTGAATGAGCTCACGGAGCATGACCGCGTAAGTGTCGTAAGTTCCGTAAGCCTCATAGGCTTCAAGCATGGTGAACTCGGGGTTGTGGGAAGAATCCGCGCCCTCGTTCCGGAAACTACGGTTCAACTCAAACACCTTGTCGATCCCACCGATGAGGGCGCGCTTCAAGTACAACTCCGGCGCAATCCTCATGTACATGTCGATGTCGTACGCGTTCATATGTGTGACAAATGGTCGTGCTGCGGCTCCCCCTGCTAGCGTCTGCAGCATTGGCGTCTCAATTTCTAGGTAACCACGATCATGCAGGAATGAGCGGATTGAATGGACAACTGTGGAACGGGTCCGGACCATTTCACGCGCTGAAGGGCGCACGATCAGGTCGAGGTAGCGGCGCCGAACCCGGGTGTCCTCAGCCAGTCCGGCCTCACCCTCTTCGGTGGCAAAAATCTTCGGTAGGGGTCGAAGTGCCTTTGCGGCTAGCGCCCATGCGGGCACGTCCTCGTCCTCACTGGGGGCAGCCATGATGGACAGTTCGCCACGCCGTGAAGAGATGACGCGGCCGTGAACAAACAGAATGTCCCCCAGGTCTACGTCAGCCTTGTATGCCGCCAAGGAATCAGGCCCAACCTCGCGGGCCGACAGCATCACTTGGAGGCGGTTTCCGCCGCCGTCTTGGATAGTCGCGAAGCACAACTTACCTGCGATACGGGAGAGGACGACACGGCCTGAAAGACCCACAACGTCATCCGTCTCTTCACCGAGCTCCAGGTTGCCGTACTTTGCTCGCACCTCTTCGATCGTGGAAGTGATGGGAAGCTCTACGGGGTACGGGTTCACTCCCGACTCCAGCAAACGCTTCCGCTTGTCTGAGCGGATCTTTATCTGCTCGGGCAGGTCGTCTGTTGGTGATTCTGGAGTGGTCTGCGGGGAAGGAAGATTCGTAGTCACCTCAACATGGTAAACCAGCGCGCTTACAAACGAAGTGCGCGAGGCGTCACGCACGTCTAGCGGGACAGGTCAGTTCCTCTGTTGATGATGCGGTTGTTGGCATCCACGTGGACTATTGCTGGCTGTGCAGTCCGAGCAATCTCATCTGGAAGGTGTCCGTAAGCAATGATGATGACGAGGTCGGTGGGGTTGACCAGGTGTGCTGCTGCCCCGTTGAGTTGAATAGTTCCGGAGCCAGCAGGAGCCGGGATGGTGTAGGTGGATAGTCGCGCACCATTCGTGACGTCGACAACGTCAACCTTCTGCCCCACAAGAATGTTGGCGGCCTCAAGAAGATCAGTGTCGACGGAGATGGAACCCACATAGTCGATGTCCGCGCCGGTCACGGTAGCGCGGTGGATCTTCCCGGTTACCATTTCCCTGTAAACCGGCCAGTTCGATGCCAGAGTCTCAACCATCAGCCCCCACCTTCACAATCACATTGTCGATGAGCCGCGCCGGGCCAACCTGCGCAGCTACTAGCAAGTATGCCCTCTGACCGGGGTCCAAGTCAGTGAGATTTTCAACGCCCATCATCTCTGCATCCGGTGTCCATAGGGCCGCCACCGCGAATGATTCGGCATCTGCTAGCGCGACATACTGAGGAGCGACACCTGACGCAGATGCAAGGATGTTTGCAACCTCGGTGACAATCTGCTCCGGGGAACCCCCCTGATCGGCTACGGCAAGCCCAGCTTTGAGACTGTGGCTCAGCGCCAATGCCTCCTGTTTCTGGTGATCATTGAGATACTCGTTGCGGCTGGAGAGCGCCAAACCCTCCGCACTTCGCACGATCGGTGCCTCCAGAAGTTCCAGCGGGATATCGAGGTCCTCTACCATCTGGCTAATGTTGACGAACTGTTGAGCGTCCTTCTGACCAAAAATTGCTATGTCAGGACGGATTAGGTTCATCATCTTTCCCACGACCTGCAGGACGCCCGGGAAGTGACCCGGCCGCAGGTAGCCTTCCAACACACTTGCTGCCGGGCCCGGGGTGACGTGAACACGAGGAGCGTGGGGATAAACGTCCTTGGGGCTCGGAGCATAAACGATGTCCACCCCACCGTTTGCTAGTGCCTCCACATCGCTTTCAAGGGTCCTGGGGTAGCTGTCAAAGTCCTCTCCTGGACCAAACTGCTCAGGGTTCACGAAAATCGTCACAACCGTCTTGAATCCAGGGCGTCGCACCTGCTCGACCAGTGAGAGGTGGCCCTTATGAAGAGCACCCATAGTCATGACGAGGCTTGTCGGACGGGGATCATCGGCGAGGGCGGTGCGCAGCTCCTCAGGCGTGTGGACCACAAGCGGTTCACTGGCCGGCATGAAGGATGCTACGCGGGTCGCCCGCGATAGGGCGCGGTAGGTCCGTGCAGCTTCCGTCAGTTCTGGATGCTCACTCAATGAAGCGAGATGGGAGCCTACGGTTGCGTAGTCCTTCCTGGCGACGGGCCCCGTGAGTGCCGACATTCCTTCTTCAAGCGCGCGGTCTAGGGCCGCGGTCACCAGGGGACGCATAGCCTCAGCTGGGCTTTCGACGCCTGCGGTGCTCAAGATTTCCTGTCCTTGCACCATCAGTGTCACCAGGTGATTTGCCGAATGTGTCAGGCCCGCATGGTAGAGCGTTCGGTCGTCCTCTGCTACCGGGAGAGGCACACCGCCGAGGTACTCGATGAGAGCCAGCGCGATCGGCTCCGCCAAGGCGGGAGCTGTGTAAGCGATGGGACAACCGCTGAGGCGGCGAACGTCCAAAGAGGTCCCTGAGAAGGTCATTGCTGGATGAAGCGCTAAAGGTATGGCCCCAATCTGCGTTGCTGCGGCGAGGGGATTTATGCCAGCCGCGCCGCAAAGGTGGACGACAACCATTCCGGGTCTTATGCTTCCCCTCTCAACGAGCCCTTCGGTCAAAGGAGTGACTTGTGAATCTGGCACTGCCAGAAATAGTATCTCTGCTTCTCTGGCAACCTGATCCGCCTCAATGACAGGCACACCGGGGAGCATCGCATCAGCGCGATCGCGCGCCGCATCCGACCTGGCAGCGACCCCGACGATCTGGGCTCCCGATGCTCGCATGGCTGAAGCGATAGCCGGACCGGCCTTCCCCATTCCTATTACGCCTACACGTACCCCTGAAGTCACTGTGCTTCCTCACTTTGTAGGTTCTGTTCGGGTGGCTTGAAGCTCTCTTCGGGCAAAGGTGTCGGGTTGAGCACGGGTTCCACTGTGCTGAGATCTGCAAGATCCACATTCACCTCCCCGTTGAAGGAAGGTTCGTTGACGCGCCTGAACCAGCGTTCTGGCGGTTCACTTCCGCGGAGTTGCCGACTCATCTTGACTAGTTCGTCACTCACCGCTATGGAGTCGCCTCCAGAGAGGTGAGAGATCGTCAGGTTGACCGGGCCCGGAACCAAGCAAGCGGTAACGGAAGCCAGATCCATCGCCTTCGTAATCGGACCTTCTGAAACGAGGACGGATTGGATCCGTTCGTAGGGCGCGAAGGCAGCGGTGCGAACCACCCAGCCATCGCGAACAACCATGCAGGTGCGCGTCAGTGCCACGCCTCGACGGTTTTTCACGAGGGGATCCAGAATACGAGCATTGGGGGGGATCCCAATAAACTGTTTTGTGGGCGATCGACCTCGAACGGCTTCATCGAAGAACTCCACCGGGTCGTCAACGCCGAGGTCTGGCAACACCAGCCACAGCGCTAGCATGGCTTCTTCACGTGTACCCACTGGTAGCAATGCCTGCGAATCAGTACTTCCACCTGAAGAGTCCTGCGTACCCCTTGTGGCCTGCGTTATTAGAACGCGGTACCAGTCACGGCGCCTCCACAGCAATGGTTGATGGATCTCTACAGCGTGAATGCGTCTGGGGGGAATGGTCTCTGCACGCTGCTCGAGCAGTCCACGGCGTACACGAATCCCATCCGGGGATACGGCAGCTTGGAAATTGAACTCTTTTGAGAAACGTGACCACAAGAGGGATCCCACGACGAGGACGATTGGAATCCACGTGGGGAAGAAAGACAGCGCAATACCCCAGCCTGCGGCAAACCCAACGATGACGATTGCGACAAGAGAAGCCGCAAGAGCAAGCAGTCCCAACATGAATGACATGCTCAAAGCCAAGGATGTCACCAGGGTCCGGGTATTGACTGAATAGAGGAGATTCTCATCGGCCTCTACGACACGCTTTACCGGCTCTTGTGTAGCTGCTCCATAGGTCTCACTGTCGATGTCTGAGTTTCCTTCAGTGATGCCCGCAGCACGTGCCAAGATGTCGGCGCGCAGCCCAAAGAGGTCGTCACTGCGGAGGAAGCCGATCGTCAGGGAAGAGTTGGCACCTCCCGCTGCATCAACTCTGAGGCGACCCAGCCCAAAGATTCGCCCGAGAAGGGGATGCGAAACGTCAACTGCCTGGATGCGCTCCAGCCGGACATGGCGCTGCTGACGGAACAAGATCCCCCGCCTCAGCCAGACCGCCTGGTCTGTGACCGCATACGTCATGGCGCGCCACGACATATATGAGTAGACACCTACGACCAACAGAATCAGTAACAGTGCACCAATGGCAACAAGCAGAATTAGTCCGAATCCGAATGAGTCAGCAAGCTTCCCAAGATCACCAACGAACTCGATGTTCTGGAAAAGCACAACGGCAATCAGGACTGCAATTACCTGCCACCCGTTGAAAACTGGGGTAAGTGGGTGGACCCTTTGCCACGCATGCTGAGGTACGCCCTCTTCGACAACTCCCTTTCGCTGAGCCATCTTCACAACCCAGACAGGTTGGAGACGCCGTTGGCTACCAGAAGGTCACGTAGTTCTGCTGCCTGATTTGCGGGTAGCCCATCCAATGACGCGTCCGTATCCGCAGCCGCTGTGTGCAATTGGATCGCGGCGACCCCGAGTTTGCGGGCAATCGGACCTTCATGCACATCCACGTACTGGATGCGGCCATATGGAACAATATCCAGTCTGCGGAACATGATCCCTTTGCGTACCAGGAAGTCAGTTTCAGTTGTCGCAAACTGGATCGCACGTACCTGACGTGGAATGAGCCACAGGAGCCAAAGGAAGATCAGGGCCGCAAGTCCCGCACCCACATAGAACCACGGCGAGAAGACGATCCCCAAGACCACAAACGCAACCGCTGGGATACCAAGAGATAGCACGGCCGCGATCAGCCGAACCGTTGCCAACGATTTTGAGACATGGCGGAAGTCCACCCCTGCTGGTGTGAGCGCATCTGGCATTCTCACCCTCCTTCACTCATCCGCAATCGTGACACATTCCTCCGACAAGTAGAAAATACTCCCACAGTGACCTTCAGTGCTTGCAGGGCTAACATGAAGGGTCAGACAGTTGACCAGCTCCTGGTATGCGGGGCGACGGCACGCTAGCTTAAGTGGTGGAGGAAATGGGGTCTAATACGCCCAGTTGGTTGTACTCAGCGCTCGACGAAGCGCTCGTTGCAGCGGGGGCCACCGCACCGGAGAACCAGCGTCGCGAGGTGATCGATCGAGTAATTGCCGCCTGGAACCTTGAGGGACGCCGCTTCCACAACGGGAAGTATCTTGGGTACCTTTTTGAGCGTATCGATGAGCTAGAGGGTGCAACTACCGAACCGGAGATGCTTCGGCTGGCTGCAGCATTTCGTGGCGCACTTGAGGAACCTGGGTGGGAAGAGCTCGCGTCAGCCCATGAGCTTGGAGCCATCCCCGCAATGGTTAGTATTGAAGATCTCACTGCGCTCGGCATCCCAGAGGAACGCACGCAGCGCATTGTGTCGCTCATCAACCAGTTGGCGTACCACACCCCCGACAGGAGTGACCTGGGTGCGCGGCTCTTGGTTGATGCCGACCTCGCAGCTCTGGCGGCCTCACCCCAGCAGTACCGAGAGTTTCTCTCGCACTTTCGTGCAGAGGCTTTGCACCTGTCCGAGGTGGATTTCTTGCGTGCTCGCAGACACGTTCTCCAGCGGCTGGTCAACAGAACCCACATCTTCTCGACACCAATTGCATCTCAGTGGGAAGACGCTGCGCGGGAGAATCTCGAGGCAGAACTGGGAGCTACGGAACGGAAACTCCGCAGCCTCCAAGTGGAGATACCCGAGGTCGAGAGCGAGCCTGACTACTTTCAGGATCGGGCCCGCGACGTCGTCCTAGCAGAGAAGTCCAGCGGGGAGTCGAAGGTACTCCGAATTTCGCGCGCTCAGAAAGTCAAGTGCCTCGAGGACGACCAAGAAGCTGCGGGGATCTCGGCTGACACCACCGACGCCCGTCCGCCCTCGTCCGACCCCACGGGTCCACCCCCGCCCTCAGTCCACCCCACCTCTTTAGGTGGACGGGAAAGGCCTTCCGACGTGGCCGACGCCCACGAAACATCATCCACCAGATCCACAGTCGCAGACACATCAACTCTTGAGACTGTTGCCGACTTCATTGAGAACCGACAATCCCGTTCTCGGAGGCAGAAGTAGAAGCAGAGTCACCAAGTCCCACTTCTACGCTCCGCCTCTCCCACTCTCTCACCCCAGCCCCCGCCTCTCTCACCCCAGCCCCTCTCACCCCAGCCCCCGCGAAATGTATACGTGGGGAGCAAATGTATGTGTTGGGTACGTACCCCGCATGCACATTTCGTCCCAACGTATACATTTGGCGGTGCGCGGCCGATGTCTGTCTCCAACGCCGGGATTCACTGCGGCATCCGTGCCGCCGCAATCTGGAACAAGGCCGATCACTATCCCCATCGCCGCAATCATGGCGATATCCCCAGCTGGCACGAATCGGTCAACTACCACCCCCGAAACTAGGGCACATTGGACCCACCAACCAGTGAAGGGATCAGATAGTGACAATCTATAACGTTGATGCCGCGCAGATCAGTGCAGCATCCGCAGCGGCAAACCAAACTGCAGACACCATCCGCGCTTCTGTCGCGACAATGATGACCCAGTTGCTCGGTCTAGAAGCCTCTTGGGGAGGTGCGGCAGCGTCATCATTTCAGGGTGTAATTGCACAGTGGCAGGCAACGCAAGTGCAGGTTGAGAGCTCGTTAGAAGCAGTGGGAGCCGCGCTAAGTCAAGCCTCCGCCACGTACACCGAAGCCGAAAGCGCTGCCGCCTCGCTGTTCGCAGGTCCTTAGGGACAGCGTTTGGTGGCTCTTCTGTAAGTTGCTTATTGGCTGGTCGCCGAAGAGGGTGTGTGGGCGCCGCAGTTGTAGGTGGGGCGACCCAAGTGCAAGGCGCCCGCGGGGTTCCCCAGCATTACGGAGCCGGTTAGGGCAACCTGCTCCTCGACCACCACCTACAGCCCTTTCTATAAGGAGCCCGTATGCTCCCCGTGTTTGCAGGTGGGCAAGCGAATGGGCCCAGCTGCAGAAAGCTGCGGCTGGGCCCATGAAACGCTTCAGGTCTTACGACCCCAGTGCTTCCTAGTACATGCCACCCATGTCATCGCCGGCGCCTGCTGGGGCTGCTGGCTCTGGCTTGTCAGCCACAACGGCTTCGGTGGTCAGGAACATTGCTGCGATCGATGCCGCGTTCTGAAGAGCAGAACGCGTCACCTTCACCGGGTCGGCAATACCCTCAGCAAGGAGGTCCCCGTACTCACCGGTTGTCGCATTCAGTCCCTCGCCTGCTGGCAGATGACGGACACGGTCGACAACAACGCCTGCTTCGAAGCCCGCATTGGCAGCAATCTGACGCAATGGCTCTGCAACTGCTGCCCGAACGATTGCCATACCAGTCTCTTCGTCACCCTTGAGGCCGAGGTCGGAAAGAACCTTCTCTGCAGCCTGCAGCAGAGCGACGCCACCACCGGCAACGATTCCCTCTTCCGATGCAGCGCGAGCATTGCGGATAGCATCCTCAATGCGGTGCTTACGTTCCTTCAACTCAACTTCAGTGGCCGCGCCCGACTTGATGATGGCAACGCCACCGGAGAGCTTGGCCAGACGTTCCGAGAGCTTTTCCTTGTCGTACTCAGAGTCAGAGTTCTCGATTTCTGCGCGGATCTGCTTGACGCGAGCCTCCAGCGCATCCTTGTCACCGCCACCGTCAACGATGGTGGTTTCATCCTTGGTGACAACAACCTTGCGTGCGGTGCCAAGTGAATCCAAGTCGGCAGTCTCAAGAGACAGGCCAACTGTCTCAGAGATAACCGTTGCACCCGTCAGGATGGCGATGTCCTGCAAGATGGCCTTGCGACGATCACCAAAGCCCGGAGCCTTCACGGCAACCGACTTGAAAATGCCACGAATTCTGTTCACAACCAGCGTCGCAAGGGCTTCGCCCTCAACATCCTCAGCAATGATCAGCAGCGGCTTTGAGGTCTGCATAACCTTCTCAAGGAGAGGGAGCAGATCCTTGATCGAGGAGATCTTTCCTTCAACAAGCAGGATGTAGGCATCTTCAAGGACCGCTTCCTGACGCTCGGCATCAGTCACAAAGTATGCCGAGAGGAAGCCCTTGTCGAAGCGCATGCCCTCTGTGGTTTCAAGCGTGGTGTCAAAAGAGTTGGTCTCTTCAACCGTCACAACGCCCTCGGCACCGACCTTCTCAAATGCCTCGGCAATCAGTGCGCCAATCTCTGTATCATTTGCCGAAATTGATGCTGTCGCCGCGATCTGATCCGTGGTTTCAATGGGTGTTGCACCCTTGTGCAGTTCTTCCACGACCGCGTCGACAGAAACCTCAATGCCCTTCTTCAGAGCGAGGGGGTTAGCGCCAGCAGCCACGTTGCGCAGCCCTTCACGTACCAGTGCCTGAGCGAGGACGGTAGCCGTCGTAGTTCCATCGCCAGCAACATCATCAGTACGCTTGGCCACTTCCTTAACCAGTTCAGCACCAATGCGCTCGAACG
Source organism: Schaalia sp. JY-X169 (assembly GCF_014069575.1). Lineage (NCBI taxonomy): Bacteria > Bacillati > Actinomycetota > Actinomycetes > Actinomycetales > Actinomycetaceae > Schaalia > Schaalia sp. JY-X169. The sequence continues at coordinate 2,080,776 of NZ_CP059675.1, forward strand.
GATCGTCAAGTTCGATCTCTTTCGCAACCGAGACGCCATCTTTAGTGATGGTCGGTGCGCCCCACTTCTTGTCGAGGACGACGTTACGACCACGCGGGCCGAGCGTCACCTTGACGGTGTCAGCAAGCTGGTTGAGGCCACGCTCCATGCCACGGCGTGCTTCTTCATCATAAGAAATGATCTTTGCCATTTACTTGTGTCCTTCCGAGAAATTCACGGTTGGCTTTGGTGCCCGCGACGGACAAGACACGATGTTCCAGGCCGATCCTGGTCCAACGCGCCTCTCACCAAAACCAGAGGTTTTCACTCCCTAAGGGAGAGTGCTAAGACCAAGTTTGGCACTCGACGCCATAGAGTGCAAGATGACGTCTCCCACGGCCTATGAGACCACGGTCACGCTGCTAGTTGATCAGGAACACCACGATTGAACCCGGGGCTTCTTCAAAGCCGCTTTCAACGACGTTCGTAATCCCAGCGGCTGCCGCGACTGCCTCTGCAGTAGCGCGCAGCTCAGCAGACGGATAGAACACAGTGTTCTGATCTGTCGGCCACGTGGATGCATTTGTGGCAGTCACATTCGTAAAGCCGGCATTCGTCACATATCCCGCAAACTCAGCCGCATAGCCAGAGATTGTTGTCCCATTGAGCACTGTCACAGCCGCTGCGAAATCCACAGTGCCCTCAGGTTCCGTTGGCTCTGCTGGCTCGTCAGGTGTTGCACCAGGATCGTCAGGGGCCGCCGTGGGGACGTTTGAATCCGGAATCACAACGTCACTTTGGGCTTGATCCGTAGTGGGCTGGACCTGTTGCGACTGCGGTTGTGACTGCGACTGCGCAGCCCCGACCTCGGCCTGGGGCACGTTTCGTTGAATGAGTGTTGCAACGCCCCACGCAAGTAGTGGGACCAACACCAACACCAGTAAGAACGGCACGACTGGAGCCCACGGGTTACGGGTACGTCGGTGGACGCCAACAGGGTTTCCTTCAGGAACGCCGTCAAAGTCATCTCTTGGATACGTTTCGCTCACGTAGGCAGCCTACCGCCCTCGCACGCTTTCACGACACTGCAACCGCGAGAGTCATAAGATCAGTGCAGGAATTTGGTTGGAAAAGGGAAGGAGACTCCATGCCGCAGCCCCTAGAGAACGTGATCGATCCCGGATGGGCGCATGCGCTGCGACCTGTTGAGGACGATATTCACGCCATGGGAGTTATGCTCCGCGAGGAGATGGCGAGCGGGCGAACGTACCTGCCGGAACCCGAGAACATTCTGCGTGCGTTTTGCTACCCGTTCGAGGACGTCAAGGTCCTCATTGTCGGTCAGGACCCGTATCCGACAGTCGGAGATGCCGTTGGACTATCCTTCGCGGTCGCACCCGACATGCCTCTTCCAGCGTCGCTGCGTAACATCTACCAAGAGCTAACAAGCGACCTGGGTTGCGCACCCCCAAGCAATGGTGATCTTTCCAAGTGGGCCGACCAGGGGGTGTGTCTTCTCAATCGAGTTCTTACCGTGGAACCCGGCAGACCTGGCTCACATCGAGGCAGAGGGTGGGAGAAAATAACGGAGCAGGCGATCAAATCCCTGGTCGCGCGGAACAAACCGCTGGTGGCAGTTCTCTGGGGACGCGACGCGGCCTCCCTGAAACCCCTCCTCGGTTCGACAGCAACTATCGAGTCGCCTCACCCATCACCGCTATCAGCCTACCGTGGCTTCTTCGGTTCCAAACCGTTCTCTACCGCGAACCGCATTCTTGAGGACGAGGGCGCCTCACCGATCGAATGGTGTTGAAGAATCGTTTGAGGTTGGCGCAACGTCAAGGTCCTCTTCGTCGAGAGCCTCTTCGTCCTCATCTTCTTCTTCGTCATCAAAACGGCTGCTCATGTCGTCATACCCGGCTAGAACCTCATCGGCGGGACCGCTGAGGAGCACGGCCTCATCCCGCTTCGTTGGCATGACGTTCTCAAGGTAGTCAGCAATCACTTCATCGAGAGGGACGTCACTCTGCCGCTGCTGGCCCAGGTACCAGCGGTGTTCAAGGATCTCGTGAAAGACCTGAGCGGGTTCAAGTTTTCCGGAAAGCTCCGGGGGGATCGCATCGATAACATGCTCGTACACGTCGTTGGTCCACGCTCTTGCGACATGCTCAAGGCTCTGACGCCACATGCCGTTCACAGCCCGGTAGGTTTCAATGTCTTCAAGCATTCGTCGCGCTTGAAGCTCCTCTACATCCATGCCCGTCAGACGCATAATTTGACGGTGATAGTGCCCCGCATCAACCACCTTGGGTTGGATGATGAGTCGGTCACCCTCAGGCGCAGAGGTCATAGTTAGCTCACCAACACTGAAGCCTAGCGCGGCAAGCCGATCAATCCGCTCCTGCACGCGCCAGTGCTCGTCAGCATCAATGAGCTCCGCGCCTGTGAGTTCTTCCCACAGCTGGTTGTACCGCTCCTGGATCCTGTTGCCGATCTCGATAGGGTCTTCATCGTCGGGGAGGAAGCCTCCGGCCTGGAGGTCCATGAGCTCGCCGATAATGTTGGTGCGGGCAAGATCAACATCGTAGTTTCGTTGGCCGTCAGTCAGTTTTGTCTGTAAATCACCGGTCTCGGCATCCACCAGGTAGGCAGAATAGGAACCCGCATCGCGCCGAAACAGAGTGTTGGAGAGCGAGACGTCACCCCAATAGAAACCCAGTAGGTGCAGGCGAACCAAGAGCACGGCGAGGGCGTCCAATAGTCGACCGACCGTCTCAGCCGTAATTTTCCTGCTGAACAGCGCCCTGTACGGAAGCGAGAACTCGAGGTGCTCAGTGACGAGCACCGCGTTCAGTTCGTCACCCTGCGCGTTTCTACGTCCGGTGACAACCGCTGTCGGCTGGACCGATGGCGCCTCCATACGTGACAGATCACGCAGCATTTCGTACTCGTGGTACGCAACGCTCTCACCAATCTCTTTTACGGCAATAACCCTGCCTGACAGGTTCACAAACCGGACGACATGCCGAGAAATACCTCGGGGAAGAGCAGCTAAGACGTCCTCGGGCCACTCTTCAAGGGGAATATCCCACGGCAATTCCAGCAACGCAGGATCCACGTTGGCAGCAGTGATCTGCATACTCTTTGGCACAGCACCCCCCTTCCAGTTCAGCAAACCTAGAACATAGTAGCGGCATACGCTGCATACAACGAAGGGCCGAGGAAAACCCCGACCCTTCGCCTAATGCAATACGCGGAAACTACTATGCCGGCAGGCGGACACCCGTCGCATGGGAGAAGCAGTGCTGCTGACCCTCAATGATCTCTACGCGCATGTTCGAACCTGCAACCGGTGCCGAGTTCGGAGCCACGCGCACCACGATCTGCTGTGCGCCAACATCAACAATGCCCTCACCGGTTCCTGCAAGGTGAGCGTAAACGTAGGCGTCTGATCCCAGCTCTTCAACCAGGTCCACAACGATCGGGATTCCGGTGGTCGAGTTGTTGTCGATTGGACGCAACCCTTCAGGACGGAAACCAACAACAATCTTGCCGTCATCCTCTGGCGTTACTGCTGCCAGGGTTGCTGCCGATAGCGGAACGACTGCACCAGCAAGCTTGGCGTGGGTGCCTTCAATGGTGAAGGTGGCCAAGTTCATGGCTGGTGAGCCAATGAAGCCTGCAACGAACCTGTTGGCCGGCTCGTCATACATTTCACGAGGGGTGCCAACCTGCTGAAGCAAGCCATCCTTCATGACAGCGATACGGTCACCCATGGTGAGGGCTTCCGTCTGGTCGTGGGTGACGTAGACGGTTGTTACACCGAGCGAACGCTGTAGCGACGCAATCTGCGTACGCGTCTGGACACGGAGCTTCGCGTCAAGGTTCGACAGCGGCTCATCCATCAGGAAGACCTGGGGCTTACGAACGATTGCGCGTCCCATTGCAACACGCTGACGCTGACCACCGGAGAGCGCCTTTGGCTTGCGCTCCAAGTAGGGCTCAAGGTCAAGAATCTTCGCGGCCTCATCAACGCGCTTCTTGATTTCCGCCTTGGGTTCACCAGCAATTTTCAGAGCAAAGCCCATGTTGTCACGCACGGTCATGTGCGGGTACAGGGCGTAGTTCTGGAAAACCATCGCGATGTCGCGGTTCTTGGGCTGAACGTCCGTTACATCACGGTCGCCAATGAAGATGCGTCCGGAGTTTACGTCTTCGAGTCCGGCCAGCATACGAAGTGAGGTTGACTTGCCACAGCCCGAGGGACCAACTAGAACCAGGAACTCGCCATCCGCGATTTCGAGATTCAGCTTGTCAACAGCCGGGTGGTCAGATCCGGGGTAGATTCGCGTCGCGTGATCAAAAGTTACACTTGCCATTTTTCCTCCACCGGCAGGTACGTGCCGGACGATCCTTAGTAGAGATTCTTTAGTGTCGACTTCGGCACTAGGACCCGCAACGGTGCGCACGTGGTCCGCTTGGTACTTTAGCACGCACCGCTCTCAGTCCGTCCTAAGATTGATCAAATGGTGGCGCACAATGCAGTTTCCGCGCAGGGAGATGGTCCTGAGCAGGGTTCAGGCTGGGTTGGCGGCTACCTGTTACGGACTGAGATCGGTCGTGGTGGAACTGGCACGGTCTGGTCTGCCGAGGACGGGGGCGGCAACCGTGTGGCACTAAAGCTCCTCCATCCTTCCCTTGCCTCCACGGAGGAAGCGCGACTCAGACTCCTTCGCGAGGCCCGTCTTGTCAACCAAGTCCGCTCACCTCGCGTGGCGCGCGTCCTCGACGTCGAGGCCGATGCATACGCCCCTTTTGTCGTAACCGAGTTGATTGAGGGCCCAACTCTAGAGAGCGAACTACGCAGGCTCTCCTACAACCCTGCCGACGCAGCACAGCTCGGTAGCGAACTTGCAGATGCACTCGACTCAATCCACGTCGCGGGCATCGCACACCGTGACCTCAAGCCTTCAAACGTAATCCTCACGTCAACGGGCCCAACACTCATTGATTTTGGGATTGCTCACGGCGAGGGTGACAACCACCTGACACAGACCGGTTCAATCACCGGAACCCCGGGCTATGTTGCCCCCGAGCTTCTTGCCACGGCGAAGCCCTCGCTCGAGCACCTGCAGAATGGCGATTGGTTTGCCTGGGCGGCCACCCTGCTCAAGGCAACCACTGGCCGTCCACCCTTTGGCACGGGGCGGACCGACGCGATCCTTCAGAGAGTATTTGAAGGTCGACCCGACACCGAGGGGCTAAGCGATCAGATTGCGCAAGCCTTTCTCTGGGCACTGAGGCCTGATGCTGATGAAAGGCTGGCACCGGATGACCTGCTGCGTTGCCTCCAAGGTGCGCGCCTGGTGTTTCCTGACGCGCCTGTCACCCCGGGTAGCGACAACCTGGAAGCGACGGCCATCGAGTCGCCCCCTATCACCTTGGCTCCAGTGCCCACCCTCATGCCCGACGACTCTCCCTACGCCGTCCCTCCCACGGCTCTGATAGATCTGGTAAATCCCCCACCAACAGGTCCGAGCGGAACTCTGGGTCTGCTTCTGACAGTCGGCTCTGTGGGATCCCTCGCGTGGCTTCCCGCATTTTGGCACCTCCAGGGTTTGCTCGTCCTGGTGGGGATCCTCGCTACACTTCAGGTCGTCGGAGCCCTGGCGGTGAACGCTTGGCAACGGAGGGCCCACCGCGCTCGAGGATCTGGGCAGCGAGCATTTGTTGTCGCTGTGACCACCCCATGGCGGGCCGTGACCGCCCTCGTTTCATTGCTGCCGGGCCTCCTCGCAGGCGCACTCGTGGCATACGTCACCGGCCTCGTCCAACAGCAGGCCTACGCTGGGATCTGGGATCCGCTTGGACCACTGGGCTGGTTCGGCGCCGACGCAGCGGCCTGGGTGGCGGGTGAGGTGCTCGTGTGGGTGGCGTTTGTTCTCGGTATCACGGTCTGCTGGCTGATCCCGTCCTCGTACACAATGAGAGTCGGCCTACGGTCGGGACTCAACTCGGTTTCCAAGCGACCTGCACTTCGCTGGTTGATGGGGCTCACTGTGGCCTTAATCGCCCTCGTCGGCCTGACGATCGCAGCGAATATCTAACAGATCTTTGCCGCACAGGTACGCCTGGGATTACGGCACGTCGGTCGACCCCGGCCATTGTCTCCAGCCGCGCTGACTTCCCCCTTATTTCATCCACAGCGAACCTGAGACCCTGGTGAAATCGGGGATGCCCGGTATTCTGACTAGCAGAATTAGTTGAGGCTTCAATAAGGGGAGAGACCCAATGGCTAAAAAGAACGCGTCGCAGGTTGATGGTGGAACTCGCGACAAGGCAAAGCAGTTGCGCGAAGCCCAGGCGAAATCGGATCAACGGACCAGGAACATCATCATTGCCCTGGTGGTCGTACTGATTGCCGCGATCACCATCGCCATTGTTTTTGTGGTTGTCAACCGGCCCACACCTGAGAGCGCCGCAGAGGGACTTCCCGAACAGTTCCGTGAAGGTCAGCCCATTGTCGTTTCGTCCGAGGGCGTTGGCGTCTCCAATCCGGATGCAGAAGACCTCACCTTCTACTTTGACTACACGTGCGGTGCCTGCACCCAGCTTGAGATGGCGCTCCGCCCCCACCTGACCGACACCGCCCAAGCCGGTGACTACAACCTTCTAATGCAGCCTGTCATCACTTCAGGTGGTGCTTACAACGTGGCGGCGACCGCCGGCGCTCTGGTCGTGGCAGCGGGAGCTCCGGACTTGTTCCTAGAGTTCCAGGACGCACTGACTGACCGCTTCTATGAGGCCGCAACCTCTGAGGACACGTTCTACCAGGATCTTGATGCTTCCCGGGAACAGGTTGCGGAGATCGCCCGCGGAGTCGGCGTCTCTGAAGACCTCATCGCAACTTTTGATACGGACGCGGCTCAGGGCTACTTGACGACCGCGACAAACACCTGGGTAGCAGCCGATATCCAGGACCGCACCCAGGTCGCGACCCCCGAGTTCGTTGCTCACAACAAGAACATCACTCTCACCGGGGACACAGCCGAGGCCGTCATTGCGGAACTCTTGACTGCTGTGAGTGGCAGCTAACGCATCGGAGGTAGAACTTGCGTCCGAGCTCATAAACACGCGGTTCAAGGGTCCCAATATCGTGTGACCAGCAAGTCCTACACCTGTGACCCGCAGATCCTCCGCCTGTGACCAGCGACTCACACTCCATGTGCCCCACGGTTTTGACGGGGCGGCCGCATTCAGGCAGACTTATCTGCGCGCCGCCTTAGCTCAGTTGGTAGAGCAGTTGCCTTGTAAGCATCAGGTCATCGGTTCGAGTCCGATAGGCGGCTCCATCCATGCCAGCAGGGACGCGCCTCTTCCTTCGTGGGCGGCCCACTGCTTCCTCGCTCCGCCCGCTCTTTGCACGGTCCGCCCGCTCCCTCCTCCGAAATGTATACGTGGGGACGAGATGTGCCTCTGGGGTACGTACCCCAGACATGCATTTCGCCCCCACGTATACATTTGGGACTGTCGCGCAAAACGTCGGCTGTAACGAAGCAGCCTTGGGAGAGTCCAGCCCGAAGTCGGCAAGCGGGCTAGGAGCCTAGGACGCTAGGACGACGTGCCTGTCTTGGAGGCTGGAGCGGCAGCCTTAGCCGCCGAAGCAGCAAGCACGCGATCAGGAAAAGCCGAGCGGTCAATCACCGCTGAGCCTGCGCGCGTTGCAACAGGATCGTGGAGCTCGACCCCGGGGTCGACCTTCTGCGTGGGGTCACTGCGACGCTTCGAGTCCAAGCCGTAGATGATCACGCCGATCACGAACACACCAGCCGCGATCACCAGCACCTTCCACGTCAGGGAGAAGAACAGGTACGAGGACGCTGCCAGCGCTAGGAGCGACAGGATCCACCGGGCAGCGCCCTTGAGTTGGAACGCGCCGTCCCCGGACGGCATGTTCTTCAGCTTCAGCACAGCAAGGATGGTTGGCACGTACTGGACTGCACTGGCACAAACGACACACGAGGCTAGGAAGACGTACGAACCAGTCGTGAGCATTCCGCACGCAAGAACAGCGGTGACGATAATCGCCACCGAGGGCGCTCCATGCTTGTTTGTCTTACCCATGTAAGCAGGCAACAGCTTGTGTTCATTGGCCAGAGAGGCCGCAAGAACCGGCACCTCAAAAGAGCATGCAAAAGCAACGCCAAACACGGCAACTGCGGTACCAGCAATGACCAGGTAGTACGCCCATTCGCCGAGGGTGTGCTGCATAGCGGTTGCAACCGGCGTTGCGGACTTTGCCGTGTCACTACCAAGGATCCCGACGGTGACCGTCTGGATCAGCAGATAAACCACCGTAACCAAGACAATAACGATGACAAGAGCCTTCGAGAGGTTCTTCTGCGGATTCCTCATCTTGTTACCGGCAATGGTGAGGAATGAGAATCCAGCGAAAAGGTAGAAGGTGATGCCGTAGGCCGTCCCTACCGCACCCATTCCCTCACCAAAGTCCTTGATCGTGTCGGGAACAAGTGGCTTGAAGTTCGCCATCTTCAACGCAAATGCCCCTGCGATAACAAAGAAAGCGGCCGTAGCGATCTTCGTTGCTGAGGAAATACTGTTGACCAGCTGGGAGAGTTTGGGTCCAAACCAGTTGATGGCGCCAAGTAGAACGATCACTGCGGCGCCGATTCCTACCGCAACCCAATGGTTCTTCAGAGCCGGCACCGAGTCGCGGAAGATTCGAATCAAAGCGGCGACCTCAGTTGAGATTGTGGCAAGCCCGGCAAACCAGACAAAGATCCCCACTTGGAATCCCGTGAAGCGGCCCCAAGCGTTGTAACAGTACAGCCATGCACCGCCGTTGCCGGTAACTTTCCCAGCCAGGTCCGCGTAGCAGAACACGATGAACAGTGTCGCAATCCCCGCCGCCAAGAGCGCTGCAAGTCCGAGGGCGAATCCCGCATCATGATAGATCTGCTGGGGAAGGAGGAAGGCACCAGAGCCGATGATCCCGTTGATACCCAGAAGAATGATCGCAAGCAAACCCATTTTTCCTGCCGACGAAGTGGCTGTCGATCCACCTCCACCCGCTACCGTCGAGCCGACAGGTTGCGCAAAGCTCACTATTCTCGGAGTGTTCATTCTGGGTCCTCTGGTTTCGATGGTCTCGACGCGGGCAACTCAAATATCCGGCTAAGAGGTTAGTCTCCATCGGCGGTCTGCACCTGTTGAATCATTTGTTCTGCTGCACGGGAAAGCCTGGCTCGAATGCCGCGGTAGGGTGGGGACATGATTTGGTTACTTATGTTCCTCCTTGTGCTCTGGGTTATCCTCGCGATTCTTGGCTTCGTCGTCAAGGGCCTGATGTGGTTGGCTTGGGTCGCGATCATCCTTGTTGTGATCACGTTGATTATTGGCTTCGTTGCAGGGATTTTCAGTGGGGGTGGCGAGTAAATAGTCTCTCCAGTCGCGCGGCAGTGTGCCTAAGCCCAAAGCGAATGACCCCGCAGTTGGCACACACTTCTGCAAGACTTGGTAATGTTCGCGCCAATTGTTGCCATGACTTTTTCGTCTCAAGCGCTTTGGCCTACTTGTAGCTAGGAGACATAGCAAATGTCTGCAGATTTAACCTCAACCTTGGGTTCATTCGTGCGTTCCGAGTCCGGCAAGACCACAGAGAACTCAACCCCAGCCGAGTTCTGGGCGGGCCTCTCCAGCCTTGTCGTGAACAAGATTGCTGATGACTGGAATGCAACGACGGAGCTGTACCGGGCGGGACGACAGGAACACTACTTCTCGGCCGAGTTCCTTGAGGGTAGGGCCCTTCTCAACAACCTCGTCAATCTCGATATGCTTGAGGAAGCCTCCGAAGCCGCTGCCGCTCTCGGCCAGGAGTTAACCGCGGTTCTCGAGGCCGAACATGACGCCGCTCTTGGCAATGGGGGTCTGGGCCGCCTGGCAGCCTGCTTCCTGGACTCGTGCGCTACCATGGACCTTCCGGTCACCGGCTACGGAATCCTCTACCGCTACGGACTGTTCAAGCAGACCATCGATGATGGCTTCCAGAACGAGCACCCCGACCCCTGGATGGAAGAAGGCTACCCCTTTGTAATCCGCCGCGAGGAAGAAGCGAAACTGGTCGACTTCGCCGACATGCACTTACGGGCCATCCCCTACGACATGCCGATCATTGGCTACGGCACCAAGAACGTCAACACACTTCGCCTGTGGAAGTCTGAACCCATTGAAGAGTTCGACTATGACGCCTTCAACTCACAACGCTTCACCGACGCCATCGTTGAGCGCGAACGCGTCGCCGACCTTTGCCGCGTTCTCTACCCGAATGACACCACCTATGAGGGCAAGGTATTGCGTGTTCGTCAGCAGTACTTCTTTGTCTCAGCCTCGCTGCAGACCATCATCGAGAAGTACAAGGCGACCTATGGTGACGATTTCTCAAAGTTCGGCGAGCTTAACTCCGTCCAGCTAAACGACACTCACCCCGTCCTCGCCATTCCCGAGCTGATGCGCCTACTCATGGATGATGAGGGACTCGGATGGGATGAAGCCTGGGAAATCGTTCAAGAGACGTTCGCTTACACTAACCACACGGTACTCACAGAAGCCCTGGAAACTTGGGAGATCTCAATCTTCCAGCAGCTTTTCCCCCGCATCCTCGAGATCATTTACGAAATCAACCGTCGCTTCTACGAAGAGCTCCGGGCCTTGGGCCTTGACTACGCAACCATTGACTCGATTGCTCCCGTCTCAGGCGGCCGCGTCCACATGGCGTGGATCGCGTGCTACGCCTCTTTCTCAATCAACGGAGTCGCGGCGCTGCATACAGAAATCCTCAAGAAGGACACTCTCAAGGAGTGGTACGCACTCTGGCCAGAACGCTTCAACAACAAGACCAACGGTGTCACCCAACGCCGCTGGCTCAAGAGCTGTAACCCCCGATTGGCTGCGCTCCTGACACGCGAACTTGGCTCTGATGCCTGGGTTACCGACCTCGACCAGCTGCGAACGTTGCTCCCCAAGGCTGATGATGATGCCCTCATGCGTGAGCTAATGGCAATCAAGCACGACAATAAGGTTGACTTCGCGGAGTGGCTTGAGAATCGTCAGGGGGAGCAGATCCCCACCGACGCAATCTACGATGTGCAAATCAAACGCCTCCACGAGTACAAGCGCCAGTTGCTCAACGCCATGTACATCTTGGATCTCTACTACCGACTCAAGGACGACCCGAGTCTTGACGTGACGCCCCGCGTCTTTATTTTCGGTGCGAAATCCGCCCCGGGCTACCGTCGTGCTAAGGCGATCATCAAGCTAATCAACGAGGTCGGGCGTATCGTCAATAATGATCCCGACATGAAGGGGCGCCTCGCCGTTGTGTTCGTGGAGAACTACAACGTCACCCCAGCCGAACACATCATTCCGGCGGCCGATGTTTCCGAGCAGATCTCAACGGCTGGCAAGGAAGCGTCAGGCACCTCGAACATGAAGTTCATGATGAATGGCGCCCTCACCTTGGGCACGCTGGATGGGGCCAATGTGGAGATTGTTGATTCGGTTGGTTACGACAACGCCTACATCTTTGGTGCTCGTGAAGAAGAACTCGCAGAACTGCAGGCAAACTACCGCCCTCGCGACCTCTATGAGACGGTGCCGGGCCTGAAGCGCGTCCTCGACGCCTTCGTCGACGGAACCCTACAAGATGGTGGCAACGGTGACTTCCACGACCTGCTGTGGTCGCTGTTGGATGGCACGACTTGGGATCCGGCTGACCCCTACTATCTGCTGGGCGACTTTGAGGACTACCGCCAGACGCGCGACCGTATGGCCGAGGACTACCGTGACCAGTTGGCATGGGCACGCATGTGCTGGGTGAACATCTGCGAATCGGGCCGGTTCTCTTCGGACCGCACCATCGAGGACTACGCCGAACACGTATGGAAGATCAAGCCAGAACCGGTGAAGTAGCCTAGACAAGTAAGAAGCACTGAGGGGCCCTGCCAGAAAATGGTGGGGCCCCTCACCCTTTAGCCACCAACTTCACCTCATCCCAAACTCCCGCGGACCGAGCGCGTCACCGTGAACTTCGCGTTGCGTCCCAGCTGCACCGTTTGGCCAATCACGCGTTCGAGGGCGCGGCGGTGGGGCAGGTGAGAGTTGAAGACCGTCAGCATCACCCCGTCTGGTTTTAGAACGCGCGCGGCCTCGACAAACATCGCGTCCGATGCCGCCGTGGTGATCGCTGCTTCCGAGTGGAATGGCGGGTTGCAAACCACCAGGTCAACCGAGGCATCGGGCTGCTGAGAGAGGCCGTGATCACGGCGAATTTCAACTCGCCCGTCGAACTTGTCGAGGCCGTTGCGGCGGATTGTCGCCCTCGTCGATGCCGCCGCGGCGGCGGAGCGATCTGTGGCAATGACGTGGTAATCGGGGTGAGCACGCAGCAGCGCGGCGGTCAGTAGCCCTGTGCCGCACCCCAGGTCCACTGCCACGAGCTCAGCGCCCTCGGCTCCCTCAGGGAGGTTGACGCGATCCTCAAGAAACGGGATGAGGAACCGGGTACCAATATCAACCTTGCCTGAAGCAAATGACCCCGGTGTGGAACACACCCATAGGTCGAGATCAGGATCGTAGTGCTCGCTAAGGTGGGACTCTCGCGACTGCGCCGCGTTCCCGGCCTCAGGCTCACCTCCGCCCTCGCATTCACGCTCGGTATCCGCCACCACGCCCTCGTAAAAAGGTAGCGGATCTGCGGCGATCAGCGCGCGTGACTTTTGGCGTGCCAGTGAGGCAGTCGCGGAGCCAAAGTGCCGCTCAAGAACTTCATTCATCGCCCGCGTCATGTGCTTCACTCGCCCCCCGGCAAATACCTGTACCGACGGGTCTGCGTAGTGGGACACCAGGTGGGCCCAGTGTTCCAGCTGCCGCAGGTCCTTTGGAAGCTGCATGAGGACGACTTGCGCCCGGTCAAACAACGACGCATCGAGATCGCGGTTGTCATAAGAATCCGCAGGTAAGCCCAACTCGGCGCCAAGCCGCTCCCAGTTGGTCGCCAACGCCAACTCTGACGTGTAGGAGTCCTGATGAACCCGGATTTGTCTGACCCCAAGTGCCGCAGCCCCCAGGGTGAGCGCGCCGTAACGGTCACCAACCACGACAACACTCCCCGGGGAGGCTTCCGCAATCGCGGGTGTGGCAAGGTCGAGCAGGAGCCTGTCGGAAGCGTCGGCAGCAAACAGGTTTGGGGCTTCAATATCGGGGGTGCGACGCAGTTTCTCAAAGGGGAAGGTCGCCAAGTTCATCACCCCAGCCTAGCGCTACACACAACCTTGACGCAGGTCAAGGCGCAAGTGCCGTAGCCGCGGTGAAATGGAGCCATGACAAAGAAGATTACCCTCACAACCAGCCAGTTCACCTGCCCTTCCTGCGTGGCAAAGATTGAAAAAACACTTGACCGCTCCCCCGGTGTTCTTGACGTCAAGGTCAAGTTCACTTCCAACAAGGTTGACGCAACCATCGACGAGGACGTTACCGACGTGCAGAAAGTAGCCGACCTGGTTGCAGCACTTGGCTACCAGGTGCTGAAGACACGGGTGCGCTGAGATGCTCCTAGACGTCCTGCTCATTGCCGCCAGTGTCGCGTTTGGCATACCCATTGCCATTCGCGCCTGGCGGGCACTGCGGCTCCGCACCTGGTCAATCGACCTGCTGGTGACGATCGCAATCATCGGCGGGATCGCCATCGGCGACTACCTAGAGTCTGCCGTGGTTGGTTTCCTTTTCCTCTTCGGGGCCTGGCTTGAAGGGCGCACCCTTGCGAAGGCACGGCGCTCTATCCAGGGACTCATCGATCTAAGTCCGACCACGGCGACCGTGGTGCGGGGTGGTGAGAGAGTCGAGGTGGAGGCCGACGACATCGAGGTCGGTGACGTCCTCGTCATTACAACCGGTGAGCGGATTGGTGCCGACGGGGTGATCGTCGCTGGTAGCGCCAGCATCAACGAGGCCTCAATCACGGGCGAGTCAGCCCCGGCCTTCAAGGAAGTTGGATCCGACGTCCACGCCGCAACCATTGTGGAAAGTGGCTACCTTGAGGTTCGGGCAACGCAAGTTGGGGACGAAACCACCTTCGGACGCATCGTTGAACTTGTTGAGGACTCCTTGGAATCCCGCACCCGTGGAGCGAGATTCCTGGACAGGTTTGCTCAGTACTACACGCCCGCGATCCTGGTGGGGGCGGTCGCACTGTTCGCATTCACCGGCGATCTAGAGAAGGCTCTGGTCTTCCTCGTGATCGCATGCCCGGGCGCCCTGGTCATCTCGGTTCCCGTGGCAGCGGTCGCTGGCCTTGGCAACGTGGCCCGCAATGGCGTTCTCATCAAGAACGGGGAGGCTTTAGAGGCATTGGCTCGAGCCGACACGCTTGCCATTGACAAGACGGGAACCCTCACCTTCGGCCAGCCCACGGTGACGACAGTACACGTCGATAACGCCAACTTGGACGAGGACGCCCTGCTCACACTAGCTGCGTCTGTAGAAACCTCCAGTGAACACCACCTGGGCCGAGCGGTTGTGGCGCAGGCTGCGGCACAGGGACTCCTTCTGGAAATCCCAACCGATGTCGAAGTCGTAAGTGGGCGCGGCATAGCGGCACATGTTGGACCCCGTCGCGTTCACATTGGGAACTACGACTATCTCGGCACGGAGGGCACCGCCATCGGGGCTGGCCCATTGCGAACCGTGCAGACTCTGGAGGAGGCTGGCCAGACCGTTCTACTGGTCGCCGTTGACGGCCTCTACGTGGGCTTCATCGCCATCACCGATGCCATCAGGCCAGAAGCGGCCACCTCCATCGATCATCTCAAGAAATCAGGCCTACGTAACGTGGTGCTGCTGACGGGAGATAACGAGGGCGCCGCTCATTCAGTTGCAGAGCAAGCCGGGATACCCCAGTGGCATGCCCGCATGCTGCCCCACGACAAGGCCGAACACGTTCGAGGACTTCAAGAAGAAGGCGCTCGCGTCGTCATGGTTGGTGACGGTGTTAACGATGCCCCTGCTCTAGCCACCGCAAGCGTCGGGGTGGCCATGGGACAGTCGGGAACTGATATCTCTATGGAGACGGCCTCGGTGGTTCTTCTTGGCGATCGCCTTGACCAGTTAGCGCACGCCTCCAGCGTCTCCCGCTCTACTTTGCGGATCATGAAGCAGAATACGGCGATTGCTCTAGGCACAGTCTTCGCCCTCATCGTGGCCGTTCTGCTTGGCGCCCTCGGGCTGGCTGGAGGAATGTTCATCCATGAAGCCAGTGTCCTGTTGGTTATCCTGAATGCACTGCGCCTGTCCGGAAAGAAGAAGGAAGGGATCCCCACTCATGACGCCCACCAGTCACTCGTGCGTGTCTAAGGTTCCCCTCTTTGCGACTCTGGGGCCACGCCAACAACTCGAGGTCGCACGGTTTGCCAATGCCGTCTCACGGAAGGCGGGCGAGACACTTCAGGCCCCTGGTGATGCGGACCCAGTGCTGATGGTGGTACACACGGGTGCGGTGCGGGTGTCCAGAATCATCGCGAACGGCCAGGAGCAACTGGTTCGCCTCCTTGAGCCTGGGGATTTCTCCGGGGAGATTGACTTTGTCACCGGGCGTCCTTCCGGCCAGCACTTAGTTGCGGAAACAGACGTTGAGGTGTGCCAGTTCCGCCACCGCGACCTCTCCGCCCTCGTTCAGGCCTATCCGGATATTGCGCTGCAGATGCTGCAGGCGGTGACGGGGCGGTTGGTGGAGGCAGAGCGTGCGCTAACCGGATCGACGCACACGGATGCATTGAGCCGCGTGGTGCACTACCTACTTGAACTGCCGCGCACCCATACCGGCGGCGTCACGGCAGTCTACCTGCCGACGACCAAACGCAATGTTGCCTCGTTGCTTGGGATATCGCCAGAGACCCTGAGCCGCAGGCTCAGGCAGCTCGGCACGTCGGGCCTGATCACGGTTGACGGGTCAAGGATTGTGCTCAAGGACGTGGAAGGGCTTACCGCTGCTGCTTCGCCGCAGTAGGCGTGTGCTCGGCGCACGTTTGAGCCTCGCGTGCATGCTCAACGCACACCACTAGACGCGTCTTGCAGGAGGGATCTTCACAGTTCGCTAGGTGTTTGGCTGGCTCCCCGCACACATCGCAAACGCCAACCACTTTGGCCGCCTCAGAGAAGTCGATGGTTTCCCGCCCGTCAAACACGGCTAGGGAACCCTCCCAAAGCCCTTCGTCGCCAAAGGTTTCACCGTAGCGAACAATGCCGCCATCAATCTGGTACACCTCGGAGAATCCGCGGTTCTTCATGAGGGCGGAGAGGATCTCACAGCGAATCCCCCCGGTGCAGTATGTGACGACGGCACGGTTCTTGATGCTGTCGAACGCGCCGCTCTCAATCTGCTTGATGAAACCGTGGGTAGTCTCAACATCCGGCACAACAGCTCCGCTGAAGCGGCCAATCTCAGCTTCCCAAGCGTTGCGGCCATCAAAGAAGACGACCTCATCCCCACGGGTTTCGACGAGGGCGTTAACGTCTGCGGGGCTGAGGTGGACTCCCCCACCAATCACTCCGTCTGGACCAACCTTAACTTCCTCCGGCGTGCCGAAGGCAACCAGCTCATCACGGACCTTCACGGACAGTTTCGGGAAGTCGACAATGCGCTTCCAAGCTGCCCGACGATCCTTGCCCCCGTTCCACTCCGGCTGGTCGTCTTCGAACCCACTTCCTTCCGACCACTTCACCGTCTCAGACAGAGACTTGAACGGCGGGTACTCCCGGGTTCGCTTAATGTACTGCTTGCATGCTTCTATTTCTCCGCCGACCGTCCCGTTGATGCCGTGGGGTGAGACGATGATTCGCCCGCGAAGTCCCAGACGTTCACAGAGCTCCCGCTGCCAGAGCATCACGGAGCGAGGGTCGGGCACAGGAGCCATAACGTAGTAGAGCAGAATCTTGGGAACAGCCATGGAACGATGATAGGCCGTCCTCGCCCCCGCTGACACCTTGGTGTCCTCCACGGGACGTTAGATTACTGGCACATTCTCAAGCAGGGTCCCACGCCGCACCAGCAGTCCGGCATCCGGGGCGACATTGAGCTCACGGGAGGCAATGATCCTTGAATAGAGTTTGGCGCTGTCTTTGGGGATGCGCCGCTGTGTCTCGTAGTCAACGTAGATGATGCCAAAACGCATGTCGTAACCCCAGGTCCACTCATAGTTGTCCATGAAAGACCAGTAGAAGTAGCCGCGGACATCTGCGCCCTCGTCTCGCGCATCGAGGGCGGCACCCAGGTGCAGCTCGAGGAAAGCCTCCCTGGTGGGGTCGTGCACCGCAGCGCCGCTCTCCGTCTGCGTGAGCACGTCGTTGCCTGCCATGCCGTTTTCTGTCACATAAATCGAAGTGCCAGATGGGCCCGTGTAGTCATTGTGAACACGTAGCAGCAGGTGCTTGAGCATTATGGGGTCAATCTGCCACTGCTGAGCCGTCCGCGGCAGGTAGGTGTCCGGAGAGAAGCCGCGGGACGCAGGAAGCGGGGACGAGGTCCGCCTAGTCGTCTCTGGAGCCGATAGCGGCGGGGTCGCCAAGGCATTGAACCCGATCCGCTCGGCCAACTCTGGTGATAACGACCTCGAACCAGTGACGATGCCGCCCTGATAGTAGTTGATGCCAAGCGTACTGATCGGCGTGGAGATGGACTCCAAGTCACCGAGACGCACGCTGTCCTCAAACTTTTCGGTCGCTCGTGGGTCTAGGGCCCGAAAAGCCTCGACAATGTCGGTGGGATAGCTCGCGCGGAAGAGAGGGTCCAAGAACCAGCGGTTTGTCTGCCCGTCAATAAGCGCTGCCGCCTCAAGGTCTGCCGGACTGTCCGGGTCCAGTGGTTGGGTCGGCGTGAGGTTCAGCGTCAGTCCAAGGTCGAGAGACGCGCTCTCCGCCCGCAATGCTTCGACTGCAAGCCCGTGCCCAAGGAGCAGGTGGTGACTCGCCAGCATGCCCGCCTCAAGGCTCTGGCGACCAGGTGCGTGTTCCCCCGCCGTGTAAGAGAGGAAAGACGAGCACCACGGCTCATTCAACGTCGTCCAAACCTCAACCCTGTCGCCGAGGACGCCGTAGACCTCCATTGCGTAGTCACGGAAACGTTTTGCGGTGTCGCGGCTGGGCCACCCCCCCTTATCCTCAAGCGCCTGCGGCAAATCCCAGTGGTAGAGGGTCAACCACGGCTTGATGTCCGCCCCGAGCAGCTCGTCGACAAGGCGCGAATAGAACTCGATGCCCTTCCGGTTGCTGTGCACGCCATCAGGTTGAACGCGCGCCCAAGAAACCGAAAAGCGGTAGCTCTCTAAGCCCAGCTCTTTCATCAGGGCAACATCATCGCGGTAGCGATGGTAGTGATCGCAGGCAACGTCGCCCGTCTGCCCTGCCGCAACTGCGCCCGGCTCGCGGCTGAAAGTGTCCCAAATCGAAGGGCCCCGGCCGTCTTCAAACGCGGCGCCTTCGATTTGGTATGCGGCGGTCGCCGCTCCAAATAGGAAGTCGTCCGGTATCTGCCTGGGGCTCCCAAGGCGCGCGTCGCTCAGCGCCGTAAAAAGCTGTGCCACCATCGTCGTTGACCTTTCGCTATGGCCACAGGCTCCTGCGCCCGTCAGGCCGGGGAGGCAAAGAGAATGAAACTCACCGCCATCATTGCCATACCGGCAAGCATGCCATAAACGGTCTGGTGCTTGTCAGTTTGGTAGCGCCATGCCCCAGGAAGCAGCTCGTCCAAGGCAAGGAACACCATCATCCCCGCAACCATTCCGTAGAAAATGCCGAAGAACTCTGGCGACACCACCCACGAAACCATGGCGGCCGCAATCAGCGCGCCAATCGGTTCAGTCAACCCGGAGAAAGTCGCCCAGGCGAATGCCTTCCTTCGCGAACCCGTGGCGGCATATACGGGTGCGGCAACCGCAATGCCCTCTGGAATATTGTGGATCGCTATCGCCACCGCCAGGGTCATACCCACGGTCGGATCCTGATAGGTGGTGAAGAACGTCGCCATGCCCTCGGGGAAGTTGTGGAGGGCAAGCACGACGGCGACCAGGGCGCCCGACCTCATCAAATGTTTCGTCGAGGCTTGGTCACCAACACTCATATCGTCCTCGCGCCCCTCCATTTCGTTCGGGTTAAGAACGTCGGGAAGCAGCCGGTCGAT